>JAYVCL010000320.1:0-12908 GCA_043749975.1 Burkholderiales bacterium
GCGCAGCGAAGGCTGGAGCCTGGAAGAAGGCATCGTCAAGAGCGGCAGCTTCGGCATCGACCAGGGCGTGGGCGTGCGCGCGGTGGCGGGCGAGAAAACCGCGTTCGCCTATTCCGACGACATTTCCGAAGCCGCCCTGCTCGACGCGGCGCGCACCGTGCGCACGATCGCTGCGGCAGGCCAGAGCCGCACGGTGAAGATCAGCGGCAAACACAAGATCGCCAACAGCCGCGTGCTGTATGCGCCGATGGACCCGATCGCCACCTTGGACAGCACGCAGAAAGTCGCTCTGCTGGAGCGCATCGAAAAAATGGCGCGCGCCAAGGACCCTCGCATCAAACAAGTGATGGCCGGCCTGGCAGGCGAGTACGACGTGGTGCTGGTGGCGCGCGCCGACGGCACGCTGGCCGCCGACGTGCGCCCGCTGGTTCGCTTGTCGATCACCGTGATTGCCGAGCAGACCATCGACGGCGAAGTGCGCCGCGAAGTGGGCAGTGGCGGCGGCGGCGGCCGCTTCGGCTTCGGCTATTTTCAGGACGACGTGATCGAAAGCTATGTGCAAGACGCGGTCAACGCAGCGCTGACCAACCTGCAGGCGCGCCCGGCCAAGGCCGGCGAGACCAGCGTGGTGCTTGGCCCGGGCTGGCCCGGCGTGCTCTTGCACGAGGCCATCGGCCACGGGCTGGAAGGCGACTTCAACCGCAAAGGCAGCAGCGCCTTCGCCGGCCGCATCGGCCAGCGGGTGGCGGCCAAGGGCGTGACGGTGCTCGACGACGGCACCCTGCCCGATCGCCGTGGCTCGCTGAACGTGGACGATGAAGGCAACGCCTCGCAGCGCAACGTGCTCATCGAAGACGGCATCCTGAAGGGCTACCTCCAGGACTCGATGAACGCGCGCCTGATGGGCGTTGCGCCCACCGGCAACGGCCGCCGCGAAAGCTATGCCGCCGTGCCGATGCCGCGCATGACCAACACTTACATGCTCAACGGCGACAAGACCAAGGAAGAGATCATTGCCGGCCTCAAGCGCGGCCTGTATGCCACCAACTTCGGCGGCGGCCAGGTCGACATCACCAGCGGCAAGTTCGTGTTCTCGGCCAGCGAAGCGTTCTGGGTCGAGAACGGAAAAATCCAGTACCCGGTGAAAGGTGCCACCATCATCGGCAACGGGCCCGACGCACTCACCCGCGTGAGCATGATCGGCAACGACATGAAACTCGACACCGGCGTCGGCGTGTGCGGCAAGGAAGGCCAGAGCGTGCCGGTGGGCGTGGGCCAGCCGACCTTGCGAATCGACAAAATGACGGTCGGCGGCACCGCATGAAATCATCAGCCTCGCGTGCTACATTTCGGCCCATGCACAACGCGTCGGCGTATTTTTCGTATTTTTGGTTCTCGCACCGCTCGGCGGCCGGAGAGGCAAACGTTCACGCAAGCTAAACAGCGCAACGACTCTCCCAAAACCGCCGGGCTCACCCCCGGCGGTTTTTTTTCGCCTCCATGAATTCCGCCTCATCGAACAGGAACCCGACCATGCCGAACAAGAACACCTCCCCCTCGGAGCCCAGGTATGCGAGCAATGAGCGCACCAGTCAGACCGACGACGAGAGGATCAAGGCCGTGACGCCGCTGCCGCCGCCGGAGCACTTGATCCGCTTTTTCCCGATCAGCGGCACGCCGGTCGAGGCGCTGGTGGGCGACACGCGGCGCGACATCCGCCACATCATGGCCGGCAAGGACGACCGCCTGCTGGTCGTGATGGGGCCGTGCTCGATCCACGACCCTGCGGCAGCGCTGGAGTACGCGCGCAAGCTGAAAACACAGCGCGATTTGTACCAGGACACGCTGGAGATCGTGATGCGCGTGTACTTCGAGAAGCCGCGCACCACGGTCGGCTGGAAGGGGCTCATCAACGACCCGTACCTGGATGAGAGCTACCGCATCGACGAGGGCCTGCGCATCGGGCGCCAGTTGCTGCTGGAGATCAACCGGCTCGGCATGCCGGCGGGCAGCGAATTTCTGGACGTGATTTCACCCCAATACCTGGGCGACCTGATCGCCTGGGGTGCGATCGGCGCGCGTACCACCGAAAGCCAGGTGCACCGCGAGCTGGCCTCGGGCCTGTCGGCGCCGATCGGCTTCAAGAACGGCACCGACGGCAACATCCGCATCGCCACCGACGCGATCCAGGCGGCGGCGCGACCGCACCACTTCTTGTCGATCCACAAGAATGGCCAGGTCGCCATCGTCGAGACCAAGGGCAACAAGGACTGCCACCTGATCCTTCGCGGTGGCAAGACGCCCAACTACGACGCGGCACATGTGCAAGCGGCCTGCAACGACTTGGCAGCCGCCAAGCTGCCGGCCACGCTGATGGTCGATTGCTCGCATGCCAACAGCAGCAAGCAGCACGACAAGCAGATCGACGTGGCGCGCGACATCGCCGCGCAAATCAGCACCGGCAGCACGCAGGTTTTCGGTGTGATGGTGGAAAGCCACCTGACTGCCGGGGCGCAAAAATTCAGCGCGGGCAAGGACGATCCGTCGCAACTGGTCTACGGCCAGAGCATCACCGACGCCTGCATCGGCTGGCCCGACTCGCTGACGGTGCTGCAGGTATTGAGCGCGGCCGTGAAGGCGCGGCGGGCCGGCTGACCTGCCGCTGCCCGTGCTGAGAGCGCTCAATCGCCCGACAATCCCAGCGCTGGCAGCAGCGCCCCGCTGAGCGCGAGCTGACGCAGCCGTGCACCGAAAAGCCGGTGCGCCTGTTCGGCGCGGCGTTGCTCGGCAGCGAAGCGGCTGTCATGCAATTGCACCAGTTGCGACAGGCTTCGGCGTCCAGCTTCGAACTGCAATTCACCTGCACGCACCAGCGCGGTGTACTGCGCGATTTGGCCTTCGATCTGTCCCACGGCACGCTCTGCGTTGGCAATGCGGGGGCCCAGCGCCACCAGCTCAGACAGCACGTTCTGCAGTACGCGGTCGGCCTCGGCTTCGGCAGCCTCGGCGCGGCGCTCGTTCTCGGCCCGTCGAGCCTGGTTCTCGCCTCCGACCGGCAACTCCCACCGCGCCGTCAACGACCAGCCGTTGCGTTGCTCGTTGGTGGACTGCGGCGTGGTGCGGTCGCTCAGTTGTTGACGGTAGTCGAGGTCGACGCGTGGTGCCAGCAGCGACAGCACGGGGCGCACACGCAAACGCGCAGCCAGTGCCCGGTCTTTGGCCGCCGCCACAAGTCCAGGATGCGGCTGCGCCAAATTCGCCTCGGCGGCGGCCGGTGGGAGCAGCACCGGCATCACCGTGGGCACATCGCCGCCAACCAAGGCAGCCAGCCGCTCACGCGCGCTGGCATGTTCCGACAGCGTCTGTTCATGCGCGATCTCGGCATCGAGCAGCGAGGCCTGTGCCTGCAGCGCGTCGGCATCCGAAACCTTGCCCAGCGCCGCTTGGCGCAGCACCTGCTGCACCAGGCGGCGCACAGTGGCCAGCCGGTCGGCAGAGCGCGGTAGCAGGCCGTCTATCCGCAGCAGTTCGGCATAGGGGTCGGCAATGCGCTCGACCACCTCTTCACGGGCGCGGCGCAGGTCCTCCGCCGCGGCGATCACGTCACGCGCCGCGCCGTCGAGTTCGGCAACATCGTTGCCGTAGTTGTAGAGGTTCCAGCGCAGCGCAGCTTCGGCGCGGTCGGTGCGGCGCTCCAGCGCTCGACCGAACTCGACCTCCTGCGAGGTGCCCCGGGTCACGGTGACACCGACGCTCGGGCCCAACCGCGAACGCGCTTGCAGCCGCCGCTCCTCTGTCGCCTGCATCAACAACTGTGCCACGCGCACCTGCGGATCGCGCCCTAACACGCGCGCCAGCAACGCCTGCAGGCTCTCTGCCGGGCTGGCTGGCGGTGAGCCTGCTTCCTGGGCGGGCTGTGCCTGCACGGCCAGCGGCGCAATGGCCGCGCCGAGCATCAGAAAAAACGCGAGTGCCAAAGCCGCAGCGGGCTGGCGGCGCGGCTGCTGACGACGGCGTCGCGGCTCTGCGGGTCGGATCAGGTGACGCATTTTCAACGCTCCTGCAGCGAACCCTGCACGCCCCGCAGCACTGGCTTGAGCAGGTACTGCATCACACTGCGCTGACCGGTGAGGATGCCCACGTCCAGCGGCATGCCGGGGGTGATCGGCAACGGCTTGCCGTGAAGTTTGAGCTGGTCGCGCGCGGCGGTGAGCTGCATCTCGAAGTAAGGCTCGTTGCGCTCGTCGAGCACGGCGTCGGCACCCACCCGCTCGACCGCGGCATCGACCTTGCCGTAGCTGGACGTGTCATACGCCAGCACGCGCACGTGGGCATGCTGGCCGGGCCGCACGAAGCCGATGTCGGCCGGCTTGATGCGCGCCGTCATTTGCAGCCGCGATTCGTCGGGCACGATTTCGAGGATCGCCTTGCCCGGCGCGGCCACTCCGCCGATCGTCGCAATCAGCACACGGTTGACCACGCCGTCGACCGGTGACAGCACCTCGCGTCGCGTCACCTTGTCTTGCTGGCCCGACAAGGTGTTGACGAGGCTGGCGGCCTTGGTTTCGAACTCGGAGCGCTGCGCGCCCCATTGCGCCCGCGCGCGGGCATCGGCTTCAGAGGCAGTGGCCTGGGCCTCGGCCAAACCGGCCGACAAACGCGGCAGCGATTGCTGCAATGCGTCGAGCTCGGCCTTCTGCCCCATCAGTCGCTGCTGGGCGGTAAGGAAATCGGCGCGCGCACCGGCACCTTCCGTGAACAGGCGCTCCTCGATCGCAAAGCTCTCTTCGCCCACTTTGGCCGCTGCATGGAGCGTGAGGATGCGCGCCTTGGCCTCGACCAGCTCGCCGCGACGGCGCTGAGTGGCTTCACGCGTCACCTGGCCATTGGCCTGGTACTCGCGCAGCGCGTCGCGCCAGAGCTGCGTTTCCTTGTCGATCAGCTCGGGCACTTCGCGGCGCCAGGCGGCGTCGAAACGCGGCGCGGTGCCGGCGAGCAGCGCCTCGACTCGGGCCCGACCGGCCAGCGCGGACAGGTAGTGCTGGCGGCTTTCGCCCAGATTGGCGCTGTACTGAGCGGTATCGAGCCGCGCCAGCACCTGTCCCTTCTTCACGGCTTGGCCTGCCCCCACCAGCATCTGCTCGACGATGCCACCCTCCAGGCTCTGCACCTCCTGCAGCCGGCTCGGCGCGGTGACCACACCGCGCGCCTGCACCGCGACATCGAGCTCGGCCACCGTGGCCCAGACGATCGCGGCGACGATGAACAGCAGCGTCAAACCGACCATCGCGGCCACGGTGCGGCGCGGCCCGCGGTCGGGATCGGGGTGCGGCGCGGGAAGCGGGCGCACGTCGACGGTTTCGGTCATGTCTGGCCCCGCACATTGCCCGTCGCCGACATGGCCGACGCAGAGGTGACTGTGAATCGGCCCGCCGCAGGTGCAGCGGTGCCGGGGGTAGGGGACGCTGCAGCGTCGTCGGGCGCGCGCTGCGACAGTGCCTTCAGCACCTCATCGCGCGGCCCGTCGGCCAACACACGGCCACGGTCCATCACGATCAGCCGGTCGATCAGCGCCAGCATCGCCATGCGGTGAGTCACCAGCACAATGGTGGTGTCGGTGAGTGCGCGCAGCCGGGCGATCAGTTTCTGTTCGGTTCCCGGATCGACCATGCTGCTGGGCTCGTCGAGCAGCAGCAGCTTCGGCCGCATCAGCAGCGCGCGCGCAATCGCCACGATCTGACGCTGACCACCCGACAGGCGCTCGCCCCGCTCACCCACCTGGGTCGCCACGCCGCCGGGAAGTTGGGTGACGATCTCGTCGAGGCAGGCAGTGCGCATCGCGGCCAGCAGCGCAGCGTCGTCGGCCTGCACGCGGCCGAGTTCGATGTTCTCGCGCATCGAACCATGGAACAGGGTCACGTCTTGAGGCACGTAGCCGATCTGGCGCCGCAACGACAGGGGCTCGAGCTGGGTGTTGACCAACTCGTCGATCAGCACGCTGCCGGTGCTGGGCGCGTACTGGTTCAGGATCAGTTTGAGCACCGTGCTCTTGCCCGAACCCAGTTTGCCGATGATTCCCACGCGCTCGCCCGGGCGGATGCGGATGTTCAGCCGCTCGAGCACCGGCGGTTGCCGTGGGTAGGCGAAGCTGACATCGCGAAACTCCAGTGTTCCGCTGAGTGGCGGCGCTTGCAGGCTGGCTGCGGCCTCGTCGGTCGGCGCGGCCATGATCTTGTCGAGCGCCTCGAAGCTCAACTTGGTCTGTTCCCAGCGCACTACCAGCCCAGCGACCTGGCTGACCGGAGCCAGCGCACGCCCGGTGAGCAAACTCACCGCAATGATTTGGCCAAGCGTCAGTGATTGCTCACTGATCAGGATCGCACCCACTGCCACCACGGCCACGCCGGCCAGCGCCAGCACCGCCGCCGTGGCGTAGTTGACGCGCGCCATGATCTCTCGCGTCTCAAGGCTGTTGTGGGCGATGGCCTGCGTCAGCGCCTCCCATCTGCGGCGGCTCCAGGCCTCGGCGGCCAGCGCCTTCACCGTGTCCAGTCCGTTCATGGTCTCGAACAAGTGTGCCGTGCGCTGCGAGCTTTCTTGCATCGATTCGCTGACCTTGCGAGCGAGCGGGCCGCGCGCCACCCAGGCGATGCCCAACAGCAGCGGAATGCACAGCAGCGGCACCACCGCCAGCCAGCCACCCACCAGCGCGATGACCGCCAGGTACAGGAACATGAATGGCAGATCGCCCAGCACGGTGAGCGTGCCGGTGGCGAAGAACTCGCGCACCGCCTCGAAGTCGCGCACGGTGTTGGCCAGCACGCCGCCCGAGGCAGGCCGATCGGCCGCTCGCATGCGCAGGCATTGCGCAAACACCTTGGCCGACAGCGCGATGTCCATGCGCCGCGCCGCCACCTCGAGCAAGTGGCTGCGCAACAGCCGCATCACCATCTCGAAACCGATGATCAACGCGGCTGCCGTCGTCAGCACCCCCAGGCTGTTGAGCGCGTTGTTCGGGATCACACGGTCGTACACAGCCATGGCGTAGAACGGCACCAGGGTGCCGAACACGTTCAGCGCCAGCGTGCCAAGCAGCGCCCAACCGAACATCCAGCGGTTGCGATTGAAGGTGTCCCAGAACCAGCGGCCAGCTTGCGGCAGCGCATAGAGCAGGCTGCGCTGGTCGAAATGCAATGTCGGCCGCACTGCCATCCAGCGCGCAGCAGGCACTTCATGGGCGATGGCGTCGGCGTCGAGCCAACTGCTGCCCTGAATGCCGGGCAGGTGGCATTCGAAGCGGCCATCTTTGAGGGCCAGCGCGACCAGGGTGCGGCCTCCATCGCCGATCAACAGTGCGGGCAGTTCGGTGGGCCGGCGGCGCTGCCCTGGCGGCAGCGGTGAAGCGGTCAGGCCGGCATGCCGCAACAGTGCCTGCAGGGACTCGTCGGTCAACGCCGCCCTGTCGGCTGAGTCGTGGGCGGCCAAGCCGTCGCGCAGGCGTTCGACCTGCACGGGAGTGCCCAGAAAGCGGGCCAGGAAAACCACGCTTTCGTGCAGCGAGACGGGCAGCGGAAGCGTACCGACCGCCTCCTGAGGCGCTGAGCTCAGATCATTCATGGACGAGGGGTGTGCTCAGAGTCATCGGACAGTGTGATGGGGGCTGGCCGAAGCGATGACCGGAACACAGGGCTGCAAAACGTGCATTCTTTTTTGTGCAGCGTCGGCGCGAGGTCACAGATCCACAGAAAACGGCCGAGGGGACTTGAAACTGATTGCGGAAGATGCAAAAAAAGGCAGCGCCACCGGCCTGAAGACCAGTGGCGCGGAGCGTGCGCGGTGGGCGGAGCCAGTCGAGGCCGCCGCGCCACGCTGAGGTCCAGACTCAGGCTGCGATTGCGGTGTGGCTGACCTCATGGGACAGCGCAGCCAGCCTGCGCAGAAGCTCGGAAGTGTCGGTGTGCACCGCTGCGTCCTGGTGGGCCCAGGCTGCACTCGAAGGCGCGGCATGCCCTTGGCCGCCGAGAACATCGTCCAATGAGCGGTCGTCGCCCACCAACTCGGCCAAGCTCGGTGCCTTCGCAGCGGCAGCGACGTCGAAGTAGACGTCGGTCATCAGCGCCCCGTGACCGTCGGTCATCGTGGCCTGGCTGTGCTCGCCGTGCAAGTTGCCCTGCGCATCGAAAAACGGCTGTTCGGTGTGGGCCACCTTCAAGCTGACCACGCCGGCCTGGGCCAATGTCATCAGCTCGCCAGCATCGGTCTTGTGGTTGCCGTTGACGTCGCGCCAGATGCGCAGGCTACCGAAATCGGCGTCTTTCGCATCGACGACTCCGTCGTGGTTGCTGTCGAAAGACGCCAGCCGCGCAAAGCCGTCGCCCTTCGACATGCCACCGAACAGTTCGCCGATATTGTCGATCTTGCCGTTTCCGTTGCGGTCGACGGCCAGGAAGCCGTCGCCACCGCTCAGCCAGCCCGAAGCGACTTGTTGGCCAGTGCCGAACAGATCGAAGGTGCCGCCTGAATCGGCCCGTGCGACGGTCTTGATGCCGTCACCGTCGAGATCGATCGCGATCGGCGTGACCGTCGTCGAATTGGTGCTGACCACCAACTGCTGGATCTTGAAATAGTCGTCCGGCGTGGTGTCGGACGTGCTCGCGGCGATCACCAGAATGTTGCCTTCCTTGCCCGCCGCGTTGATGTCGGCATAACGCGTCGTCGACGAGGTGGTGTCGTTGTCTTCCTTGGTCATGCCGGCAAGAACGGTGTCGTTCAGGCTGGTCAACGTTGTTGTCGATGAGCCGATCCACGCCGTGAGGTCGCTGTCGCCGATCACGTAGCCCAGGAAGGCTTTGTCGACCACCACGTTCTGCGAGAACTGGTAGACCACGTAGTTGATGCGGCCCACGTTGTCTACGGTGTGCGCGTAGTTGCTCGACCCGTTGCCCTCGCTGGAATCCGTGACGCCATGACCGCCGCTGTAGGCACCGAGCCATGCGCTGGCCCACTGGCCAGAGTGATCGCGACTGAACGCGCTGGCGGTGACGCTGACGCCGCCAGTGCTGTAACTGCGGGTGTTGCCGAAAGGGCCGATGGTTGACGAGTTGCCATTGAAGTCATAGGTCAGCGTCACCTGGGGAGGTGTCAGGCCAATGTCCACGCTGGTGTCGTTCGCGCCGGCGAGCAGTGTGATCAGCCCGGTCTTGCCGGTGCTGGCGTCGACATCCGAATCCACCGCGTCGTTGCTGCCCTGGTTGGCCTTGGTGAAACCGCCAAACGCGCTCGGCTTGATGACCTGCACCTGATAGTCACCGGGCTGGGTGCTGAACTTGTAGTTGCCGTAACTGTCCGTCGTGGTGGTGTCCACCACACTGCCGCCCGAATTGAGCAGCTTGACGGTGACGCCGGAAACGCCGGCTTCGCCGTTGTCTTGAATGCCGTTCCCGTTGGTGTCGCACCACACACGGTCACCGATGCTGGCATTCGCCACCGGTGTGCAGAAAACCGGCGCGCACACAGCGATGTTCTGCAGCTTGAAGTAGTCATCAGGGCTGAGGTCAGTGGTGTCAGCGGCGATGATCAACACATTGCCCATGGCACCGCCGGCATTGATGTCGGCCCAGCGTGCGGTGGTTTCTGTGGTCCTGTTCACCTCGGTGAAACCCAGGCCAGACAACACGCTGTTGCTCATCGTCGTGATGGTGGAGGCAGAGTTGCCAATCCAGACCTGGAAGTCGCTGTCGCCCACCACATAGCCCAAGTAAGCCTTGTCGACCGTCACCGCCTGCGAAAACTGCAGCACGATGAAGTTGTCGCGCCCGCCGACGTTGTCGATCGTGTGCCTATTTCCGCTGCCATCGCCTTCGCTGGAGTCGGTAACGCCCAAGCCGCCGCGATAAGCACCGACGTAGGCCGTGGCCCACTCGCCGCTGCTCTTGTCGTGGCTGAAAGCCCGCGCTGATACAGACACGCCGGTTACCGCATCGGTGTAGGTGCGGCTATTGCCGTCGGGGCCGTTGAGCTTGGAGTTGCCCTGGAAGTCGAAGCTCACCTCGCGGCACAACGGCGCAAAACCTGCGTCCCAGGTGAGATCGGATTCGCCCGAAACCAGCGTCGTCTGGATTGTCTTGCCGGTGACGGGGTCGGCATCCGAATCGGTGCTGTGGTCGGCACCCGCACCCTTGGTGGTGAAGTGGTAGCCGGCCAACGGCACGAACTGCACCGAATAGTCGCCCGGTGTCAGGTTCGAGAACAGGTAATTGCCGTTGGCATCGGTCGTCTGCGTCGCCACCACGGCGCCACCGGCGTCGAGCAACTTGACAGTGACGTTGGCCACACCCACCTCATTGGCGTCCTGCACGCCATTGCCATTGCAGTCGAGCCACACCCGGTCGCCGATCGAGGCCTTGGCGTACACGCCAGCGTCCAGCGTCGAGTTGTTTTCGCCCGACGCGAGCGTGACGATCTGGCTCTTGCCGGTGACGGGATCGGCGTTGGAATCGCTCACTGCGCTGCCGCTGTTTTGCACCGTGAACACCGTGCCCGCCGGTTTGCCGAACATCACCTGGTACTGCGCGCCGGGGGTCAGCCCAGTGAACTGGTAGAAGCCGTCCGCCCCGGTGACAGTAGTGGCCGTGGTGTCGCCAATACCGTTGATGAGACCGTCGGCTCCGCCACCGATCAGGGTCACGGTCTGGCCGCTTATGCCGACTTCGCCGGCGTCTTGCTGGCCGTTGCCGTTCGCATCCAGCCAAAGCCGGTCGCCCAGGCTGGCGGTTTTGACCAGCCCGGCGTCCACGCTGGTGTTGGTCTCGCCCGCCGCCAGGGTGTAGCAGCCGGTGTAGCCGCCCGCGCCGGCGTCGGAGTCGATCAGGTCGTTGCCGCCGACGTTGGCGGTGCTGAGCACGCTGCCGTTGGGGGCCACGAATTGAACGATGTAGTCGCCCGGGGCCAGGCCGCCAAAGTTGTAGTTGCCGTTGGCGTCGGTGACTTTGTCGACCCCGACTTGCACGCCTGGCTGGTTGTTGACGCAGGTGAACAGGCGCACGGTGACGCCGGCCACGCCGCCTTCGCCAGCGTCTTGCAGCCCGTTGGCGTTGAGGTCGTTGAAGACTTTGTCGCCAATGCTGGCGGGTGTGATCTCGCCGAAATTGTTCTCGACGCTGTTGCTGCCCGGGGTGAGCACGACGGCGCTGATGACGTCGTTGACGGTGGTGTTTCCGCCAGCGCTGCCAGCCGTATCCTTACCGTCGAGGTAACCCGCAGGCTGGGTCTCGGTCACGCTGTAGGTGCCCGGGCGCAGACCGGCAAACTCGTAGAAGCCGGCTGCGTTGGTCACGGTGCTGGCGCTGACCGGGTGGCCCAGGTCGTCGGTGCCGTTCAGAGTGATGGTGACCCCGGCAATGGGAGGCTCGGCATTGCGCACGCCGTCGTTGCCCACGTCTTGGTAGACGTAGCCGGACAACTTGGATGGCACCGGCACGGGCGTCAATACGCCAGCGTCGATGGTGGAGTTGTTCTCGCCCGAGGCGAGCGTGACGATCTGGCTCTTGCCGGTGACGACATTGACGTCGGAGTCGGTCAACACGCTGCCGCTGTTTTGCACCGTGAACACCGTGCCTGCGGGCTTGGCGAACATCACCTGGTACTGAGCACCCGGAGTCAGCCCGGTGAACTGGTAGATGCCGTCCGCCCCGGTGATGGTGGTTGCCGTGGTGTCGCCAATGCCGTTGATCACTCCGTCGGCTCCGCCGCCGATCAAGGTCACGGTCTGGCCACTGATGCCGACTTCGCCCGCGTCTTGCTGGCCGTTGCCGTTCGCATCCAGCCACAAGCGGTCGCCCAAGCTGGCGTATTTGTAGAAGCCGGCATCGATAGAGCGGTTGTATTCACCGGGTGCCAGCACGACCACGCTCGACAGAAGTCCGTCACTGTTGGTGCCGGAAGCCGGGTTGCCGTCGACCTGTTGCGGGCTCCCTGTCGAGTAGCTGAAAGGCAAGGTAAACCTCACCTGGTAGGTCAACGTGGGCGTCAACCCTTTGAAGCTGTAGGCACCGTTGGCGTCGGTGGTGGTCGTGGCCAGAACCTCGTTGGCACCGGTGAACAAGCCGTCGCCGTTCAGATCACGCACCAGATCAACCGTGGCTCCAGCAATGCCAGGCTCACCGGCGTCTTGTATGCCGTTGGCGTTCAGGTCGTGCCAGACAAAATCGCCCAGCTTGGCGGCTCGGGTTTCAATGATCAGCGGCTGCTGATGGACTCCGTTCACCAGCGGATCGAGCACGACACCAATGACTTCGCCCGCGTCCGGCACGTAGCCGTCATGTGTCAAGGCCAGGGCCGCGAGCGAGTCGACATTGGCTTGGTCGACGGGGCCGAGGTACGCTGCTTCGGAGTGCCAATCTTGGCCCACCAGTTGCCAGATCGCGCCTTGCACTTCGCCAAAAGTGATACCCGGGTTTGCACCGGTGTAGTAACCGAGCAGCCAATTGATGGAGTCGAGGTTATTGCTAAAAGCGTTGAGGCCGATCGGCGACCCGCTGTCGTGCAAAATCCCCAGCTCGTAGGTGGAATAAACCGCCGCCGTGTAAGTGCCAGGAATGTTGATGTGTGCGAACTTGTCGAGACACCAACCGTCGTAGAGGGTGCCCGAGGCCGGAAACAGCGGATTAAGAGTCGAGTTCGACAAAACCACGATGTCGAACAAACTCGGCTCCAAAGCAGACCCGGGGTAGGTAACTCTGATGGTGACGGTCGGTGCTTGATACATGAATATCTCCATAGTGAAATATTAGGAGGCGGTGTCCGCGTGACAGGCGACTGAGCGTCAAGCGGAATCTACGGTGCAGCGCGCTTTCGAGCTGTGCAATGCATTTGCTGAAACAGCAGGCAGGTCGATACAGATCGACTCA
>JAYVCL010000321.1:0-15967 GCA_043749975.1 Burkholderiales bacterium
CCCCAGCATCAAGGTACGACCCGGTGCTGCGCTTGCCCAGTCGAGCCGCTTCGCAGGCCCCGCCTGTCACTACCGCGTCAGCGGTTTAGTTCAACGAGGTTTACCGTCTTTTCGACGGCGCCAGAGCGATATGTCACTTTCACAGGCGTATTCACGCGACCAAAGATCATGCGCCGGGCGTCGGCCAAATTTGCCATCGGCTGATCGTCGATTGCGACAATAGAATCGCCTGACTTGATTCCCCCAAGATCGGCAGGCGAGCCTGGGATGACCTTCAAAATCCGCATCGAGGATAGCTCTGTGCTAGGGATGATGCCGATGCTTCCCGCCTCCGCCATGGGAAGCTGACCAGCGGCTCTTGCGTCGGCAGTACAGCTGTCATGGATGCCCTGCGCCATTGGTGCGCCCGCGTAGCCCCAGCCATGAGCAGCGCATCTTGTAATTTTTCCATCCGGACTCAGGAACATGGTAGATGGCGTCGCGCACGCAATGAGCGCGGTGATCGATATAGCCGTTGCGAGAGTAGTTTTCATATGGAATCCTTTGTGTGATCGGCCACTTTGGCCTGAATGTTGTCTAATCTTTGATATTCGCGGTAGACCACTGCTTGGGGTGGGCCGTACGCTCGTTTGGGAAAGCGTGAGGCGTCTCTTGCTTCATAAGCGAAGTCTCCTTGGATTCCTGTTCTAGAACTCATCAACCGTTGTCCACAGCTCAGCGCGCTCTTGAACCATTACTTCGATCGTCCCACCAACTAGGTGTAGCCGCCTGCTTCACGAGCGCTCGACACTCAGGAGGTGTGAAGCTCTTCGCGGAGAACTCGCCTCAGGGTGGCCACGGTAAGTGGCTTGTCTTCGACCTTTGCTTTCCTGGAACTCACGACTGACTTGCGCAAGAGCGCGTTAATGAGTGTTTGATACCCAACGCCTTCTGCCTCCGCTTGAGATCGAAAGTGCTCGATGACGTCGTCGTCAAGCATGATGGTGATTCGTGTTTTGCCCGGAGACGAGATGACCGCTCCGCGCCTGGCCTTGCTGAAATCGTATTCGTCACGCATGGTATCGATCTGCCTCGCCGCGACTGGCCTTGCGAGCGGAAGTCAGACGCATCCGCTCTTCGCGTTGAGTGTGAATGAGCACCAGCACCCGACCCAATGCGTGCATTCCCAAAGTGCCTGCTCGGCATGCGCAAAGCCGACGCCGTGCTTTCGCCGGTTTGTTCTGGCCTTGGTTGGGTCGAACTCGGCAGGCATCCAGAATTATGCATATGCCATGCATATTTGCAAGCGAGTCTCGATGCGTGGTGCGTTGGCAGCGGAAACGTTTGACATCAGGGGCAGCTCAAGGGCGCAGGCCGGAAGCTTGTCCGCTCGATCGCAAAAGGTCAGGCATCGCTCGCTGAGGCGGAAACCCAAAGTTTCTCGGGGCCTAGCCATTCAAAGCGCCCAAAGCCATGCTGGCGGAGAAGTTCTTCGACTTCCATCTCTGACAGTGACACTGTCGAGAAGGATTGGGTCCAAGACTGGCCAAATGCTTCGTATCGCAGCGTCATCGTGACCAGGTTGCCCGCCCGAGCGACTTGCTCGGCGTGGTACGAGACACCGTTCGATTCGCCAATGCGACCCGCCTGAACGGTGGCCAACCATGAAGGCTTGTGTCGCTTCACAAAGAAGGTTCCAACTGATGAGACATGTCGCGCAGCGGCGGCAACGAATTTGTTTCGCACGCTGGCGTCCGGATGGTTGATCAGGTGGCTGGGCAACAGGACGGCTGACCATCTTGTCCCTAGATCAAGCTGTTCGATCGAAGACCGCACCCCTTCAACACCTGCGGGTAAGTGGGCGAGCATTTCGTCAGACTCGTCTACTCCAGTGACCTTCAATCCAAGTTCCAACAGGCGCGCGCAAAGCCTCCCGGTGCCACAGCCGAGTTCCAGTGCGGTCGAGTGCATCTGAAGGGCGCATTCGATGTCACGCAGTTCACCCATGTAGGGCATCAGCCGATACAAGGCCACCGAGCAGCCGTCTGGCGTCTGGATGCCTGGTCCCGAGCCAGAAAAAGCATGTGCCATGCGGCGCCCAACGAATGAAAGGGAGTTCCCCGTCCCGAGCTATTCGCGAAGCACAGACCGGCACAGCACAGCAGTGCCACGAGGGGAAGTTCGAACTTTCATCAACCGACCCGGAAGGGGAAGACCCTGTCGGTTTTGTACGTTCGAATCGATCTCGCCAAGAAAGCCTTTGCGCTGCACGGCGTCACCGACGCGGGGGTCCAAGGCGGTGCCTGAAGGCCTGCGCGTCAGCGCGCCGGCCTTCACACCACCGCCGCTTCGTCGGTGCGGGTCTCGCCCTTGCTGTCGGTCCAGCTTACGCTGACTTTGTCGCCAGCCTTGGCACCCTTGATGGTGAACTGGAAGAACGGGTTCTTGGCGATGGCCGTGCCCCACTGGGCCGCCAGCACCGGCTTGCCGTTGAGCGAGGCGCTGACTTCGCTGATGTGCCAGGCCGGCACGGTTTTGCCGGCAGCGTCTTTGCGCTGGCCGGTTTCCATTTCGTGGGCCATCAGCACGCGAACGACGGCGCTGCCGGCCTGGGATTGAGCGCGGATGCGCATCGGGTCGGGCATGCGGTTCTCCTGCGGTTTCAGTCAATCTTCGGGCCGACGGCCGCGCGGCTATTACCTTCACCCACCGCAGCCTCCGAGCGTGACCTTGACTTCCTTTTGCGCAAACAAGACCCGGCCATCGGCCATCATCGCCACCGCAAGCACGTTCGAGGTCTCCGCCATCTTGATGCGGGTGGACACACTGGCGTCCACGGAGTCGGTCAGATCGAACACCGCGGCCAAGGCGTTGGGGTTCTTTTCGATCAGCAACGCCAGCCGTTTCACGCCGGGCAGCGCGGTGCTGCAGGCCAGCGGCACTGCCGCGCCGTTCTCGGCAATGTCGGGCGCGACCAGCAACACGTCTTTGCTCTCGACCGGCTTGGCCGCGCCCAGGGCCTTCATTGCCTCGTCGGGCGTCTTCGCGTCGAAGGCCGCCTTGTTCCAGCCGGCCTGAGCGCGCGCTGCGTTCGGCAGCAGGCCAGCCCCGGCCAACAGCGCCGCCACAGCGGCACTGCGTTGCATCGCGTCACGTCGCGTTTGCGGCATCGTCGTTTCTCCTTCAGAAGACCGAATCATCGTTCAACGCAGCAGCCTTTGCCGATGCGGCCTCATGCTGCGACGTGCGGGGCTGGGTGGTGTCGGTTTTGGCCAGTAACTGGCGCAGGTTTTTTCAACCTGCTCACCATCGTGGCAAAGCGCGTTGATGGCGTTCAGACGCAGCGGGGGTTGATGGCCCCGCGCCACTCCGCAGCGAGCCGGCAGACGCTGCCGACGCGCCGCAACCGGGTGGCTACGCCGCCCGCTGCACCGCCGCCTCGATCTGGAGCTGCACGCGGCGGGTGCCGCGCAGCACCAGGTCGACATCGAGCTGCGCCTGCGGGGCCACGGCCTGGGCCACTTCGTCGAGCGTGCCGGGGTTGGTCATCAGCGCATGTGCCAACACCGACAGCGCGCAGATGGAACGCCTGGGCAACTGCATCGGCAGCTCGCGCGTGGTGATCGCGATCACGTGGTAGCGCACGCTGTGGGCGGCGGCCGAGGCCAGGCCCCAGCTTTCGCACAGTGCGGCACCCAGCGCGTCGTGGCTGACGCCGAATTCGGCATGCTCGAGCATCACCAGTTCTTCGTCATCGGCCGCGGCAGTCAAGAGCGAGCGGTAGCGGTCGGGCGCATGCCGGAACAACACGGCCTTGCCGCATTCCTCGAACAAGCCGGCCGAGTGGGCGGCCCAGGGGTCGACGCTCAGCGCCTGGCCGATGCGGCCCATCAAGACACCGCGCACCGCCGCGCGCTGCCACAGCGGCTCCAGTTCGGGCGCAGCCGGAAACACCGCGCGCAGGCCCATCTCGAAGGTCACCGAGGCCACTTCACGCGTGCCGAGGTAGGTGATGGCCTGCTGCACGCTTTGAACCCGCCCCGACAGGCCGTACAGCGACGAGTTCACCGCCTTCAACACGGCCGAAGCCAGCGCCATGTCCGACTCGATCAGGCTGCTGATGGCCTGCAGGTTCACTTCGTCTTCCGACAGCAACAGCGACAGCTTCACCAGCGCTTCCGGCTGGGCCGGGATGTCGATGCTGAGTGAGCGGAGTTCGGCGTCAACGGGCATGGTGGGTCCGACAGAATCAATCGATGCTGTCGATGCTACGCAAATGCGGCGCGGGCGGTGGCTCGAACAGCGGGGTTCGGACCTGGCAATTCAAGCGACGCGCGGGCGACGCGCGGTGCGCCTGCTTTCTCAGACCAGAAACGCGTCGTAGCCGGTCTTCAGGATCAGCGCGCCGACCACGGCGATGAAGACGCCGCGCACGAAGCCGGCCCCGTGCCGCAGGGCCAGCCGGGTGCCGAGCAGGCTGCCCGCCACGTTGGCCAGCGCCATCACGGCGGCGATGTGCCACCACACGTGGCCCTTGATGGCGAACAGCGCCAGCGCGGCCAGATTGGTGGCGGTGTTGAGCAGCTTGGCGCTGGCGCTCGCATTCAAAAAATCGTAGCCGAGCAGGCGCACGAACAGGATCACGAAAAAACTGCCGGTGCCGGGTCCGAAGAAACCGTCGTAGAAGCCGACCACCAAGCCGATGCCGCTGGCCATCAGCGCCTGCCTGGCACCGGCGTGGCGCGGCGCGTGGATGCGGCCCAGGTCTTTGCGCACCAGCGTGTAGATGAACACGCCGCCCAGGATGAAAGGCAGGGCCCGGCGCAGCCCGCCGGGGCTCGCGAGGGTGACTGTCCAGGCTCCTGCAAAGCTGCCGGCCAGTGCGGCGATCGCCGCCGGCAGCATGGCGCGCCACTGCATCTGCACGCGTCGGCTGTATTGGACCGTGGCCCACGCCGTGCCGCACACGGCAGCGCCCTTGTTGGTGCCGAACAGCGTGGCGGGGGCGGCGTTCGGGAACACGCTGAACAAGGCGGGCACCAGAATCAAGCCACCGCCGCCGACGATGGCGTCGACAAAGCCGGCAAACAGCGAAGCAAGGGTGACGGTGGCGAGTTCGAACATGGGCTACATGAAAGCGGGCTCAAGAAAGCGGGCCCAAGAACGGGGGCCCAAGAAAAAGGGCGCCAGTGTTTCCGGCGCCCTTTTCATTCTGGCTCTGTTTCAGCTCTGTCTCGGCGTCGGCCGTGTTGCGGCCCCTGCCGACGCGGCGCCCGGTGATCGTCCCTGGCCGCGTTGATGTGTCTCCTCAGCACCCCGCCATGCACGGCGCCGAAACGGTGCCATCTGCGAGTAGCGGCACTGTAGGGCCGCACTTCGACGCGGACATCGGTGCTTTCCCTGCGGGTTTTCGGTGACCCCAAGCGGGCTCAAATCGACGCTCGCGGCAGCGATATCGTGACCCGCGTTCCCACCCCCACGGCACTGCTGACCGCCACGTCGCCGCCATGCAGCTCGGCAATCCGTTTCACGATCGCCAGGCCCAGTCCCTTGCCGCCTTCGCCGGTGGCCGGAGCCACGCTGTGGCGGCTTTGGTAGAAGCGGTCGAACAGGTGCGGCAGGTCGGCGGGTGCGATGCCGAGGCCGCTGTCGTCGACGCTGACCAGCACGCGCTGCGCCTGCACGCACGCCATCAAGGTGATGCGCCCGCCGGGGCGGCTGAACTTGAGCGCGTTGTCGACCAGGTTGGCCACGGCACGCTCGAACAGCTCAATGTCGAGCGCCGCGAACGGCGGCGCGGCAGCGGCACCGGCAGCGGGCGGGTCCTGGGTGCCCAGCGAGACGCCCTGCTGGGCGGCGCGGGCAGCGAAGCGCAGCGCGATGTCGTCGAGCAGTTCTCCGGCAGCGAGCACCTCGGTGTGCAGCTTGAATTCGGGTTCGTCGAGCTGCGCCAGGTCGCCCATCGACTGCACCAGGCGCGCTGCGTTGCGGGTGTTGCGCAGGGCCACCTCGACCAGGTGGCGGTCCTGGGTTCGGTTATGGTCGCCGGCCCAGCGCGCGTCCAGCGTCTCCAGGCAGGCGGTGGTGGCGGTCAACGGTGAGCGCAGGTCGTGCGACAGGTTGCTGACGCCTTCGCGGCGAAAGTGGTCGAGCCGGCGCAGCGTGTCCCACTGCGTGCGCAAGGTGCCCAGCATGGCGCGAAAGCCGCCGGCGAGTTGGCCGAATTCGTCGCGCGACGAATCGGCCGGCAAGTTCAACAGCGGCTGGCCCGGTGCGCCGGCGCTGAGGCCGTCGCGCGACACCGCCGCCACCGCCTCGGTGAGCTGGCGCAACGGCCGCGTGATGGTGGCGATGGCCCAGGCGGCCAGCAGCGTGGCCAACGCGACCACCGCCACGATGGCTGCCAGCGCCGGCTGCGCGAAGCTGCTGCGAAAGGCCGCCAGCCGGCCCGCAGGCAGCGCCGGTTGGTGCGCCACCAGGTACAGGTAGCCGGCCACCGGCTCGGTGCTGCGAATGACGGCGCGGCCCAGCGGCTTGGCGGCGATGACGGCGTCGGCGTCCATGCGCTGCGGGTCGTCGCCCATCACATACGGCATCGGCGGGCTGCCCACCGCCTGCAGCACCGGCGCCAGCTTGACGCGCGACCCCGCTTTGACGCTGCCGCTGGATGCCAGCACGCTGCCCTGCGCATCCAGCAGGTAGAGCTGGGTGTCCGGCTCGAACAGCACCAGGCTGCGCAGCAAGGCCTCGAACTCATCGGGCCGCTGCGCGTGCAGGTCGAACATGTCGGCGTACATGCCCACCACGCGGCCCAGGAACGCGTCGGCGCGGTAGTAGGTGCTCTCGTGCTCGAAGCGCTGGAAGGCGACCAGCACGGTGGCGATGACGCCCAGCGCCGTCAGCGCGCCGGTGATGAAAATCGTCAGCGCGATCTTGAAGCGAACGGTCATTGCGCGGGGACTTCGGCGGCGACGGTCACAGCGGTGCCTCGCGCATCTTGTAGCCCGCCCCGCGCACGGTCAGGATCAGCTCGGGCCGCATCGGGTCGGACTCCAGCTTGGCACGCAGGCGGTTGATGTGGGTGGTCACCGTGTGCTCGTAGCCGTCGTGCGTGTAGCCCCACACCGCGTTGAGCAACTGGCCGCGCGAAAACACATGGCCCGGATGCTGGGCGAAGTACAGCAACAGGTCGAATTCGAGCGCGGTGAAGTCCAGCGCGCCGCCCCGATACCGCACCAGTCGCTTGGCCGGCAAAATCTCCAGCTCGCCGTTGTGCAGCGCGCCAGGCTGCGCCTGCGCCTGGGCGTGCGCGGCGCGCAGCAGGTCGGCGCGGCGCAGCAAGGCCTTCACGCGGGCCAGCAACTCGGCCAGTGAAAACGGCTTGGTGAGGTAGTCGTCAGCACCCAGCTCCAGGCCCAGCACGCGGTCGAGTTCGGTCGACTTGGCGGTCAGCATCAGGATCGGCGTGGCGCTGCCGCGCGCGCGCAAGGCCTTGCAGACTTCCAGCCCGTCCATGCCCGGCATCATCCGGTCGAGGATCAGCAGGTCGCTGGCGTGCTCGGCCTGGCTGGCCAGCGCGGCCACGCCGTCGCCGACTGCCGTCACGGCGTAGCCGGCGCTGCGCAGGTTGAGCACGATCAGATCGCGAATGTCGGCCTGGTCTTCGGCCACCAGAACGGTGGCGGGCGGGGTGGTGAGCATGCCGGATTGTCGCGCCGGGCCTGCTTTTTCTTACGCCCGGTGTTGACGCAAATGTGATGCTCCCGTGAGGTGCGGCGAGGCTGGCGCGAGGTGCGCAGACCACAGTTCAGCCATCGCCACTGACCCCGGAAACCTGCCATGTCGAGCAACGCCAGAACCGCCTCCGCCGCCGCTTCGCACAGCGCCGCCTTCCACCCCGGCTTGCTGAAGCCTGCCGCGACCGCATCGACGAGACCCGCGAGCGACGCGTCGGCGCTCGAATCCGTGGCCGTGTCGTGGCCCGAGATGGTGTCGCACCGCGGCGCTCTGGTTCGCTTCGCGCAGCGCAGGCTGCACGACCCGATGCTGGCCGAAGACGTGGTGCACGACGTGTTCGAGGCCGTCATCTCGGGTCGCGCCAAATTTGCCGGCCGCTCGGCCTTGCGCTCGTGGCTGACTGCCATCCTGAAGCACAAGATCGTCGACCTGGTGCGCCAGCGCGCCGGCCTGGACAGCCTGGATCAAGACAGCGACGACGAGGGCGACGGCCGGGATGCCTTGGCGCTGCGCTGCCCGCAGCCGCTGCCCGACGACGTGGCCGAGCAGCGCCAGCGCCTGCGCCGCACGCTGACGCGCATCGAGGCGCTGCCCGCCAACCTGCGCGAGGTGATGCATCTGCGTGTGCTGCAAGACCGCTCGGCCGCCGAGGTGTGCGAAACCCTGGCCATCAGCGAAGACAACCTCTTCGTGCGCCTGCACCGCGCGCGCAAGCAACTGTTGTCTTGAGGTTTCGAGGGATGCGCGCGCAGCGCGGGTGACGGCCTGAATCTGCTGGCGCAGGGGTTGACGACAGATTAAAGTGCGATTTCGCTTTTTCCCCGGCGGAGGCACCCGATGGATTGCAACAAATCGTCACCCAAATGGTCCGTGCTGATGGCTGCCGTCGCGCTGTCAGCGCTGGCAGCTTGCAGCAGCCCGTCCGGCGGCAAACCAGGCATGGGTTTTTTCGTCACCAGCGCCGGCCCGGGCAAGGGCGCTGACCTGGGTGGTCTGGCCGGTGCCGACCAGCATTGCCAGGCTCTGGGCGCCGCCGCGGGTGCCGGCAGCCGAACCTGGCGCGCCTACCTGAGCCAGCAGCCGAGCGCCACCGCACCAGGCGTCAACGCACGCGACCGCATCGGCACGGGCCCGTGGGCGAATGCCAAAGGGGTGGTCGTGGCCACCGATGTGGCGCAACTGCACGGCAGCAACAACCTCAGCAAGCAGACTGCGCTGACCGAGCGCGGCGAGCCCATCAACGGCCGCGGCGACACGCCCAACCAGCACGACGTGCTGACCGGCTCGCAGCCAGACGGCAGCTTCGTCGCCGGCAACGCCAACACCACCTGCGGCAACTGGACCCAAAGCGGCGACGGCTCGGCGATGGTGGGCCACCACGACAGGACCGGGCTCGACGAGAGTGCGCCGGCCAAGTCGTGGAACTCGTCGCACGCGTCGCGCGGCTGCGGAGCCGATGCGCTGAAAGCCACCGGTGGCGCGGGGCTGTTCTATTGCTTCGCGGCGGACTGAATGCCCGGCCACAGCGGCCTCGCGGTCGCCGACAGGTTCCACTGCGGGGCATGACCGCCCCCGCGAAACCACCTTCAGCACCAGCGGCATCCGAGTCTGTTTACGCCTGGACGCGGCTGTTCGTGTCGCTGTTGCTGATGACGCTTGGCGGTTCGGGCATGTACGCGGTCACCGTGGTGCTGCCGCGCATCCAGGCCGAATTCGGCGTCGCCCGCGCCGATGCCTCGCTGCCCTACACGCTGACGATGCTGGGCTTCGGCCTGGGCGGCATCTTGATGGGCCGGCTGTCGGACCGCTTCGGCGTGATGGTGCCGGTGCTGCTGGGCAGCGTGGGGCTGGGCGCGGGCTTCGTCGCCGCCGGTTCGGCCACCACGCTGTGGCAGTTCAGCCTGGCGCAGGGCCTGTTGATGGGCCTGCTCGGCACCGCCGCCACCTTTGCGCCGCTGGTGGCCGACACCTCGCAGTGGTTCACACGCCGGCGCGGCATTGCGGTGGCCATCTGCATGAGCGGCAACTACCTGGCCGGTGCCGTCTGGCCGCCGGTGATGCAGCATTTCATCGAGCGCGTGGGCTGGCGCCAAACCTACATCGGCACCGGCGTGTTCTGCCTGCTGGCGATGCTGCCGTTGGCGTTGGCGTTGCGCCGGCGTCCGCCCTCTCTGGCCCCTGTCACGGCACCTGTCACGGCAGCGGTCAGCGCAGCGCCGGCTGCGTCGACAAGCACCGATTCGGACCGCCCGCTCGGCTTCTCTCCCTCGACCTTGCAAGCGCTGTTGTGCGTGGCCGGCGTGTCGTGCTGCGTGGCGATGTCGATGCCGCAAGTTCACATCGTGGCCTACTGCGGCGACCTCGGGTTCGGGGCCGCGCGCGGGGCCGAGATGTTGGCCCTGATGCTGGGTTTCGGCATCGTCAGCCGGCTCGGATCGGGCTGGATCTCCGACCACATCGGCGGCCTGCGCACCTTGCTGCTCGGCTCGCTGTTGCAAGGCGCGGCGCTGCTGCTGTTCTTGCTGTTCAACGGCCTGGTGTCGCTGTACGTGGTGTCGATCCTGTTCGGCCTGTTCCAGGGCGGCATCGTGCCCAGCTATGCGCTGATCGTGCGTGAGCACTTCACCCCGCGCGAGGCCGGCGCGCGGGTCGGCACGGTGCTGATGGCCACGCTGTTCGGCATGGCCCTGGGCGGCTGGATGTCGGGCGCGATCTTCGACCTCACGGGCTCGTACCGTGCTGCCTTCGTCAACGGCATCGGGTGGAATTTGCTCAATGTGAGCATCGTCGTGTGGCTGTTGGCGCGGTCGCGCGGCGCAGGCGGGCACGAGCCTGCGCGGTCTTATTGATTAGGGCTCCGCGTCCGCCAGGATCCATCCCGCCGCCCGCTCGGCGATCATCAAGGTCGGCGAGTTGGTGTTGCCGCTGGTGATGGTGGGCATCACGCTGGCATCGACCACGCGCAAGGCTTGCACCCCGTGCACGCGCATTCGCGCATCGACCACCGCCATCGCATCGCTCGCCAAGCCCATCTTGGCGGTGCCCACCGGGTGAAAAATGGTGGTGCCGATGTCGCCGGCCAGTTGAGCTAGTTCGGCGTCGCTCTGAAACTGCGGGCCCGGCCTGACCTCCACTGGCCGGTACCTGGCCAGGGCCGGCTGCGCCACGATGCCGCGCGTCACCCGCAGCGACTGCGCGGCCACGCGCCGGTCTGCATCGGTGCTCAGGTAGTTGGCGCGGATGCTGGGCGCGTCGATCGGGTCGGCGCTGCGGATTCGAACCTGGCCGCGGCTGCTCGGGTTCAGGTTGCACACGCTGGCGGTGAAGGCGTTGAAGCGATGCAGCGGCTCGCCGAAGGCGTCGAGCGACAGCGGCTGCACGTGGTACTGCAAATTGGCGTGCGGTTGCGCCGCGTCGCTGCGCGTGAAGGCACCGAGCTGCGACGGGGCCATGCTCATCGGCCCGCTGCGCTTGAAGGCGTATTCGAGGCCGATCTTCGCCTTGCCCCAGAGCGAGTTCGCTGTGGTGTTGAGCGTCTTCACGCCGTCGACCTGGTAGACGGCGCGAATCTGCAAATGGTCTTGCAGGTTCTCGCCGACACCGGGCAGGTTGTGGCGCACCTCGATGCCGTGCTGCTGCAACAACGGCGCCGGGCCGATGCCTGACAACTGAAGCAACTGCGGCGTGCCGACGGCCCCGGCGCACAGCACCACTTCGCCCCTGCAACGCACCTGGATCGGCTCGCCGCCGCCGCGCGGAATCACCTCGACGCCGACCGCTTTGGGGCCGCTTTCGGTGGTCTCGATCAGCACCCGCGAGATGTGCGCGCCGGTCCAGACCTGCAGGTTGTTGCGCTCTTGAACCGGGCGCAAAAAGCCTTTGGTGGCATTCCAGCGCACGCCGTTTTTTTGGTTCACGTCGAAGTAGCCGACGCCCTCGTTGTCGCCGCGGTTGAAGTCGTCGCTGGCCGGGATGCCGCTTTGCTGCGCAGCCAGCGCGAAGGCGTCGAGAATGTCCCAGCGCAGGCGCTGCTTCTCGACCCGCCATTCGCCGCCTTCGCGGGTGCCGGTGTCGTCGAACCCCGGCGCGGCGTGAAAGGCGTCGGCCCCTTTGTGAAAGTCTTCGTGCTTCAGAAAATGCGGCAGGCAATCGGCCCAGCTCCAGCCGTCGTTGCCCAGCGCGCCCCAGTGGTCGTAGTCGCGCGCCTGGCCGCGCATGTAGATCATGCCGTTGATGCTGCTGCTGCCGCCCAGCACCTTGCCGCGCGGGTAGCGCAACGAGCGGCCGTTCAGGCCCGGGTCCGCGTCGGTGTTGAAAAGCCAGTCGGTGCGCGGGTTGCCGATGCAGTACAGATAGCCCACCGGGATGTGGATCCAGGCGTAGTCGTCGTTGCCGCCGGCTTCGATCAGCAGCACCCGTTTCTTGCGGTTGCCGCTGAGCCGATTCGCCAGCAGGCAGCCGGCGGTGCCGCCGCCGCAAATGATGTAGTCCCAGGTGATGTCGCTCATGCTTTTTGTTGTGCGGTGCAGCCGCGCTTCAGGGGCTCAGGAACCAGTCTTTCAGCGGCCGGTCGGCCAGCCAGGCGACCTTGCTGCCGATGCGCAGTTGGGGCTCGGAGGGCGTGAGCTTTCGCGCCGCCTCGCGACTGGCGATCTGCGCTCGGCCCTGCATCGCCAGTTGGCGCAGCGACAGGGCTGCGTCGAAGCGGTGATCGAAGGTCTCTTCGATGAAAAACGTGTTGCGACTGTGAAAATCACAGCCATAGGACGAGCGATTGGCCGACGCCGCCGTCAGGATGATTCGTGTGTCACGCGCGAGTTCGGGCAAGAACGAGCCCGAATAGCAGGCCGACAGCAACACCACGGTGGGCGTGTCGCCCAGCGCTTCCAACACCTTGGCCAGTTGAGCGGCAGTCAGCGGCGCGAAGTCCTTCGACGCCACGTTGACGCTGAGGACCTTCTTGTTGCCGTGCGTCGACACCAGCAGCACCACCACGTCGGAGTTGCGCGCCTGCGCCCCGATGCGGCGGATCGACTCGGCCAGCGTCGTCGGGCCGGCGAACGGGTAGCGCAAGGTCTCGGTCTGCAACTCGTTGCTGTGCTCGTAGCGAAGCATCACGCCGCCGAGCTTCGAGAACACGCCGGAGACCAGTTCGAGGTCGCCCTGAAACGCGTTCGAGGTCGAGTTCATCGCAAAGCCGGCAAACCACAGTCGGCGTCCGGGGGCCTCTTTGGCCGCCTGTTCGGCGGCCGCGTGCTGGCGTGCCGCCAGCGCGCTGCTGGCAGCGGCCACTTCGGGCCGCTCGGGCGACAGGGCGCAGCCGGCCAGCGAGAGCGTCAACGCGACGGCGAGCAGCCGGCGCAGGCACGCCTTCACCGCACAGTGCCGGCCAGAATGGGGAACAGCTTGACCAGCCCGTCGGACATGATCTCGACCCCGAACGCGGCCACGATCATGACCACGATCGCCAGCAGGGACAGCAGCGGCTTGTAGATGTCCATGCAGGATCGTAACGCCGCCGCCGGCCGGCCTCGGCGCGGTTGCCGTCGTCATGGCGCGCCGGCCAAGCCGCGCAGGTAGGCCAAGCCGGCGGCAGCGCGCGGCCCGTACCAGCTCAGCAATTCGCCGTCGACCAACTGCACGCTGGCTTGCGGGCACAGCCGCTGCGCTTCCTCGACATGCGCTTTGCCGAATCGATACGGCTCGGAGCTGAGCAGCACCTGGTCCACATCGGCCAGCCAGGGCTCGTCGCCCTGCAGCACCGGGTAGCGGGCCGCGCCCTGCGCGCCGCCGTCCAGCGCCGGCAGCGTGTGCCAGCCCACGCAGGCCAGCATCTGCGCGATGTAGGTGTCGCGCGCCACCGTCATCCACGGGTCGCGCCAGATCAGATAGAGCACCCGCCGTGACCGCCAGGCATGCGACTGTGTGAGTGCCAGCTCTCGTTGCAGCAACGTTCGCAACTCGGCTGCGCGATCCAGAACGCCGGGCATGCTGCCGAAGGCTGCGACCATCTGCTCCAGCAGCGCAAGGTTGTCGTCGGGCCGGCAGGGATGCGTCACCAGCACCTGCGGCACGAACTCGCGCAGCGCCTGAGCGGTCTCCACCCGGTTTTCGTCGACATTGACCAGCACGTGGGTTGGTGCCAGCCGGCGCAGCTTGGCCAAGTTCACGTCCTTGGTGCCGCCGACCTTGGCGATGCCGGCCACCGCGTCAGCCGGGTAAATGCAAAAGCCGGTGCGCGCCACGATGTGTTCGCGCAGGCCCAGCGCCACCAGCAGCTCGGTCAGGCTGGGCACCAGGCTGGCGATGCGAAACGGGGCATGGGTTGTCATGAAGCTTTGCAAGTGGGTGCGGCTGCGGGCGCGCCGGATGATAGCGGCGAGGCGTTCGAAATGCGTTCCACGGAAAATGCAATCCCCTGCCCCGAAAACAACACTTTGTGTGACGCGGGTTTGCGAACCCTTTGCGGACACGGAACTAATTCCTTGATAATGAAAATTCTGTGCTTGGACGCCGCGCCTTTTCTTTAATCGGTCAGGATGGGTAGAAAGTGCACAGGGCCTCTCGGGCAAATTCGCAGCATCACGCAGCATCACGCAGCAAACTCAGCAGGAAACTCTGCAGGAAAGAAAGGCGCTCTCCATGGGCAACAAGCTTTACGTCGGCAACCTCGCATACAGCGTTCGCGACGAAGATCTCCAACAGGCATTCGCACAGTTCGGCACCGTTTCATCTGCCAAGGTGATGATGGACCGTGACACCGGCCGTTCCAAGGGCTTCGGCTTTGTGGAAATGGGTTCGGACGCGGAAGCCCAATCTGCCATCACCGGCATGAACGTCCAGGCCCTCGACGGCCGCGCTCTCGTCGTCAACGAGGCCCGTCCGCGCGAAGAGCGTCCGGGCGGCTTCGGCGGCGGCGGTGGTCGTCCTCCGGGCGGCGGCGGTGGTTTCGGCGGTGGTGGCGGTGGCCGCTCCGGCGGTGGCGGCGGCTTCGGCGGTGGTGGCAGCAGTGGTGGTGGCGGCGGCTATGGCGGTGGCGGCGGTGGTCGCTCCGGCGGTGGTGGCGGCTACGGCGGTGGCGGCGGTGGTCGCTCCGGCGGTGGCGGCGGCTACGGCAGCGGTGGCGGCAGTGGTGGTGGCGGTGGAAGCCGCGGCGGCTACTGAACCCACAACGGACTCAATACCGACGCCGGCTTGACCGGCGTCGTCAAACAGGCGGTGGCGCTCCAGGGCCCACCGCTTTTTTCTTTGTCTTCAAGTCGGTGCTGGCCGCCAGCGGTTCAAGCGCCGCCTCGACGTGTCTGCGTCGGGCGAATTGACCTACTCGCCCTGCCGATGCTTGCGGGGTCGCCCGGCCAGCAGTCGATCGAACAGCGCGTTCGGCAGCGCGCGCAGCAGCTTGGCGACCACGCCCATCTGCCATGGAATCACGCGGTAGCTCACACCGGCCTGGATGGCGCCGAAGGCCTGCTCGGCGAAGGCCGAAGCTTGCATCAGGAACGGCATCTTGTAGCGATTCGCGCGGGTCAGCGGCGTGTCGATGTAGCCCGGCCCCAGGGTCACCACCTTGACCCCGTGCGGCCGGCATTCGCCGCGCAGACTCTCGCAGTAGCTGATGACGGCGGCCTTGCTCGCACAGTAGGCGCCGTGCCCGGGCAGGCCGCGGATGCCGGCCACGCTGGCGATGCCCACCAGCGTGCCGCTGCGCCGCTCGCACATCGCCCGCACGAACGGCTGAAAGGTGGCGGCCACTCCGATGGTGTTGGTCTCGAAGGTGGCGCGCATGACTTCCAGGTCGGCGATTTGGGCCGTGTCCATGCCCACGCTGATGCCGGCGTTGGCGATCACCACGTCGGGCAGGCCTTGCGATGCGATGCAGGCCCGGCCCGCGCCCGTGATGCTGGCGATGTCGCGCACATCGGCGGCGTACACCGCAAAGCGGTCTGCGGCCAGGCCTTGCTCGCGGGCCCAGGCCTGCACCTCCAAGGTTCGCCGCGCCACCAGGGCGAGCCGGTGCCCCGATTGATAAAAGCGCAGCGCCAGCGCCTGCCCGATGCCGCTCGATGCACCGGTGATGAAGACCAGCGGAGGGTTCATGCCGCGCCTACTTTCTCGGTGCCGCGAAGCTGGCGCGCACGCGGCCCCTGAGCTGCAGCAGGCCGGCCAGGTTGTCGTACTCCAGCGCGTCGG
Source organism: Burkholderiales bacterium (assembly GCA_043749975.1). Taxonomy (GTDB): domain Bacteria; phylum Pseudomonadota; class Gammaproteobacteria; order Burkholderiales; family Burkholderiaceae_C; genus JANYJJ01. Next base: position 15,907 of record JAYVCL010000321.1, read on the forward strand.
CTTGCAGCACGGTGCCGCCGCGCGTGACCGTCACCGGCAGGTGCGAGCGCACCTGCTCGAT
>JAYVCL010000322.1:0-2731 GCA_043749975.1 Burkholderiales bacterium
TGCCGCCACCGGCCGCGCAGAACGCGATGATCGACAAACGGCTGGCCTGGATGGAGGCGCGCACCGACGGCAAGCACTCGAAGGGCACCAACATCATCCCGTTCTCGGTGCACCACATCGACGAACTGCTGCTCGACTTGGGGCTGCAACTCGGCGCGGTGACGCGCTTCAAGCAGTGGCTGAACCCGATCGACCCCGGCGACTATCAGGTCGTCACGAAACGGCTGCTGAAGCGCTACCCCGCGGGCTAGCGTTTCGTTCAGGTCAGGCGCCGCATCGCTGCTGCGCCCTGTTCCTCAAGCCTTGGACGACGGCTTCGGGGTCCACTCGTTTTCTGTGCAATGAGTGACGGTGCGCGGAGCCAGCAACGACGCGGGGGGTGATTCGTAAGCTATTGATTTGGCTGATGATCCTGTTCACTCGCCAATGCGTGTTTCAAGGCGTCAATGCGAGGTCGATTTCAGTGGAGTGCGTTTGTTTTCGCTGCAATTTGTGACGGCAGTAGCTGCTCGGCGTATCGCTCGATGGGGAAGCGGAAGACACCGCGCAGGTTGATGCCTTCCAGCCGCGTAGGCGCGATGCGTCCGATGAGCTCGGGCGGGATGACCTGCCGCCGGTTGGCCCAGCGGTCCAGGACGGCCTGCATCTGCGCCGTGTTCCAGGCCATCACGATGTTGGCCAGCAAGCTCAGCGCGTCGGCCACTGCTTGCATTTCGTCGACGCGCTTGGCCTGCGCCGGACTCACGCGCCCGGTATAGATTGCGCGCTTCAGCGCGTTGACCGCCTCTCCGCGATTGAGCACCCGCCGAAGCTCGCGCCGGAAAACGACATTGACGAAGTAGTCCGCCAGAAACGCCGTGCGCAGCAACCTGCCGAGCTGCACACCGGCCTCATAAATCGGGTCGCCCCTGGCGGCCGAGCTGTCCGCGAAAGTAAATGTTGAACTGCACGAAAGTAAATGTTGAACTGTGTGATCAGAAGAAGCCGAGCGCTGGTGCCTCTGGCTGGATTACCGGCTCGTTGAGCCAGCAGCTGCGCGGTGGTACGAGGCTCGGATGAAGCCCCGCGTGCGAGCTTGTGCGGACCTGGTTGAGCACCCCCGACCAGCTGTCCCAGGTCAGTTGCAGGTCTTCCTCGAAGTGCAGGATGAGGCGGTCTTGTGCGGCGCGTGCAGATAGGCCGGGGGAGGAGGAGGATCGAAAACACCTCTGCAAGCCGCGCCAACCCTCGATCTCAGTCGATGTGGTCCGGTCCAGTACTGCAAAAGTCACTGCGTATAGGCGGTTGAAGATGTTCAGGCGTGGGCAAGCACGGTCAATGCCATCGAAGGCATCGAAGGCATCGAGTGCGAGGTAATGCATCTGTCGCCAATCGGCGTCGGGTGCAAACATGCGCGCATTCGAATCTCGACCGAGGTCGGCGGAAGGCGACCACAGATGCCGGCCATGCGCGTGAGGCGTGGTATTCGATCGCAAGGAATTGTTCATCGCCTCGATGAACTTCGACCGCGCTCGGACCATTCAACACCGAGATGGGGCTCATCATTCATAGCCCGGAGCTTGCGACGCTGATTCCAGCCTGGGCGGCCGCGATCGGCGAACTGGATGCAAATTCGAGAGGGTCGGACGGGGCGCGTGGCGCCAATAGATGCTGCGGCGTCCGCCGCGATCGAAGAGGTCGATGTAAAAGACCTGATTCCCTTGCAGCCGGACCCTCGTCGCAACGCAAGTGATGCGCATTCCAGCCGGCGGCAATGCGACCGGCATCGACCCGCAGGGCAGCGCCGGTCAGTTCTTCGTCGTAACCGTCGGCTCCCTAATTTACGAGTCGCGGCGATTGAACCGCTGGGAACCTATCTTCGCCTCCAGCGATGAACCGCCGGTGTCATTGCAGGCCGGTCCTGGGGACGCCGAAGTCGTGCTGCTGCAGCTACCGGTCAAGACTGCTGAATACCGCTCGATAGAGCAGACCGCGTGAGCCGGCGCCAGCTCGACGCTTTGCTCTCCCCCCGTTAGAAAGCAATCGACGGAAGAAACGCCCCTCTGGGCTCCTGATAGCGCCCACGGGTCATCAACATCGCCGGCCATAGCGCTTTCAGACCCGCCGCTAACGCCCACTGCAGCAGCTCGCCATTGCGCAGCGGAAGGAAGAACCCGGGCCCTGGACTCTCCGGCGCGTGGCCGATCAGCGCTGCGATGTCGGCCGCCGTCTCACCGATCGCGTGGCCGAGAAATCCAATCGCGGTGGCATAGGCGCGCACGCGACCGTCGCGCTCCAACACGCTGGTCGCCTGCTGGTCGATCGCCCGCGCGAGCTCCGGCGCCCGCGAGAATCCGTGCACGCGCTCGCACAGCGCGTTGCATGCATCCGCATCTGCGGTGGTGGCGATGCGCACGTTGCCGGCCGATAGCGGGGACGCCGCGGGCCGCCCGCGCATGAGCAGCAGCGGCTCACGCGCTTCGAACCCGAGCTTTGCGTACAAGGCGAGGGACCTCAGATGGCCGGGAGATTGCACCAGGCGCACGCTTTCGATGCTGCGCGACTGCGCCTGACCGAGGGCCGTTTCCATCAGCGCGCGACCGGTTCCCCCTTCATGCCGCGGATGTACTGTCAGAGGGCCGATCGCTGCGACCGGCGTCGGCGCGAAGTCGTTCAGGAAAATACTTCCGGCGACCTCGCCGTCTCGTTCGGCCAGCCAGCCGTGCGCCTGGGGATCTTTAATTTTCGCGTT
>JAYVCL010000323.1:0-3072 GCA_043749975.1 Burkholderiales bacterium
AGAGCTCCTTGCTTTTCGCGATTCCTTCACGTTCACTCTTAGCTTGGCTGTCTCGCCACTCTCGCTCTGACTCCAGACGGCGTTCGATTTCGGAGTCATCGCCATTTGGCAGGTCGTTCGGCATGGGCGAGTCCTGTGAAGTAGTTGATATGCGACAAGTCTCGCACTTGGCCCGGCGGGGCCCATAACCATTCAGGATTCGGGCGCATCGCCTTCGGGCACTACGCGAGGCGGCGCACCGATTGAGGTCGCAATACGAGAGGGGCCGACCCCGACGCCTTCCGCCGCGACGATCAAGAACCCCCTCCTTGGGTGACTTATGGTCCTTCTTTTGGAAGATACAAGGCCGCTTTCGCTGCTCGTACTCGCTCTGACAGGTCAAGCAGACCTTGTTCCTCATGGAGAATTTCCTTCTCCAGGTGAATGGTCAACCTGCGTTCGTTTGCCAGTAGTTCCAACGTTCGCGCCATGTCACTCCCTTCTCGGATTACTTCGGCGGTTTGTCTTCTCTCGTCGTATGTCGCCTGCATCTTCTGCGTTACTTCCAGATTGTTCTTCAGTCTGGAGAATTCACTGCTGTCGACTTCGTGAAGCTGGGGATTCTGATTGAACAACATCATCTTCCTCGCCGTAAGCATCATCACCGTAGCGGCTCGCGTGTGTTGAAGATCAATTTCGTTCAGCAAACTAGCTCGTAGCTCGTACCGCCGAATACGATCTACCTCTTCCTTCGCGCGCTTGGCCAGCCAGTTGCCCTCTCGGACTGCAGAATTTGCGCGCAAGCTGATGATCAACGCCAGCACCGATGCAAAGAATGCCGCATTCGAGACGATGAAATCAACAATGGTGGGGAACATATTTGCTCGTACGTAGCGATACCGAGTTGCGTTTATCTGACGCCGGGCCGATGGTGAGTGAGAGCGCTAGTTCCGCATGGCGTCAGATAAACCTTGTTGGACTGAACCGGCGGGCTGGCAGTGCAACGGGCAGTGTAAGTTTCAGCGGCCCGTGTCGGCAATACCTATGCTTGCTGCACCGGGCTGCGCAGTGGCGATGCGGTCACACACGGGCAACCAAGGCGGCGTGTGGCCGGTGCGGAAGGCGCTTGGATCAAGTCTTGCCTCGTGCCCCCGAGGTCCCCTTCCTCGGCGTCAACCGGCTCGGCGGCTCCTACGTCAAGGTCGCCGTCACCGGCGTTCGGCGCGTAGCGGTGGTCGTCCTGTGGACTGGCCGCTCGCACTGCCGGCACGCAGGCATCACACCGGCAAACCGATCTGCTCTCCGGCTTCAGGCTCAACACCGTCGAATACGTCGGAGGCCAGCAATTCACAGCCGACACTGTCCAGCCGGATATGTTCGCGACCGGTCATGTCGTGCAAGGTGAACAGGCCGTCGGCACCGCGGCGAAACAATTGCACCTCGCACGTGTCGGGGTCGACCAGCATGTATTCGTGCACGCTGGGCAGGCTGCGATACAGCGTGAACTTGGTACCACGGTCATACGACTGCGTCGACGGGGAAAGCACTTCGACGACCACCGTCGGCGCGGTGAACACCTGCTCGGTGCGCAGGTCGGCCGCGTCGCAGGTGACGAAAACGTCGGGGTACAAGATGGTGTCGGCACCGACCTTCACCTTCATCGAGTCGGCAAACACGCGGCACTGAGAACCCTTCAGTTGGCCCTTCAGCGAGGCCGCAATGTTCAATGCAATCAGCCCATGCACGCGCCGCGCACCCACCATCGCGAACACCTCGCCACGATGGAACTCGTGCCGCTCAGGTTGCTGGTTCTCCCAGTCCAGAAACTCCTGCAAACTCAGCTTTGTCAGCGCCTGACCCATGGTGACTCTCCCACGTTGAAATTCATCATAGCGCCGACGGGCGGCCTTCAGTCGCACACTATCTTCAACCGGCGGTCGGTCCACCCAAGGAGCGTGATCCATGGAAATCTTCGACTACGACAACGTGCTGCTGCTGCCGCGCAAATGCCGCGTTGAAAGCCGCAGCGAATGCGACGCGTCGGTCGAGTTCGGCGGCCGCCGCTTCGCCCTGCCGGTGGTGCCGGCCAACATGAAAACCGTGCTCGACGAGCCCATCAGCGAATGGCTGGCCGCGAACGGCCACTTCTACGTGATGCACCGCTTCGACATCGACAACGTGGCGTACGCCAAGCGCATGCGCGACAAGGGCCTGTTCGTGTCGATCAGCTCTGGTGTCAAGCAGGCCGATGTGGCGGTGATCGACCGCCTGGCAGACGAAGGCGTGGGGGCCGACTACATCACCATCGACATTGCGCACGGCCATGCCGAGAGCGTGCACAAGATGATCGTGCACATCAAGCGCAAGTTGCCCGACGCCTTCGTGATCGCCGGCAATGTGGCCACGCCTGAAGCGGTGATCGACCTGGAAAACTGGGGCGCCGACGCGACCAAGGTGGGCGTGGGGCCGGGCAAGGTGTGCATCACCAAACTGAAGACCGGCTTCGGCACCGGCGGCTGGCAACTGAGCGCGCTGAAGTGGTGCGCCCGCGTGGCCACCAAACCCATCATTGCCGACGGGGGCATCCGCGACCACGGCGACATTGCCAAGAGCGTGCGCTTCGGCGCGTCGATGGTGATGATCGGCTCGCTGTTCGCGGGCCATGAAGAGTCACCCGGACGGACGGTGGAAGTCGACGGCAGCTTGTTCAAGGAGTACTACGGCAGCGCCAGTGACTTCAACAAGGGCGAGTACAAGCACGTCGAGGGCAAGCGCATTCTGGAGCCCATCAAGGGCAAGCTGGCCGACACGCTGCGCGAGATGCGCGAAGACGTGCAAAGCTCGATCAGCTATGCCGGAGGCACGCACTTGTTCGACATCCGCAAGGTCAACTACGTGATCCTGGGCGGCGACAACGCGGGCGAACACCTGCTGATGTAGGGCGGTCGCCGGCCAGGCTGCCCTGAGCGAGCCGACTTCGCTGCACAGCTTCGCAGGTGCGACGCTGCGTCGGCTCTAGCCGTGAGTTCATGGTTGATCGAAGCTTCTGCTCTGGCTTGAGCGAGCCGACTTCGCTGCACAGCTTCGCAGGTG
>JAYVCL010000324.1:0-11415 GCA_043749975.1 Burkholderiales bacterium
CTCGCGCAAGCGATGGAAGAGGCCCTGGACCAGCGCGGCGCCGTCGTCTACCCGTTGCCGCCCGGCACCGCACCGAACGTCACCCTGGCCCACGCCGGCCTGGCGCAAGGCAATGGCCGCTTGTCGATCTGCACGCTGCCCATCGTCTGTGGCGACCAGGCCGTCGGTGCGTTGCTGTTCGAGCGCCGCGACGGTTTCGACGCGCAGGCCTTGCAGCTCGCCAAAGACGCGGCCTTGTTCATCGGCCCGGTGCTGGCCCTGCAATACCGCGCCGAGGCCACGCTGGGTGCCCGCTTTGAAACCTCGGCCGCCAAAGGCGGCTCGCCCTGGCGCCTGGCCGTGCTGGCCGCTGCCATCGGGCTGGGCGTGCTGGGGGCGTGGCCCACCACCTACCGCGTGGTCGCGTCGGCGCGGGTCGAAGGTGCCGTGCAGCGGGTGATCGCTGCGCCGGTCGACGGCTTTGTGCGTGCCGTGGCGGTGCGGCCCGGCGAGCTGGTGCGCGCCGACCAGGTGATGCTGCAGCTCGAAGATCAAGACCTGACCCTGGAACGCGAAAAGTGGCAAAGCGAGATCGCCCAGTTGGACAAGCAGTACCGCGAAGCGCTGTCCAAAGACGAAGCCGCGCAGATCGTGGTGGCCGGCTCCAAGTTGGAGCAGGCGCGCACCCAGCTCGACCTGGCGCAGCGTCAACTGGAACGCACGCAACTGAAGGCACCGTTCGACGGGGTGTTGATCAGCGGCGACCTGAGCCAGTCGATCGGCATGCCGGTCAAGCGCGGCCAGGAGCTGATGACTATTGCAACCGACCGCGCATTTCGCATCGTTGCCGAGGTGGATGAACAAGACATTGCCGCGCTGCGCGTCGGGCAGACCGCGCAGGTCATGTTCGCTGCGCTGCCGCAAGCGGTGGCATTCACCGTGGCGCGCATAGCGCCGGTGGCGACGAGCGCCGATGGCCGCAATGTGTTCGAGATCGAAGGCAGCGGCGCTGCGGCCGCCCAAACTTCCCAGAGCAGCTTGCGACCCGGCTTGCGCGGCGTGGCGAAGATCGACATCGAGGCCAGCCACATCGCCGTGGTGTGGTGGCACCGTGCCAGCCTGTGGCTGCGCGGCACCGCCTGGCGCATCACAGGCTAGCGGCTGTGGAACCGTTGCTCGCGCAAGACTGGTACCGCGTCGCGTTCATGCGGCCTCGGCTGCGCCCGGGCGTGCGCGTGTCGCGCCAGCGGGTGCGCGGCGAGCGCTGGTATGTGTTGACCGACCCGCTGTCGGGTCGGCACCACCGTTTCAACGACATCGCCTACCGCCTGATCGCCGCCTGCGACGGCGAGCGCACCTTGGACGAGGTGTGGGCCGCGCGCGCCGCTGCCGATGGCGAGCTGGCCCCGACGCAGGGCGAGGCGGTGCGCGTGTTCAGCCAGGCCTTCGGTGCCAACCTGTTCGTCGGCGATGTGGCACCCGATGCCGCAGCCATCGTCAAGGCGCAAACCCGCGGTCAGCTCCAGCGCACACGCGCTGCCGTCAACCCGCTGGCGTTTCGGGTGCCGATGTGGGACCCGGATGCGTTTCTGAACGCGCACGTCGACCGCCTGCGCTGGCTGTTCACGCCGCTGGCGGGGCGCATCGTGTTGGCGCTGGTGTGCCTGGGTGCGCTGCTGCTGGCATTCAACGCATCGGCCGGCGCTGCGTTCGCCAAGGGCCGGCTCGGCGGCGGCGGCATGCTGCTGGCCATGTGGCTGCTCTACCCTTTGATCAAGGGGCTGCACGAGATGGCGCATGCCTTTGCCGTGAAAGCTTTCGGCGGCGAAGTGCACGCCGTCGGCATCACGCTGCTGATGTTGACGCCAGTGCCGTATGTGGATGCCTCGGCGTCGGTGGGCTTTGCCCACAAGCACAAGCGCATCGCGGTGGCCGGGGCCGGCATCGCCGTCGAGCTGGTGCTGGCCACGCTGGCGCTGCTACTGTGGCTGGCACTGGAGCCCGGGCTGTTGAAAGACACCGCCTTCGCGGTGGTGCTGATCGGCGGCTTGTCGACCTTGGCGATCAATGGCAACCCGCTGCTGCGTTTCGACGGCTACCACGTGCTGTGCGACGCCTTCGAGCTGCCCAACCTGGCGCAGCGCAGCCAGCAGTTCTGGCTGCACCTGTGCAAGCGCTGGCTGCTGCGCTTGCCGGCGACCCGTTTCGATGGCCATGCCCCCGGTGCGCTGCCGTGGCTGCTGGCCTATGCGCCGCTGTCGTGGCTGTACCGGCTGGTGTTGCTGGCGCTGCTGGCGCTGTGGCTGGCCGATGTGAACAGCCTGCTCGGTCTGGCCGCCGTGGCCATGGCGGCGTGGCTGTTTTTTCTCAAGCCTGCCTTCGGCGCGCTGCGCTATGTGGCAACTGCCGGCGAGCTGCAGGGCCAACGCGCCCGCGCTGCGCTGATCACGCTGGTGGGTGTGAGTCTGGCGGGCACGCTGGTGTTTGCCGCCGAGCTGCCGCACCGCACCGATGCGGCGGGCGTGGTCTGGTTGTCGGACGAGGCCATGGTGCGCCTGGGCAGCGACGGTTTCGTGGAGCAATTTCTTGTCGCCGATGGCGACAGCGTGGCTGCCGGCCAACCGCTGCTGCGCTTGTCGAACGACAGCTTGCTGGCCGACTTGCAACGCGCGCAGGCGCAGTGGCAGCGGCTCGATGTCGAGCGGGCCGCGAACTTCGAGTCCGACGCGCTGCACGCCGGCGTGGCGGGCGACGAGCTGACCCGCGTGGCTGCCGAGCTGGAGCGGCTGGGCCAGCGTGTCGATCAGTTGCTGGTGCGCGCGGCCGTGGCCGGGCGGGTGGTGATCGACCCGCGCATCAGCGTCATCGGCCAGTACTTGCCGCAAGGCCAGTTGGTGGCGCATGTGCTGGCACCCGGCGGCCCGCTGGTGCGCGTGCTGGTGCGCAATGAAGACATTGCGCAGGTGCGAGAAGGCACTGCAAAAATCAGCGTGGCGCTGGCACATGCGCCGGGCACCGAGTGGCGCGCCCGGCTTGAATCGGCCGTGCCGCAGGCCACGCGCAGTTTGCCGAGTGCGGCGCTGGGCGAGCCTGCCGGCGGCAGCATCGCTGTCGACCTTGCCGACAAAAGCGGCCGCACCGCGCAAGAGCCGCGTTTTCAGCTCGACCTGCGGCTCGACGAAGGCGTGGACGCACGCATCGGTGCGCGCGCGCTGGTCACCTTTCGGCATGCCGATGCCAGCGCCGCGCAGTGGCTGGCCGACTTTGCGCGTCGCTCGTTCCTGAGGCATTTCGACCGATGAGCGCTTCTGCACTGCCCTCGCTGCGTCCGGGCTGGAACGCCCACCCCGAGCGCCGCCGCGCCACCGAAGGCCATGCGTTGATGGACGCACAACGCTGGCTGCACAGCCTGCTCAGCCGTGCCATGCCGCGCCATGCAGACCGTTTGCCGCGCGCCGTGGCGCGTGAGCTGGCAGCCACGCAGCGCCGCGTGGTTCAGCTCGATGCGGCGCAGTTCGACGCGGCCATCGCTGACGTGCGTGGCGGGTTGCTGCGGCACGGCCTGGTCGGTGCCACCGCTGGCCAGGCCTTGGCCGTGGCAGGGGCTGCGATGGCACGCGCGCTCGGCAAGACACCCTACGACACCCAATACCGCGCCGCCTGGCTGATCCTGCAAGGCCGGTTGGCCGAGATGGCCACCGGCGAAGGCAAGACCATCGCCGCCGCAATTGCTGCTGCGGCTGCGGCGCTGGGCCAGGTGCGGGTGCACCTGATGACCGCCAACGACTACCTGGTGCAACGCGACAGCGAGGCGCTGACGCCGTTTTATGCCGCGCTGGGCCTGAGCGTGGGCTGCGTTGTCACGCTGACACCACGCGACGAGCGCCTGCGCGCCTACCGCTGCGACATCACCTTCGTGACCGCCAAGGAACTGGTGTTCGACTACCTGAAAGACCACCTGCGCAGCGGCGGCGAACACGACCCCTGCGTGTTGCGCGCCCGCGCGTTGCAAGCCGGCGCGCAAGCCGGCGACGACGCGGGTTCGGACCTGCCGCTGTTGCCTGGCCTGTCGATGGCCATCCTCGACGAGGCCGACGCCATCTTGCTCGACGAAGCCAGCATGCCGCTGATCCTGGCGCAGCCCGGGCCACCGGTCGATGCGAGCGGCTACGCGCGCGCCTTCGAGATCGCCGCCTCGCTGCAGCGCGAGCGCGACTACCGCGCACTGAGCGCAGCGCGCACCATGCACCTGACCGATGCCGGGCGCGATCGGGTCAGCCTGGCGGTGCAAGGTGCCGCCGGCGTGCTGGCCCCGCCGCAGCGCGCGCATGAACTGGTCGAGGCTGCGCTGACGGCACGCTGGGTGTTCCGGCGCGACCGCGAATACGCCGTCATCAAAGGCGGCGTGCAATTGATCGACGAAGTCACCGGCCGCATCGCCGAGGGCCGCCAATGGACCGGCGCGTTGCAGCCCATGGTCGAACTGAAAGAAGGCGTGGCTTTGAGCCCGCCGGCCAGCACCGCCGCACAAATCACCTACCAGCGTTTTTTTCCGCGTTACCTGCGGCTCGGCGGCATGAGCGGCACGCTGACCGAAGCGCAGCACGAACTGCGCATGCTGTACGACGTGGGTGTGGCGCGCGTGCCGCTGGCCCGTGTCAGCCAGCGCCGCTGGCTGGGTGAAACCTTGTTCATCGACGCTGCCGCCAAATGGGCTGCTGTGGTCGAGCGCGTGATCGCGATGTCGTGCAGCGGCCGCCCGGTGCTGATCGGCACCGACAGCGTGGCCGATTCGGCCCACCTCTCAAGCCTGCTGCAAGTCGCCGGCATCGAGCACCAGGTGCTCAACGCCGTGCAAGACGCCGATGAAGCCGCGTGCATCGCGCGGGCTGGCCGGCACGGCAGCGTCACCGTGGCCACCAACATGGCCGGGCGCGGCACCGACATTCAGCTCGACGCCACCGCCGCTGCGGCGGGCGGACTGCACGTGATCGCCTGCATGCGCAACCGCGCGCGCCGCATCGACCGCCAGTTGATCGGCCGCTGCGCCCGCCACGGCGACCCCGGCTCGGCGCAAACGCTGCTGGCGCTGGACGACGCGCTGCTGCAACGCATCTGGCCCGCCTGGCTGCGCCGCGCGGCTGCGGCCTGCGCGGTGCAAGACGGCCCGCAACGGCGCGTGCCGGCCCTGCTGGCCGCGCCGTTGCTGAGCGTGGCGCAGCGCATCACCGAATGGCATGAAACCCAGCACCGCAAGCAGTTGCGCCGCGCCGAGCGCCAGCTCGGTGCGCTGTACGGCTTTGCCGGCCAGACCGAATGAACCCACGGAAACCCAGCATGAAACTGCACACTTTTTTCGATCTCTCCATCACGCCTTTTCTACTGGCTGTGTTGACCGCAGGCAACGTGCATGCCCAAGCAAATGGGCAAGCAAATGGGCAAGCACAAGCGCAGCCGAAATCGCCCTTGCTCGACTGCATGATTCAGCCGAGCCAGATCGTGCAGGTGGGCACCGCTGTGTCGGGCGTGGTCGAGCGCATCGCGGTCGAACGTGGCGACTCGGTGCTGCGCGGCCAGGTGTTGGTGCAGCTCGCGGCCGGGGTCGAACGCGCTTCGCTCGCGGTGGCGCGCGAACGGGCCGGCCAGGTCGGCGAAACAGTGGTGGCCAAGGGCTCGCAAGAGCTGGCGCTGCGCGAACTGGAACGCGCCAACGAGCTGTATGCGCAGAACTTCGTCTCCAAGACCTACCTCGACAAACAACAAGCCGAAGCCAGTGTGGCCGGCGGCCGCAGTGACCAGGCGAGCGAGCGGCGTCAGCTCTCCACGCGCGAGGTCGGCCTGGCGCAGGCGCAACTGGCGCAGCGCACCATCCGCGCGCCGATTTCCGGCGTGGTGGTGGAGCGTCTGGTGGCACCGGGCGAATATGTGGAGCAGAAGCCGGTGTTGCGCATTGCCAGCATCGACCCGTTGCGGGTCGATGTGCTGGTGCCTGCAGCCGCGTTCGGCCAGGTCGAGCCCGGCCGCACGGCCAATGTGGTGCCCGAGCTGTTCAACCGCAGCACGCACGTGGCCGTGGTCAAAACCGTCGACCGCGTGATCGACGCCGCCAGCAACACCTTTCGGGTTCGCCTGGAGTTGCCCAACCCCAGCGGCGCGCTGCCCGCCGGCCTGCGCTGCAAGATCGACCTGGCGCTGAATCTGCCCGAAGCGGCGCGGGCTCCCGCCCCGGCCCCTGTGCCTGCGCCTGCGGCACGTGCCGCAGTTCAACCGGCAGCGCGCACCGCCACGGCCAACCCGGCCACAGTCTCCGCCGCCACGACCACCGTGGCCGCGCAACGCTGACCGACCCGTCTCTCACCGGACTGCACCGTGATACACACACTGCTTCGATTTTTCACGAGCCCGGCCCGGCGCGTGCGGCGCCGTGCCGTGGTCGAGGAATGCGAAGCGCGCGTGCTGTATTCCGCCGACTTGAACCCCGCCCTGTGGGCCGGCGGTGCAGCGCCGGCCGAAGTTCGGCTCGTCACACCGGAAGCGTCTGCACCGGCGGCGTCCGCGTCGCAACAACAAGAGCAGGCGCAGCAGCGCCGCCATGAGATCGTCTTCGTCGACGCCGCCGTGCCCGATGCGCAAGTGCTGATCGACGGCGTTCTCGCATCGCGCGGGCCGAACGCGCAAATCGAAATCGTGCACATCAGCGCCGGTGCCGACGGCCTCAAGCAAATCAGCGACGTGCTTGCGGGTGAGCGCGACCTGAACGCCGTCCACATCATTTCGCACGGCGACGCAGGCCACCTGCAACTGGGCAGCGCCATCGTCGACACGCAGACGCTGAACAACCGCGCCGGCCAGCTCGAAGCCTGGCGCGCCAGCCTGGCGCCGCAGGCCGACATCCTGCTGTACGGCTGCGACGTGGCGCAGGGCGCGGTGGGGCAGCACTTCGTCGAGTTGTTGGCGCAGTTAACCGCTGCCGATGTGGCGGCCAGCACCGACCTGACCGGCAGCGCGGCGCGCGGCGGCAACTGGGTGCTGGAGGATCACGTCGGCAGCATCGAAACGCCAATCGCGATTGGCGCGGCAGCACAGGCGCAGTGGACGGGCCTGCTGGCGACATACACCGTCGTCAACACCAACGATGCCGGTGCCGGCTCGCTGCGCCAGGCAATCCTCGACGCCAACGCGAACCCCGGCGCTGACAGCATCGGCTTCAACATCGTCGGCGCAGGCGTGCAGACGATCTCGCTAACCGCCGCACTCCCGCAAATCTCAGGCCAGGTGGCGCTCGACGCCAGCACGCAGCCCGGCTTCGTCGGCACGCCGCTGATCCGCATCGACGGCGCTGCGGCAGGCGCAGGCGTCGACGGCCTGGTGTTCACAGGCACCAGTGACGCCAGCACGGTGCGCGGCTTGATGATCACGCGCTTCTCGCACGACGGCATCGTGGTGCAGTCGGGTGCCGACGGCATCGTCATCGCGGGCAACTGGATCGGCACTGCCGGCACCGGCACCACGGGCGTGGGCAACACCAACACCGGCATCGAATCGTTCGCCGTGGGCACGCACATCGGCGGCACCGGCGCGTACGACGGCAACGTGGTCACCAACAGCGGCAACGACGGCATCAGCCTGGCCGGCAGCGGGGTGACCGGCTACGTGATCCAGGGCAACATCATCGGCCTCGACCCGGACGGCGCCACCGGCGGCGGCAACGTCGATGTGGGCCTGGCGCTGCTCACCGGCAGTGGCAACACCATCGGCGGCAGCACGGCGGCGGCGCGCAACCTGATCTCGAAAAACTATGAAGGCATCGAGATCAACACCTCGAACAACGTGGTGCAGGGCAACTACATCGGCACCGATGCGAGCGGCACGCTGAACCGTGGCAACCGCATCGGCGACGGTGTGCAACTGCAAGGTGGTTCGACCAACAACCTGATCGGCGGCAGCGCCGTGGGGGCCGGCAATGTGATCGCGTTCAACGCGCTGTCGGGCGTGGCCGTCGTCAACGGCAGCGGCGACGCGGTGCTCGGCAACCTGATCCATTCGAACGCGGGTCTGGGCATCGACCTGGGCCCTACCGGGGTGACCGCCAACGACAACAAGGACCTCGACACCGGTGCCAACAACCTGCAGAACTTCCCCGTTCTGACCTCGGCCAACGCCAACGCCGCCGGCACCATGATCGTCGGTACGCTGAACTCCAACCCGAACACCACGTTTCGCATCGAGTTCTTCGGCAACCGGCCTAGCGTGGCGGATGCCAGCAACGGCGAAGGCGAGCGCTACCTCGGTTTCACCACCGTGACCACCGCCAACGGTAACGGCAACGCGGCGATCAGCGCCACGCTGGCCAACGTCTGGGTCAACAGTGGCGACCGCATCAGCGCCACCGCAACGGTCGATCTGGGCGGCGGCAATTACGGCAGCACCTCGGAGTTCGCGGCCAACATCACCGCCAGCTCGACCGGCATCATCGTCGTCGACACCACCAGCGACGTGGCCGACGGCACCACCACCTCGATCGTCAACCTGGGCAACGCGCGCGGGGCCGATGGCCGCATCAGCCTGCGCGAGGCGATCATCGCGGCCAACAACACCGCCAACGGCGGCACGCCGGACAAGATCGTGTTCGACATTCCGGCTGCGCTGGTGGGCGGCGCGCACACCATCAACGTGACCAGTGCGCTGCCCACGATCACGCAGGCGGTGATCGTCGACGCTTCGAGCGAACCGGACTTCTCCGCAAGCCCGGTCGTGGTTCTCAACGGTGCCGGGGCCGGCGCCGTGTCCGGGTTGACGCTGGGTGGTGGCAGCGCCGGCAGCACGATCCGCGGGCTCGTGGTTCAGAGCTTCGGCGGCAACGGCATCGACATTCAATCGAACGGCAACTCGATCGCCGGCAACTACATCGGCACCGATGTGTCCGGTCTGCTCGACATGGGCAATGGGACCGACGGCATCGTCATTGTCGACGCGGCCAACAACGTGGTCGGAGGCATCACGGCTGCGGACAGGAACGTGATCTCCGGCAACAGCCTGGGCATTCGGCTCGGCGGCACCAACGCGAGCGGCAATCTGATCCTCGGCAATTACATCGGTGCCAATGCCAACGGCGTGGCCAACCTCGGCAACGATCTGTACGGCATCTACATCAGCCGGTTCGCCGGTGCGGCCACCGGGGATCCACACGACAACCGAATCGGCGGAACCACGCTGGGCGAGTCCAACCTGATCGCCGCAAATGGCCGCGACGGCATTGCGATCTATAACTCCGCCATCGTCAGCAACGCCTTGCTCGGAAACCGGATTTTCGGCAACGTGAACATAGGCATCGACTTGAGCGCCGATGGCGTCACGCCGAACGATGTGGGCGATGCCGACACGGGCGCCAACAACCTGCAGAACTTTCCAGTACTGGCAACGGCCCGCACCGACGGCGCGGGGCAGCTCATCCTGACCGGCGCGTTGAATTCGAACGCCAGCAGCTTCTACCGCATCGAGTTCTTCGCCAACACCGCGCAAGACGGCACTGGCTACGGCGAAGGCCAGCGCTACCTCGGCTTTGCGAACGTGGCCAGCAACGGCGCAGGCAACGCCACCATCAACACCACGCTGACGGTCACGGTGGCCGCAGGCGAATTCATCAGCGCCACCGCGACCAAAAGCAACGCCGGCTTCAGCGCCTTCACCGACACCTCGGAGTTCGCGCGCAACGTGGCCGCAGTCTCGAGCACGCAGGCGACGATCGTCGTCGACACCACCAGCGACGCCAGTGACGGCGACACCACGTCGATCAGCACCTTGCTGGCGAACAAGGGTGCGGACGGTTTCGTCTCGCTGCGCGAGGCGATCATCGCGGCCAACAACACCGCCAATGGCAGCACGCCGGACAAGATCGTGTTCGACATTGCCGCCGCGCTGGTGGGCGGAGCGCACACCATCAACGTGGCGAGTGCGCTGCCCACGATCACGCAGGCGGTGATCGTCGATGGGTCGAGCGAACCGGACTTCGTGGCCGGTGGCAATCCGGTCGTGGTGTTGAACGGCAGCGGGGCCGGTGCCGGCGCGAATGGCCTCACCATCACGTCGGGCGGCAGCACCGTGAAGGGCCTGGTCATCAACGGCTTCAACGGCTATGCGCTGTACCTGCAAACCGGTGCCGGCAACCTGGTCACCGGCAACTTTATCGGCACCAATGCGGCGGGCACCGCGGCCAGCGCCAACAACTGGGGCATCGTGATCGGCAATGCCACCAACAACACCGTGGGCGGCACCACGGTGGCCGAGCGCAATGTGATTTCCGGCAACACCAACGACGGCATCAATTTCTTGACTACCGCGGCCACCGGCAATCTGGTGCAGGGCAACTTTATCGGCACCAACGCGGACGGCACCTTGGCGCTGGGCAATGGCGGCTACGGCATCGGCATCGGGTCGAGCAACAACACCATTGGCGGCACGGCAGCGGGGGCGGGCAATCTCATCTCCGGCAACGGCGGTGTCGGCATCGGCATCCAGACCGGCACAGGCAACCCGATTCTGGGCAACAGCATCTACGCGAACGCCGCCCTGGGCATCGACCTGAACCAGAACGGCGTCACGCCCAACGACGCCGGCGACGCCGACACCGGTGCCAACAACCTGCAGAACTTTCCGGTGTTGACAACCGCCCATGTCGATTCCAGCACGCAGCTCACCGTCGTCGGCACGCTCAACAGCACGGCCAGCAGTTTCTTCCGGATCGAGCTTTTCAGCAACGCCGCCGCGGATGGAACCGGTTATGGCCAAGGCCAGACCTACCTCGGTTTTGTCAACGTCACGACCAACGCAAGCGGCAACGCCAGCTTCAACACCGCGTTGACGGCCAGCGTTGCCGCCGGCAGCTTTGTCAGCGCGACTGCGACCAAGAGCAATGCCGCGTTCACGACCTTCACGGACACCTCAGAGTTCGCCCAAAACGCCGTGGCCGGCAATGCCGCGCCGACCGCTACCAACTTGAATGCTGCCGAGACCTACACCGAAGACACGGCGCGCAATCTGATCGACATCGTGGTCAGTGATGTGGATAGCGCCAATGTCACCGCCACCTTGACTGTGTCGAATGTCGCAGCCGGTGCCTTGAACACCGGCACCTCGAATGCCGTCACTTCGACCTACAACGCGGGCACCGGCGTCTGGACTGCCAACGGAGCAATTGCTGATGTCAACACTCTTCTGGCGGGGCTGACGTTCACGCCGACACTGAACTTCAACGCCAACTTCACGATTGCCACCAGCGTCAGCGACGGTGTGGCGGCTCCTGTCACCGGCAGCAAGGCGATCACTGGCACACCCGTCAACGACGCACCGGTGCTCGGTTACACCGGTGCCCAGGGCATGCCGGGGATCGACGAGAACACGACCTCGTCGCCGACCCTGGTCAGCGACATCCTGGTT
>JAYVCL010000325.1:0-9249 GCA_043749975.1 Burkholderiales bacterium
ACCGTCGGCACGGCGCATCGAGAACCGCGTCATCGGTGCCGACGCCAACCCCTACGTGGCCCTGGCTGCCACGCTGGCCTGCGGCTACCTGGGCATGAAGAACCGCATCGAACCCAGCCCCGAGTGCAAGGGCGACGCCTACCTGGGTGCCTATGAATTGCCGCGCAGCCTGGTCGAGGCGCTGTCGATGCTGCGCGCCGAAACCGACCTGCACGAGGTGCTCGGCAAAGAGTTCGTGACCGTCTACACCGAGGTCAAAGAAATCGAGCATGCCGAGTTCATGAAGGTGATTTCGCCGTGGGAGCGAGAGCATTTGCTGCTGCACGTCTAGCGCCAACTGGACGAAGTAACCGGTCGCAAAGAACGCAAAGACTCAAAGGGCACCAAGAAGAAAGCGTGAATTTTCTTGGCGTCCTTTGCGCCCTTCGCGTTCTTTGCGATCAAAAACCAAACCCCTGAGCACCTCCGACCATGATCGAAGCCACCGTACGCACCACCCAGCAATGGCAGGCCGCCGACGCGGCCCACTACATGCACCCGTTCACCGACTTCAAGGCGCTGGCGAACAAGGGCTCGCGGGTCATCACCAAAGCCGACAACATCTATCTGTGGGACAGCGATGGCCACAAAATTCTCGACGCGATGTCGGGCCTGTGGTGCGTGAACGTGGGCTACGGCCAGCAAGACCTGATCGACGCGGCCACCGCGCAACTCAAGCAACTGCCGTTCTACAACTCGTTTTTTCAGACCGCCACGCCGCCGGCCATCGAGCTGGCCGAACTGCTGGCGCAAGTCACGCCGCCGCAGTTCAAGCACGTGTTCTTTTCAGGCTCGGGCTCCGAAGGCAACGACACCGTCGTGCGCATGGTGCGCCGCTACTGGGACGTGCTGGGCCAGCCGCAACGCTCGCTCATCATCAGCCGCAACAACGCGTACCACGGCTCGACGATGGCCGGTGCGTCGCTGGGCGGCATGAGCGGCATGCATGCGCAAGGCGGGCTGCCGATCCCGGGCATCGTGCACATCGAGCAGCCGTTCTGGTTCGCGCATGGGCGGGGGCTCACACGCGACGAATTCGGCCTCAAAGCCGCCGGCTGGCTCGAAGCGAAGATCCTGGAGGTGGGTGCCGACAAGATCGCCGCCTTCATCGGCGAGCCGGTTCAGGGTGCCGGCGGCGTCATCATTCCACCCGCCACCTACTGGCCTGAAATCCAGCGCATCTGCGACCAATACGGCGTGTTGATCGCGTCAGACGAAGTCATCTGCGGCTTCGGCCGCACCGGCCACTGGTGGGGCTGCGAAACCTATGGCTTCAAGCCCGACCTGATGACGTTTGCGAAGGGCGTGACCTCCGGCTACATCCCGCTCGGCGGGGTGATGGTGGGCGACCGCATCGCCAAGGTGCTGATCGAGCAAGGCGGGGAGTTCAACCACGGCTACACCTACTCGGGCCACCCGGTGGCGTGCGCGGTGGCACTGGCCAACATCCGGCTGATTCAGCGCGAGCGTCTGGTCGACAAGGTGCGCGACGATCTGGGCCCGTACCTGGCGAAGCATTTTGAAACACTGGCCCGCCACCCGCTGATCGGTGAAGCGCAGAGCATCGGCCTGATGGGTGCGCTGCAAATCGTCAAAAACAAAGACACCGGCGAGACTTTCGACGCCAGCCTGGAGGTCGGCATGTTGTGCCGCGGCCACTGCTTCGGCAACGGGCTGATCATGCGGGCCGTGGGCGACCGGATGATCATCGCGCCGCCGCTGGTCATCACCCGCGCGCAGATCGACGAGATGGTGGCGCTGATCACGCTGTGCCTGGACCGCACGCTGGCCGATGTGAGGCGGCTCGGACACCTGTGACGCCATGGCACGGGGTTTGCCTGTACCTGCGTTGCCTGAAGCGCTGGCTAGACTGCACCAGCCCGTTTTTTTCCACCGAATCGATTGATGCCTGGAGTTTTTGACATGAAGGAAATTCGCATGAAGCCGATGTTCATCTCGCCCGCCACCGCGCTTGCCGCCGCGCTTGCCACGACGCTCACGATCACGGCCCTGTCGTGGAGCATTCCCGCCGCCGCACAAGACGAAGAAAAAGTCTTGAACGTGTACAACTGGTCGGACTACATCGCCGACGACACCTTGAAGAATTTCGAGAAGGAAACCGGTATCAAGGTTCGCTACGACAACTTCGACAACAACGAAATCGTGCACGCCAAGCTGGTCGCGGGTAAGACCGGTTACGACGTGGTGGTGCCTTCGTCGTACTGGGCCAAAGTGCAGGCCGATGCGGGTTTGCTGCGCAAGCTCGACAAGGCGCAGTTGCCGAATCTGAAAAACCTCGATCCTGAAATTCAAGTCGCGCTGGCCAAGCTCGACCCCGACAACCAGTTCATGGTCGACTGGCTGTGGGGCTTCACGACCGTGGGCATCAATGTCGACAAAGTAAAGGCCGCGCTGGGCAACACGCCGATGCCCGACAACGTCTGGGACCTGGTCTTCAAGCCCGAATACATCAGCAAGCTCAAGGGCTGCGGCGTGAGCTTCCTCGACTCGGCCACCGAGATCGTGCCTGCCGCCCTGCACTACCTGGGCAAGCCGCCCTACAGCCGCAACCAGGCCGACTACGCCGGCGTCGCCCCGCTGCTCAAAAGCATCCGCCCCTACGTGACGCTGTTCAGCTCGTCGGGCTACATCAACGACATGGCCAACGGCTCGATCTGCGTGGCGCTGGGCTGGTCGGGCGACGTGAACATCGCCCGCCAGCGCGCCATCGACGGCAAGACCGGGCAGAAGCTGGAGGCGCTGATCCCGAAGACCGGCGGCATCGTGTTCATGGACGTGATGGTGATTCCGGCCGATGCGCCCCACCCCGGCAACGCGCACAAGTTCATCAACTTCATCATGAAGCCCGAGGTGCACGCCGGCCTCACCAACAAGGTGTTCTACGCCAACCCGAACAAGGAATCGCGCAAGTTCGTCAAGCCCGAAATATCCAACAACCCGACGGTGTTTCCGTCTGAGACGGACATGAAAAAAATGGCCATGCCCGACGCCATCAACAACGACCTGCGCCGCACCATGACGCGGCTCTACACCTCGTTCAAGACCGGCCTCTGACCCTGCGCGACCATGGCAACCGCGCTTTCACTTGCACCAGCACCCGCGTACCTGCAAATTGACGACGTGGTCAAGGACTTCGGCGGTGGTGCCGTGGCGGTCGACCATGTCAGCGTGGACATTGCGCGGGGCGAGATCTTCGCGTTGCTGGGCGCGTCGGGCTGCGGCAAGACCACCTTGCTGCGCATGCTGGCCGGCTTCGAGACGCCCACCTCCGGGCGCATCGTGCTGAACGGGCAAGACCTGGCCCACCTGCCGCCGCACCAGCGTCCGATCAACATGATGTTCCAGAGCTACGCGCTGTTTCCGCACCTCACGGTGTGGGACAACATCGCGTTCGGCCTGCGCCGTGACGGCATGGCGAAAGACAAGGTGGCCGAGAAGGTCGAGGCCATGTTGAAGCTGGTGCAACTCGGCAAGTTCGGCAAGCGCAAGCCGCACCAGTTGTCGGGCGGGCAACAGCAGCGCGTGGCGCTGGCGCGCAGCCTGGCCAAGCAGCCGCAACTGCTGCTGCTCGACGAGCCGCTGGGCGCGCTGGACAAGAAGCTGCGTGAAGAAACGCAGATCGAACTGGTCAACATCATCGAGCAGGTGGGCGTGACTTGCGTGATGGTGACTCACGACCAGGAAGAGGCCATGACCATGGCCACGCGCATCGCGGTGATGAGCGAAGGCCGCATCATGCAGGTGGGCGCACCCAGCGACATCTACGAAACGCCCGCCACCCGTTATGTGGCCGATTTCATCGGCAACGTGAACCTGATGGAAGGCACGCTGACGCAAGACTTTCCAGACCACGTGATCATCGGCTGCGCCGATTGCACCCACCACGTCGGGCACGGCATCACCGGCACCGAAGGCATGGACGTGTCGGTGGCGATGCGGCCCGAAAAACTGCGTCTCACGCGCGATCGCCCGCAAGGCAGCGTCGAATGGGCCGCCGGCCACAACCAGGTGCGCGGCACGATCAAAGACCTGTCGTACTTCGGCAGCTTCACCGTCTACCACCTGCAGCTCGCCAGCGGGCTGGTGCTGCGCGTCAGCGAGAGCAACACCGAACGACACCGCGAAGACACGCTGACCTGGAACGACGCGGCCTGGGCGAGTTGGTCGCCCTCGGCGCAAGTGGTGTTGACGCAATGAACGCAGCGGCTCCTTCGCGCTGGTTTCGGCTGCCGACGCTGAGCGGGCGCAGCGCCGTCATCGGCATCCCCTACTTCTGGCTGCTGCTCTTTTTCATGTTGCCGTTTGTGATCGTGCTGCGCATCAGCGTGGCCGAGATGGAAACCGTCACCTTCAAAGACCTGCTGAGCTATGCCGACGGCGCGGTGCAGCTCAAGATCAAGCTCAGCAACTACATCTTCATCACCCAGGACGCGCTGTACTTCAAGACCTACCTGAACAGCCTCATGTACGCGGCCATCACCACCGTGTTGTGCCTGTTCATCGGCTACCCGTTCGCCTACTTCATGGCGCGCGCCAAAGCCACCACCCAGCCCGCCTTGTTGATGTTGGTGATGCTGCCGTTCTGGACCTCGTTCTTGTTGCGCGTGTACGCCTGGAAGGGCTTGCTGAGCGACGGCGGCTGGGTGTCGAATGCGCTGATCGCGGTGGGTGCCGACCAGCTTCTGATGGCGGCCGGGTTGACTGCCGCAGCAGGCAAGTTCATGAACACACCGTTTTCGCTCGTCATCGGCATGGTCTACACCTACCTGCCGTTCATGATCCTGCCGCTGTACGCCAACCTGTCGAAGCTGGACCTGCGCCTGCTCGAAGCCGCAGCCGACCTGGGCGCCACGCCCTTTGTCGCGTTCTGGAAAATCACCGTGCCGCTGTCCAAGGCCGGCATCATCGCCGGCTCGATGCTGGTGTTCATTCCCTGCGTCGGCGAGTTTGTGATTCCGGAACTGCTCGGCGGCCCGCAGACGCTGATGATCGGCCGCGTGCTGTGGGACGAATTCTTCAGCAACAACGACTGGCCGATGGCGTCCAGCGTGGCCGTGGTGATGGTGCTGTTGATCCTGGTGCCGCTGGCCATCTTCAACAAGTACCAGGCCGAAGCGACCGAGGTGCGGCGGTGAGCGGCCCGGCTTCATTCGCGCAAAGCTGGCCGCGCCTGTTCGGTCGCGGCTGGCTGGCCGGCGGCTACTTCTTCTTGTATTTGCCGATCTTCGCGTTGATCGTCTACTCGTTCAACAACTCGCCGCTGCCCACCAAATGGGGCGGTTTCACGCTCAAGTGGTACACCACGCTGGCGAACGACCGCGAGATGATTGCCGGCCTGTGGTTGTCGATGAAGATCGCCTTCTTCACGGCGTGCGGCTCGGTGCTGCTGGGCACGCTGGCCGCGTTCTCGCTGGTCAAGTTCCGCCGCTTCAAGGGCCGCACGCTGTTCACCGGCATGGTCAACGCGCCGCTGGTGATGCCCGAGGTCATCATCGGCTTGTCGCTGCTGCTGATGCTGGTGTCGCTGCAACGCTGGCTCGGCTTTCCAGAGCGCGGCGCGCTGACCATCTGGTTCGGGCATCTGTTGCTCGGCTTGGCTTATGCCACTGTGGTGATCCAGGCGCGGCTGCAAGACATGAACCCCTCGCTCGAAGAAGCCGCCAGCGACCTGGGTGCCAAGCCCTTGCAGGTGTTCGTGCTGATCACCTTGCCACTGATTTCGCAGGCGCTGATGTCGGCGTGGCTGTTGACCTTCACGCTCTCGCTCGACGATGTGGTCTTGTCGGCATTTTTGTCCGGGCCGGGGTCGACCACGATGCCGCTGGTGATCTTTTCGCGCGCTCGTCTGGGCCTCAGCCCGAGCATCAATGCGGTGGCCACGGTGATCATCGTGGTGGTGTCCATCGGCGTCATCGCCACCAGCGTGGTCATCGCGCGCAACGAGCGGCGGCGCTCGCGCGAGATGGCCGAAGCCGCCCGCGCCTGACCGCGCCACATCGACCCGCATTCATTCAAACCAAGAGGAGACCCTGATGACGCACTGCAAGTTCGCAACCCTGGCCGTGGCCCTTGCCGCAGCCTTTCCCACCACGGTGTTCGCGCAGTCGAACGCCGAGGTGCTGACCGAACTGCGGGCCCTGCGCGAGCGTGTGGCCGACCTCGAAAAGAAGCTGAGCGCCGCCGAAGCCGCCCGGCCTGCAGGTGCGGCGGCAGGCCCGCAGTGGGGCATGACGCCGGAGCAGGTGGCCGAGTTCAACCGCATCTCCACCAAGGCCGAAGCGACTGAAGACGCGCGCGAAGCGTCGGGCCTGCGCGGCCTGAAGATCAGTGGCTACTTCGACCCGACTTACATCTACAACCGCGCTCAAAACCGCGCCGGTTTTCAGTTTCTGAATCGTGTTTCGGACGATGGCTACAACTACGACAACTCGTATTTCGGCACCGCGAACATCGACTTTCAGAAGGAAATGGACGGCGGCACCAAATGGCGTTTGACGCTGATGCCCAACCGCGGTGCGGGCTCCATCGCCGACGCGGGCGGCAACTCGATCGTTCACGAAGCCTCGGTCTCGATCCCGCTCGGCGATCTGCAAACTCGCCTCATCGCCGGGCAGATTCCCGACTGGTCGGGCTACGAGTACGTCCAGGCCACGACCACCAAGCTCGTGACGCGCGGCCTGCTGCTCGACTTCACCGAACCCACCGCCTACACCGCAGCCGGCATGGAAATCATCAGCGGCAAATGGGACGTGAAGGCCGTGCTCGGCAATTACAACCAGACCAAACAGTCGCAGAACCGCAAGTCGCCGGTGTTTGCTTACCGCGCCGACTATTCCAAGGGCGAGTTCCAGGGCTTCGGCTTTGCGGGCGTGCACGGCAAGGTGGTCAATTTCTCGCCCAACGTGGTTGACGCGACCACCGGCGCGGTGATTGCACAGGGCGATTCGCGGCTTGACCTTTTCGAGGCCGATGCCTACTTCATTCGCGGTGACTTGACGCTGCAGGGCCAGGTCGGCGTCGGCCGTCAGAAGGCGGCATCGATCACACCGGCCGCCGACGGCAGCCTGCGAGACTCCCAGTGGTGGGGCCTGTCGGGCCTCGCGGCCTACAAGTTCATCCCGCGCTGGGAAGCCGTCGCGCGCTTCGACTACATCGACAACCACAAGAACGGCGGTGGCCTGCTTCAGTACTCGGTGGCCGACGGGCGCAACGGCATCGGGCCCGACGCCAACCTGGGCTGCACGCCGACAACCCTGGTCGACGGCTGCGACAAAGGCGCGAACCGATATGCCCTGGCCGTCGGCGTGAACTACGCGCTGACGTCGAACACCACGATCAAGACCGAGTACCGCTTCGATCACGCGACACAGCCCGTCTTCCTCGACGCCAAGGATGGAAGCTTCCGCAAGAGCAACCAGTTGTTCGGCGCGTCGGTCGTCGTTTCGTTTTGAGCGCCCCAAGGCCGGCCAAAGCCGACCGTCCCCCGCGGGGATGCCAGAAAGTGGCAGAGCCACATTTCCTTGAGAGCCACACCATGAGTTCCATCGACTGGCACGCACGCGCCGCCGCCATCAAGCCCGACGGACGCGCCGTGATCGGCGGCCAGCGCGTGGCGTCCGTCAGCGGCGAAACTTTTGCGTGCTTGTCGCCCATCGACGGCCGCACTTTGACCCAAGTGGCGCGGGGCCAGTCGGCCGATATCGACGCGGCGGTGGCCTCGGCCCGCAAAGCCTTCGACGATGGCCGCTGGGCGCACAAGGCCCCGGCCGTGCGCAAGAAAATCCTGCTGCGCTTTGCTGAAACAATCCTGGCGGCGAAAGAAGAACTGGCCCTGCTGGAAACGCTGGACATGGGCAAGCCCATTCAGTACAGCCTTGCGGTCGACGTGCCGGCGGCGGCCCGCTGCATTGCCTGGTACGCCGAAGCGGTCGACAAGATCTACGACGAGATCGCGCCCACCGCGCGCAACGCATTGGCCCTCATCACGCGCGAACCGATGGGCGTGATCGGCGCGGTGGTGCCCTGGAACTACCCGATGATCATGGCCGCCTGGAAGCTTGGGCCGGCGCTGGCCGCGGGCAATTCGGTGGTGCTCAAGCCGAGCGAAAAGTCGCCGCTGACCGCCTTGCGACTGGCCGAACTGGCGCTGGACGCCGGGCTGCCCGAAGGCGTGTTCAACGTGGTGCCGGGTTTCGGCGTTGAAGCCGGCGAGGCGCTTGCCCTGCACATGAACGTGGACGCCATCGGCTTCACCGGCAGCACCCGCGTCGGCCGCAAGATGCTCGAGTACGCCGGCCGCAGCAACCTGAAGCGGGTCTACAACGAACTCGGCGGCAAGTCGGCCTTCATCGTGTTCCCCGACTTCGAGGGCATCGCGCGCGCTGCCAAAACAGCGGCTGGCAGCATGTTCTTCAACCAGGGCGAAAGCTGCAATGCGCCGTCGCGCGTGTTCGTTCACGAAAGCATTGCCGATGAATTCGTTGCCATCGTTTCTGCCGAAGCGCCCCGGTACGCGCCCGGCGACCCGCTGGGCGGCAGCGCCGAAATGGGTGCCATCGTCGACGACACGCAGTTGAAAACCGTGCTCGGCTACATCGACGCCGGCCGAGCCGAAGGCGCGCGCGTGGCGGCCGGTGGCGCACAGGTGAGACAGGGCAGCGGCGGCTACTACGTCGAACCGACGGTGTTCGACGGCGTGGCCAACCAGATGAAGATTGCGCGCGAAGAAATCTTCGGCCCGGTGATGTCGGTGATCCGCTTCAAGACCGAAGACGAAGTCGTCGCCATGGCCAACGACAGCGCCTACGGCTTGCAGGCCAGCGTGTGGAGCCACAACATCAACCGCGCCCACCGCGTGGCGCGCGCGCTGCGTGCCGGCACCGTGCACGTGAACCAATACGACGAAGACGACATCACCGTGCCCTTCGGCGGCTTCAAGCAAAGCGGCAACGGGCGCGACAAGTCGCTGCACGCATTCGACAAATACACCGAACTGAAAACCACCTGGCTGCGGATTGATTGAGCCGCTGCAGTTCCGCCTGAATTGCTCCTCTCCCTTTTGGGGAGAGGCTGGGTGAGGGGCAGGTGCAGCACAGGTGTTCGGGTCGGCACGCAGACCTCAAACCTGCAGGAGTTCCCACCATGAATCACTCACTTAACGAACAACTGATGGCCCGCAAAGCCGCCGCC
>JAYVCL010000326.1:0-3909 GCA_043749975.1 Burkholderiales bacterium
CCAGCGCGCCGGTCCATTCGAACGCCACCGTGCCCTCGGGGTGCTTGAACCAGCCGGGGTCTTTGTAGTCGCCGCGCTGCTGCTCTTTGCGCACCTTCAACATGCTGAACATGCCGCCCATCTCGACCCCGCCGAACGGCCCCGCGCCGCTCATCATCGGCGCGGTGTTGTCGGGCAGCGGCATTTCCATTTCGGCCATGTCGGCCATGCCGCGCTCGCCCATCACCATGTAGTCGGGAATCAGTTGGGTGATCTTTTTCACCACCTCACGGTGGTCCACGCCGATCAGCGTGGGCACGTTGTGACCCATCGCGTTCATGGTGTGGTGGCTTTTGTGGCAGTGGAAGGCCCAGTCGCCTTCCTCGTCGGCCACGAACTCGATCTGCCGCATCTGGCCCACCGCCACGTCGGTCGTCACTTCGGGCCAGCGCGACCCCTTCGGCGTCGGCCCGCCGTCGGTGCCGGTGACGGTGAATTCGTGGCCGTGCAAGTGGATTGGGTGGTTCGTCATCGTCAGGTTGCCGATGCGGATGCGCACCTTGTCGCCTTGCCGCGCCACCAGCGGCGCGATGCCGGGAAACACGCGGCTGTTCCAGCTCCAGAGGTTGAACTCGAGCATGGTCATGATCTTCGGCGTGTAGGCGCCGGGGTCGATGTCATAGGCGTTGAGCAGGAAGACGTAGTCGCGGTCCACCTCGTCGATCAGCGGGTGCTTCGCGCCTTTCGAGCCTGCCGGGTGTGTGATCCAGAAGCCCATCATCCCCATCGCCATCTGCGTCATCTCGTCGGCATGTGGGTGGTACATGAAGGTGCCGGGGCGGCGCGCGACGAACTCGTAAACGAAGGTCTTGCCGGGCTGGATCGACTTTTGTGTCAGCCCGCTGACGCCGTCCATGCCGTTCGGCAGGCGCTGGCCGTGCCAATGCACCGAGGTGTGCTCGGGCAGCTTGTTGGTGACGAAGATGCGCACGCGGTCGCCCTCGACCACCTCGATGGTCGGCCCCGGGCTCTGGCCGTTGTAGCCCCACAGGTGCGCCTTGAAGCCAGGCGACATCTCGCGCACCACGGGTTCGGCCACCAGGTGAAATTCCTTGACGCCGTTGTTCATGCGCCAAGGCAGCGTCCAGCCGTTCAGCGTGACCACCGGGTTGTAGGGCCGGCCGGTGCTGGGCATCAGCGGCGGCATGGTGTCGGGTCGGGTTTGCAGCACCGGCTCGGGCAGGGCGGCCAGGGCCACTTTGCTGACCGCCGCGGCGCTGACGGCGGCCGCGGCAACGGCACCCGCACCGGCACCTCGAAAAAATGTACGTCGTGAAAACATCAGGGTGTCCTCGGTTCAGTGCGCGTTGGCACCGTTGTCCATGGCGGGCGTGGCGTCGGCGGGCATGGTGGTCATGCCGGGTTTGCCGATCAGCGCCAGGTCCAGATCGGCTTGCGCCAGCCAGAAGTCGCGCAGCGCGTCGATGTAGGCGTTGACGCTGGCGATCTGCGAGCGGGTGTCGGCCAGCAGCTCGAACACGCCGATCAACATGCCGTTGTAGCGCAGCAGGTTTTCTTCGGCGATGCGCTTCTTGAGCGGCACGATCTCGTCGCGGTGATGGCGCGCCATTTCGAACTGGCTGCGGTAGCCCCGATAGGCCTGGCGCACTTCCGAGCGCGCGTTGATGGCGGTTTCAGCCGCCCGCTGCACCGCCTGCATGTAGATCGCCTCGGCCTTGGCAACCCGCGCGGTGCCCCAGTCGAACAGCGGCAACTCGAAGCCGATTTCGTAGCCTCGCTGCGGCGGTGCGTTGCTCAGGCTGTTGTGCACCGCGCCCACTTCCAGCACGTTGACGAAGCGCGTGGCCTGCGTCAGCCCCAGGTTTTTGGCCGTCTGCTCAGCACCCAGCCGGGCGGCTTGCACGTCGAGCCGCTGCGCCAGCGCCATGCGCTCCACGTCGGGCAGGTCTTGCGGCGTCTTCGGCAGATCGGGCAGACGCTCGGGCAGCGTGAAGGCGGTCTGCGCGCCCCACAGGCCCATCAGTCGCGTCAGCCGCTCGCGGGCCACGCCTTGCACCTGCAGGGCACGCGCCAGGTTCAACGTGGCGTCGGCGTAGAAGCCTTGCTCGCGCGCCTGTTGCAGCTTGTTCCAGTTTCCCGCCGCCGCCATGCGCTTGGCCAGCTCGGCCCCCGCATCGGCGGCTTCTTGAACCTGCTGTTGGTAGCGAACGGCCTCCGTCGCGGCCACCGCCTGCACATGCGCCTTGCGTGTCTGGCTGGCCAGGCCGAGCACCTGCAGCGTCACCTCGCCCTGCGTTTGTCGAAAGCGGCGCGCTTCCATTTCGGTGGCCAGCGGCAGGGTCAGCAAGCGGGTCAGGTTGATGTGAATGCCGCGGTTGATCTCCACCTCGTCGCCACGCTGCAAGCGGCCGAAGCTGAAGCCGGGGTTGGCAAGGCGGGTCGCCTGCACACGCTCGGCATCGGAAATGCCCAGCTCGTAAAAAGCCGCCTGCAAACCCTTGTTGTTCAACAGGGCGACTTGCACCGCGCCGTCTGCCGACAGCGGTTGACGCAGCAGTTCGCTGACGCGCGTGCTGACAGCGTCGCGTTCGGCTTCGGTTCGCGCCCAGGTGATCTCAACACCCAAACGGTCTTTGGCGGTTTGCGCCACGGGGCTGAAACCGCCGTCGGGGCTGAGGCTGGCGCAGCCGGCCAAGGTCAATGCGGCTGCCAGCAGCGTCACACGCCGCCCGATCATGGCTTGTGCCCCTCATGCCCTTGCATCGCCGGCGCCGGCGCCGACGCTGCGGCTGCCGCATCTGGCGCGGCCGCTTCACGTGCATAGGCGCGCCAGCCGCCGATGCGCCGGGTCAGTTCGTTCGCATCGCGCCACGATGTGACGGGCACGTCACTGAATTTTCGGTAGCCGGCAAAGGCCGACGGAACGAGCAGCGGCGGCAGCGCGGCGTCGGCTTGCGACGGGTCGGCGTGGGCCAAGGTCTGCGCCACAGGTTTCGCAGCGCCTGGGTTGGCTGATCCGCTCTGGGCATGGGTCAGGGCTGCGCTCAGCAGGGCGGTACAAAGCACGCTCGCGCGCAATGGAATCTTGAACATGGTCTTCCTCGCGATGACATCTGAGTTACCGGCTGGGCGCGGCAAAGCGCGCACAGCGGTGAACGGTCGGGTCGATCGGTGGACTGTCTGCGCCGCGCCCGTTCGCACGGACTGGCAGACACCCCCGGGGCGCTCTCAGGCGAAGAAAAATCGGGGCGGGCGCTCGAGCCCACCGACCAGGGCGCGGCCGGTGTCGATGCCGGTCACCGGGCGCACCCGGCTGACCGCGAGTTGCATTTCGCCCAGAGGCGACGCTGCGCTGAAAAGCGCCACGCCGTGGCACAAATCGCACAACGCGCAGGCGGTGTGGCCGCTGTTGGCAGAGTCGGCACCGGGGTCTGCATCGGGCCGTGCATCGCTAGCAGATGCAGCTTCGTGACAGGGCATTGCAGCAGGTGCTGCGGTGGGCGATTCGGCGCTTAGGGCGGCCATCGCGACCGCGCCAGCCGCCATCCCGACTTGCATGTTGCCGTACGCCCAGCCGCGCAAAGGCAGCAGGGCGAGCAGGATCCACAAGACGACAAAGCGTGAACGCATGGGCAAGTATAGGCAGCGGTCTTGCCTGAGTTCAAATGCGCAGCCGAAGTTCCCTGAGGTTCGGCGGGAGCGTCAAGGCAGCCCCCTACAATCTTTTCGCATCCCTGCCACTCTGCGACTCCCACCATGACCGCTGCTCCCGTTCCAGGCGCTTCCTCCCCCGACAACGGCCCCGATCTGTCGCACATCTCGCCGCGCGACAAGGCCGAGATCCTGGCCCAGGCGCTGCCCTACATCCGCAAGTTCCACGGCAAGACCATCGTCATCAAGTACGGCGGC
>JAYVCL010000327.1:0-2683 GCA_043749975.1 Burkholderiales bacterium
GGCGCGGAGGCTCGCTACCGGTTCGCAACGCTGGACAAGCTATTCGCAGACTTTGAACGCGACATTGGGAGCTATCTAGATGAAAACAGTAACACTTGATGTTCGTTCCCCCGGCACAGCGTTGGCTGAAGCGCTCGCCACGGTGAAGTCCGGACGGCCTCAAAGGGCCGCACGCATCTCCTTTGCTAGCCCGGAACTGCTTTGGCAGGTTCTTACCGCCAAGCGCTGGGAAGTCTTGAAAGCATTGTGTGGCGCTGGCCCTGTTTCAATACGGGAAGCTGCTCGCCGGGTGGGGCGTGATGTCAAGGCCGTGCACTCGGATGTGACCGCATTACTCCTTGCAGGCGTAGTTGACCGAACAGACTCTGGGCAAATCGAGTTTCCGTACGAGGCGGTGAAGGTCGAGTTCCTGCTTGAGGCCGCGTGACGCATAACCCGCCATGATGATGGCTCCGCGTCCCCGAGCATGAAAGCCCGGGCTGCGAGAAGATAAGGACGGCACACGGGGCAAGCAAGGTCGCAATACGAATGATGGCGCGACCCCGACGCCTAACCGGACCGCTGCGGGCTGGTTCGCACCCCCTGCTGTGGCGCGGCGCGACCAGATTGAACTGATTGCGTTGCAGCCCATCAAAACCCCTCCTCGACCAGCTCCGCCGCGCGGATCAGTGCGCGCGCCTTGGCTTCGGTTTCTTTCCACTCCAGCTCGGGCACCGAATCGGCCACCACGCCGGCTGCGGCCTGCACGTACAGGACCTGGTCTTTGACGATGCCGGTGCGGATGGCGATGGCCACGTCCATGTCGCCGGCAAAGCTGAGATAGCCGCAGGCGCCGCCGTAGATGCCGCGCTTGACCGGCTCCAGCTCGTCGATGATTTCCATCGCACGGATCTTCGGCGCGCCGGTCAGCGTGCCGGCCGGGAAGGTGGCGCGCAACACGTCCAGGCTGGTCATGCCGTCTTTCAGCAGGCCCTCGACATTGCTGACGATGTGCATCACGTGCGAATAGCGCTCCACGGTGAACGACTCGGTCACCTTCACGGTGCCGGTCTTGGCGATGCGGCCGATGTCGTTGCGCGCCAGGTCGATCAGCATCAAATGCTCGGCGCGCTCTTTCGGGTCGGCCTTGAGTTCAGCTTCCAGTGCCTGGTCCTGCTCGGGCGTGGCTCCGCGCGGGCGGGTGCCAGCGAGCGGGCGAATGGTCACCTTGTCACCCTGCGGCGTGTGCTCTTGGCGCACCAGAATTTCGGG
The DNA here is from genome assembly GCA_043749975.1 of Burkholderiales bacterium. GTDB lineage: Bacteria > Pseudomonadota > Gammaproteobacteria > Burkholderiales > Burkholderiaceae_C > JANYJJ01. Next base: position 1,252 of record JAYVCL010000327.1, read on the forward strand.
TGACGCACCGACGATCTGGAACTCGCCCATGTCGTAGAAATACATGTACGGCGACGGGTTCAGCGAGCGCAACGCGCGGTACAGGCTGAGCGGGCTTTCGGTGTAGCGCTTGCGCAGCCGCTGGCCGACCTGCACCTGCATCATGTCGCCGGCGGCGATGTAGTCCTTGGCCTTGAGCACGGCGGCGATGTAGTCGTCCTTGGCAAACTCGCGCTCCACGCCATGGGCCGGGCCACGTTTGACGGCGGGGGCCGTGACGCTGTATTTCAGCTTGTCGGCCAGCTCGGTCAGCCGCCGCCTGGCCTTGAAGAACGACTCGGCCTGGCCCGGGTCGGCGTAGACGATCAGGTACAGCCGGCCCGACAGGTTGTCGATCACCGCCAACTCTTCGCATTGCAGCAGCAGGATGTCGGGCGTGCCGATCGGGTCAGGGCGGCCAGCCGTCTTCTCGGTCTTGGCCAGCTTGGGCTCGATGAAGCGCACCGCGTCGTAGCCGAAGTAACCGGCCAACCCGCCGCAAAAACGCGGCATGCCGGGGCGCAGCGCGACCTTGAAGCGCGCCTGATACGCGGCGATGAAATCGAGCGGGTTGCCTTCGTGCGTTTCGACGATGACGCCGTCGGTCACCACCTCGGTGTTGAAGCCGGTGGCGCGCAGCAGGGTGCGCGCCGGCAGGCCGATGAACGAGTAGCGCCCGAAGCGCTCGCCGCCAACCACCGATTCGAGCAAGAAGCTCTGCTTTCCGCCTCCGCTGCCGTAAGCCAGCTTGAGGTACAGCGAGAGCGGCGTTTCCAGATCGGCGAAGGCTTCGGCCATCAACGGAATGCGGTTGAAACCTTGCGCGGCAAGGCTCTTGAATTCGAGTTCTGTGATCACGTTGGGGTCCTTCCACAGCGCGGGCTGCACATGCGCGGGGCAGCAGGCTGTGTGATGTCGGAAGTTCGGTGACGAGACACGGAGGTCACCGTTGGAGCCGGGGATCACGGCCCACGAGTGAGTCGCGACCGCAGGCCGTCAAAGCGTGCTCAGGCCCGCCAGGGCCAGGCTCCCCGGTCGTGCGACCCGCTGGTTCGTGGATGCGTCGTGACCATCGCAAAAGTGTAGCAGCGCCTCACTTGCGCGCCGCTTGCTCCTGCGCCCACTGGCGCAGCGCCGACAGTGTTTTCTCGACGTGCTTGGCGGGGTTCAGGCTCAGGTAGCTGTACACCACCTTGCCGTTCGGTGCGATCACATACGACACGCGGTTGGCGAAATCGGGGCGGGTTTGCATCAGCGCGTCGTAAGCCTTGATCACGCTTTTGCTCTCGTCCGAGGCCACCGGAAATTTGCTTTGGCAGGCCTGGACCGAGAATTTGGCGATGGTGTCCAGATCGTCGCCCGACACGCCCACCACCGTGGCCCCCAGCGCCTCGTACTGACCCACGGCTTCGGC
>JAYVCL010000328.1:0-9127 GCA_043749975.1 Burkholderiales bacterium
GCGACTCCGGCGGAACCTTCCAGGAACTTGCGTCGATTGAACTCGGTCATTGTTGACTCCTTGGGTGTGGTGGATGCGAAAAAAAGAAATTGGACAAAACGGAATGAATGCAACCTGATCGTGCCGGCGTCAGGCCACCAGCCGCTGGCCGCTGCTAGCGTCGAACAAGTGAGCGCGCTGCAGGTCGGGCACCAGATGGATCGTGCTGCCGGGCATGAAATCATGGCGTTCACGGAACACTGCCGACAGGTCGGCGGTGCCATGGCGGCAAGCCACGAAGGTGTCCATTCCGGTGGGCTCCATCACGACAACTCGCGCCGGGATACCGCCGTGATCGGCCAAGATCAAATGCTCGGGCCGGGTGCCGTAGACCACGGGTTGGCCGTCGCGACCGCCAGCGTGCAGCGGTGCGTCGAGTCGGGTGCCGTCGGCAAGTTCGACCTGCATCTGCCCACCGCCAAGGCGCAGCGCGCCGGGCAGGAAGTTCATCGACGGCGAGCCGATGAAGCCAGCCACGAACTGGTTGTTCGGGCGGTCGTAGAGTTCCAGCGGACTGCCGGTTTGTTCGATGCGGCCGTCGCGCATAACGACGATCTTGTCACCCATCGTCATTGCCTCGATCTGGTCGTGCGTGACATAGATCGACGTGGTTTTCAGGCGCTGGTGCAGTTCCTTGATCTCGCTGCGCATTGCCACCCGCAGCTTCGCATCGAGGTTCGAGAGCGGCTCGTCGAACAAAAATACCTGCGGATCCCGCACGATCGCCCGGCCCATCGCGACGCGTTGGCGCTGGCCTCCCGAAAGCTGGCGCGGGTAGCGATCGAGCAGCGGCATCAGCGCCAGGATTTCGGCGGCGCGCTCGACCTTGCTGACGATCGTCGCCTTGTCCTGGCGCGCCAGGGCGAGCGAAAAGGCCATGTTCTCGCGCACCGTCATGTGCGGATACAAAGCGTAGTTCTGGAACACCATCGCGATGTCACGCTCTTTCGGCGCGACGTCGTTGACCCGCTTGTTGCCGATGCGGATCTCGCCGGAGGTGATCTGCTCCAGCCCCGCGATCATGCGCAGCAAGGTCGACTTGCCGCAGCCCGAGGGGCCGACCAGCACGGTGAAGGAACCATCGGCGATGTCGATGTCCACGCCGTGAAGGATGGGCACTTCGCCGAAGTTTTTCTTCACCGCCTGGATCGTCACGCTGGCCATGCACTGGCTCCTGAGAGTCGAGAGTCGCGGGCCACGGAAGGCCCCTTTTCATGATGCGAGGCCACCGCACACGCGCACGGTGGCTCCACGTTGCCGCCGCAGTATCGGCATTGGCAAGCCCCGCCGCCATCAGGGCAAACCGGTAGACAGTCGCCACCGGAAATTTGTATGATGACCTGATAATCATGGCACGTCCACCTTCCACTGCACCCCCGGTCGCTGGAGCCGCTGTCCTCGCTGTGTCGACACGCCTGGTCGCCGAACGCCTGTCCGACCAGTTGGCCGCGCGGCTGGGCGACCAGATCGACTCCGGCGCGCTGCGCCCCGGCGACCGCTTGCCCACCGAGCAGCAGCTCGCGCTCGCGCACGGGGTGTCGCGAACCGTCGTGCGTGAAGCCGTGCACCAACTCAAATCGCGCAAGCTGGTCGTCGCACGCCAGGGTTCGGGCGTGTTCGTTGCTGCCACGGCGTTCAACCAGCCGCTGGCGTTCGACCCCTTGGTGCTCGGCTCGGTGCAGGCGGTGGTTCATGTGGTCGAAGTGCGGCGCGCGCTCGAAGCCGAGATTGCGGCGCTCGCGGCCGAGCGCGCCACGCGGGTGCAGGTGGCCGCGATGCGGCGTGCGCTGAAGGCGATCGACACGGCCGTCGGCGCGGGTCACGACGGTGTGGCCGAAGACCTGGCCTTTCATCGGGTGATCGGCGAGGCCACCGGCAACCCGCAGTTCAGGCTGGTGCTGGGTTTTCTCGAACAGTACTTGCGCGAAGGCATGCGCATCACCCGCGGCAACGAGGCGCGCCGCGACGACTTCATGCAAGCCGTGCGGCTGGAACACCAGTCCATCGTCGATGCGATTGCCGCCCGCGATCCGGTGGTGGCGCGCCGGCGCGCCCGCGAGCACCTGGTTCGCAGCGAGCAGCGGCTGGTCGAAGGCGGCGTGATCTCGGGCGAGTGGCGGCCCGAGGCGGCCAACACCAGGCGATGGAGCGCCAAGTGAGCGAGGGCGGCCGCGAGCAAGGCAAGGTGCTGGGCGTGGTCGGCCTGGGTTCGATGGGCTTCGGCGCGGCCATGACGGCGCTGCGCAAGGGTGTGGCCACCGTCGGGCTCGACACCCGCGCCGAGGCACGCGAGCGCTTCGCCCGCGAGGGCGGCCGCGTCACCGATTCGCTGGCTGCGCTCGGCGCGCAATGCGACGCGGTGGTGGTGCTGGTGGTCACGGCGGCGCAGACCGAAGAGGTGCTGTTCGGTGCCGACGGCCTGATCGACACGATGCGGCGCGGCTCGGTCGTGATTGCCTCGGCCACCGTCGACCCGAGCTTGCCGCCCGGCTGGCAGCAGCGGCTCGCGCAACGCGGCCTGTGGCTGATCGACGCACCGGTGTCGGGCGGTGCGGTGAAGGCGGCGGCCGGGCAGATGACGGTGATGGCCTCGGGCGCGCCCGAGGCGTTTGCCGCAGCCGGTGCGCTGCTCGACGCGATCGCCGGCAAGGTCTATCGCCTGGGCGACCGAGCCGGCATCGGCTCGACCGTGAAGATGGTGAACCAACACCTGGCGGGCGTGCACATCGCCGCCGCCTGCGAAGCCATGGCGCTGGGCATGCGGGCCGGGGCCGATGCGCGCGCGCTGTACGAGGTGATCTGCAACTCGGCCGGCATGAGCTGGATGTTCCAGAACCGCGTGCCGCACATCCTCGAAGGCGACTACACGCCGCTGTCGTCGGTGAACATCTTCATCAAGGACCTGGGCATCGTGCTCGACGCGGCGCGCAAGCTGTCGTTCCCGCTGCCGCTGGCGTCTGCGGCGCATCAGCTCTACCTGGCCACCGCGGCGGCCGGCCATGGGGCCGAAGACGACTCGGCGGTGATCAAGTTCTATGCGGAGCTTGCCGGGATCGAATTGCCGAAAGCGGCGGTGGCGGCGGTGAAGCCGTGATTCTTGGAATCATCGCCGACGACTTCACCGGTGCCACCGATGTGGCGAGCATGCTGGTGCGCGCCGGCATGCGCACGGTGCAGGTGATCGGCGTGCCGGGCATTGAAAGCGCCGGCGCGCTGCATGCCGATGCGGTTGTGGTCGCGCTGAAAACACGCACCGTGCCCGCGCTCGACGCGATCCGTGAATCGCTCTGCGCTTTGCGCTGGTTGCAGGCTTCGGGCATGCGTCAGTGCTACTTCAAATACTGCTCGACCTTCGATTCCACGCCGGCCGGCAACATCGGCCCTGTCGCCGAAGCGCTGATGGACGCGCTCGGCGCCGACTTCACCATCGCCTGCCCGGCCTTCCCCGAGAACGGGCGCACGGTTTTTCGCGGCCACCTGTTCGTCGGCGACGAGTTGCTCAGCGACTCCGGCATGCGCCATCATCCGCTGACGCCGATGACCGACGCCAACCTCGTGCGTGTGCTGCAGGTGCAGTGCCAGCGCCGGGTTGGCCTGCTGCGCCATGACGTGGTCGCGCAAGGCACAGCCGCCGTGCGTGACCGCCTGCATGCGTTGCGCGGCGAGGGTGTGTCGATCGCCATCGCCGACGCCATCGCCAACGCCGACCTGCGCGTGCTCGGTGCCGCCTGTGCCGACCTGCCGCTGTTGACCGCAGGCTCCGGCCTCGCGCTCGGCCTGCCTGCGGTCTACGCCGAACGCGGCTGGCTGACGCTGGATGCGCATGCGGGCGACCTCGACGCTGCGCACGGCGGTGCCGCCGTGCTGGCCGGCTCGTGTTCGATCGCCACCAGCGCGCAGGTGCAGCGCTGGCAGCAGGCCGGGCGGCCCGCGTTCAGCATCGATCCGCGTGCGCTGACGCGCGCCGAGCCGGTGGCGGCACGGGCACTGGCGTGGTCGCAAGCGCACCTGCCGGACGAGGCCGTGCTGATCCATGCGAATGTTTCGGCGCAAGAGCTCAGCGCCGTGCAGGCCGAACTCGGCGCGATGCAGGCCGGTGCCCTGGTCGAAGACTGCATGGCGCAGATCGCCCGTGGTCTGGTCGAGCGCGGCGTGCGGCGGCTGGTGGTCGCGGGCGGCGAGACCTCCGGCGCGGTGGTGCAGGCGCTGGGCATCACGCAGTTGCGCATCGGGCCGGCCATCTGCCCCGGCGTGCCGTGGACGCAGGCCGAGGGCCGGCCGCACGACGCGCCGCTGCATCTGGCGTTGAAATCGGGCAACTTCGGCGGGCCTGATTTCTTCGACGAAGCGCTTCGATGGGGCGCCGCCGCATGAACCTCTTCCACGCACAGCGCGAAGAGATTTGCCGCGCCGGCCGCTCACTGTTCGAGCGTGGCTATGTGCACGCCAGCGCCGGCAACATCAGCCTGCGGTTGCCCGAGGGGCAGGGCTTTCTCATCACCCCCACCGACGCCTGCCTGGGCCTGCTGCAACCCGACCGGCTCGCGCACACCGATGCCTCAGGTGCGCTGCTCAGCGGCCCGCGCGCCAGCAAGACGCTGGCGCTGCACCAGCGCATCTATGCCGCCGCGCCCGAAGCGAATTGCGTGCTGCACAGCCACAGCACGCACCTCGTGGCGCTCTCGCTCACCGGTGTGTGGAGCGCGGCGAGCATCCTGCCGCCGATCACGCCTTACTTCGTGATGAAGGTCGGCCAGGTGCCGTTGATTCCGTACCACCGCCCTGGCGATCCCGCCGTGGCCGAGCGGGTGGGCACCGAGATCGAAGCGGCAGTGGCGCGCGGCACGCCGATTCGCGCGGTGATGTTGGAGCGCCTCGGCCCGAACGTTTGGCACGACTGCGTGGCAGCAGCGATGGCGGTGCTCGAAGAGCTGGAAGAAACCGCGCGGCTCTGGCTGCTGAGCGCGCGCCGGGCCAGCCCACTCACCGAGGCGCAGATCGACGAGTTGCGCCGCCACTTCGGCGCGCGCTGGTGAGCGCCGCGCCGACAGCCACGCAAGGAGACCGACGATGAAACTGCTGATCACCGGAGGCGCAGGCTTTCTCGGCGCGCGCCTCGCGCGCACGCTGCTCGCGCGCGGGCTGCTGTGTGGCCGCAGCATCGAGTGCATGGTGCTGACCGACATCGCGCCGCCTCCCGCCGACCTGCTCGCCGATGCGCGCGTGCAGGTGCGCACCGGGCCGCTGCTCGCGCAGACCGACGCGTTGCGCGACGAGCCGTTCGACGGCGTGTTCCACCTCGCCTCGGCCGTGTCGGGCGAATGCGAGGCCGATTTCGACCTTGGTCTGCGTTCCAACATCGACAGCACGCGCGCGCTGCTCGACGCGCTGCGCTTCAACGTGAATTCGACAAAAGCGGCGGGTGGCAACGTGCCGCGCCTGGTGTTCTCCAGCTCGGTGGCGGTGTTCGGGCCCGACCCGGCGGTGCCGCTGCCGAAGGTCGTTGCCGACGACACGCTGCCCGCGCCGCAAACCTCCTACGGAACGCACAAGCTGATCTGCGAGCACCTGGTGGCCGACTACACGCGCAAGGGCTACATCGATGGCCGCGCGGCACGGCTGATGACGGTGACGGTGCGGCCCGGCAAGCCGAACGGCGCGGCCTCGTCGTTCTTCAGCGGCATCATTCGCGAGCCGCTCGCCGGTGTCGAATCGATCTGCCCTGTCGATGCCAATGTGTCGCACCCGGTGTCGTCGCCCACGCGCACGGTCGAAGGCCTGATCGCGGTGTTCGAGGCGAGCCGCGAAGCCTTCAACGGCCGCACGGCCATGAACCTGCCCGCGCTGAACGTGCGGGTCTGCGACATGCTGGACGCACTCGCCCAGGTGGCCGGAGCGGCCGTGCGCGAACGGGTGCGCTTCGAACGCGACGAGCGCATCGCCGGCATCGTCGCCAACTGGCCGGGCGGCGCGTCGGCGGCGCGTGCTTCAAGGCTCGGGCTGGCACCGCACGCCGACTTCGCCGAGATCATCCGCCAGTACATCGACGACTGCGCGGGCGCACCCGACGCCGGCCAGACATTGAAGGGCATGTCGAGATGAACCAGATCGACCTGCAAGGCCGCGTTGCCGTGATCACCGGCGGCGCGCAGGGCATCGGTTTTGCTGCGGCCGAGCGCATGCTGCGCTCGGGTGCCAGCGTCGTGCTGTGGGACATCGACGCCGCGCGTTTGCTGCAAGCCGAAGACGCGCTGCGCAAGCTCGGCCGCGTCAGCACGTCGATCGTCGAGCTGAGCGCCGAGGCCGACATTGCCGCCGCGACGCAAGCCGCTGTGTTGGCGCATGGCCGCATCGACATCCTGGTCAACAACGCCGGCATCACCGGCGGCAATGCGCCGACCTGGGAGCTTGCGCCCGAGGTGTGGCGCCGCGTCATCGAGGTCAACCTGGTCGGCCCGTTTCTCGCCTGCCGCGCGGTGGTGCCGCAGATGATCCAGCAAGGCTATGGCCGCATCGTCAACATCGCCTCGGTGGCGGGCAAGGAAGGCAACCCGAACGCCTCACACTACAGCGCCTCGAAGGCGGGGCTGATCGCGCTGACCAAGTCGCTCGCCAAAGAACTCGCGACCCAGGGCGTGCTCGTCAACGCGGTCTCGCCAGCGGCGGCGAAGACAGCGATCTTCGACACGATGACGCAGCAGCACATCGACTTCATGCTGAGCAAGATCCCGATGGCGCGCTTCCTCGAAGTCGGAGAAGCCGCCGCGATGATCGCCTGGCTGGCGTCGCAGGAGTGTTCGTTCAGCACCGGCGCGGTGTTCGATTTGTCGGGGGGGCGCGCGACGTATTGACCCCGGCAAAAAGCCATGCCGACGCGTCCTGTTTGGGCCAGCGCGTGTCGATGTCTAGCCGTGTCTGGCCCACATGTTCGTGACGCCGCGTGCACCGGAAAACCGACGCGGCAAGAGAAGCGGAAGGGGTCAATAGTTTCGAGGGAAAACACTGGTCTACCTCGCAACCTAACCGCCAGTGTGAGGCCTACACTGCGCTGCGGCATCATTCCGCACTGCGATGGCAGGGCGGCTTTTATCGTTGAAGAACCAGGAGATATTTCATGAAGAAAAGATGGCAACTGTCCGTGGCCTGCACCTTGGTTGCGACCGCAATCGTGGGCCTCGCAACGTCCGCGCGCGCGGCCGACGTCACCAGTCAGCGTCTGCTCGACGCCGACAAGAACCCTGCCGACTGGATGACCTACCACGGCACCTACAAGTCGTGGCATTACAGCGGGCTCGACCAGATCAACACGTCGACCGTGAAGGACCTGAAGGTGGCCTGGAGTCACGCCACGCCGAAGTCGACGCGAGGGCTGCAATCGTTCCCGCTGGTGGTCGACGGCATCCTTTACTACTCGGGCTCGTACAACCAGATCTTCGCGCTCGACGGTGCCACAGGCGACCTGATCTGGGCCTACAAGCAAAAGCTCGATGACGACTTGGTGTCCAAGCAAACGCACTCGCCGTACAACCGCGGCATCGCCATCGGCGACGGCCTGATCTACATGGGAACGCTCGACGGCAAGCTGGTCGCGGTCGACATGAAAACCGGCAAGCTGAAATGGGAGGCACCGCTGATCGATTCGAAGAAGCTGACCGTCGGCTTCACCGGCGCGCCGCTGTTCGTCAACGGCAAGGTCATCATCGGCTCGCAGGGCGGCGAGTGGCCGTATCGCGGGCCGATCTTCGGGGTCGACGCCGCGAGCGGCAAGAAGACGTGGGAGTTCCTTACCGTGGGCGGCAACGACGCGAGCGACCCGGCGCAAAAGACCTGGGGCGGCGACTCGATGAAGACCGGCGGCGGCGGCGGCTGGATGGCTGGTGGCTACGACCCGAAGACCAACACGGTGTACTGGGGCACGGCCAACCCGGCGCCGCTCTACGACTGGGGCGGTGCCGACTGGAAGACGAAGGGCGCGCGTCCGGGCGACAACCTGTACACCACCTCGGTGCTTGCACTCGACCCCGACACCGGCAAGCTCAAGTCGTTCCACCAGGAGATCCCGCACGACGCCTGGGACTTCGACAGCGCGGTGGGCGAGTTCGTGATGATCGAGCGCGGCGGCAAGTCGTACGTGGTGCACCCGAACAAGGGCGGTTTCGTGTTCGTCTACGACCCGCAGTTGAAGGTTCAAAACGTCTGGCGCGGCGTGAAGAACATCAACTTCGTCAAAGACATCGACCCGAAGACGGGCGAGCTGATCGGCCGACGCGACATGGCCGAGGGCAAGCACTCGGCGTTGTGCCCGTTCATCGCTGGCGGCTACAGTTGGAACGCGGGCTCGTACAACCCCGGCACGGGCCTGTACTACAAGGTCGGCAACGAGTGGTGCATGGACCTCGATGTAGTGAAGACGACACCCATCCTCGAGCCGATGGCGCAACTCAACATCGGCTCCAACTTCACCGTCAACAAGACCAATCCGGACGGCAGCAAGGCGCATGGACACGTCAGCGCCCGCGACCCGATCACCGGGGCCATGAAGTGGGAGGTCCAGTACGCCGAGCCGCCGCTGGCCAGCCTGTTGTCGACCAAGGGCAACCTGGTGTTCGTGCCCGACGCTCGCGGCTACCTGCGCGCGCTCGACGCCAACACCGGCAAGGAACTGTGGTCGCACAACAATGGCCAGGGCCACAACGGCGGCATCATCAGCTACTCGGCCAAGGGCAAGCAGTACGTTGCCGTGATGACCGGCTGGGGCGGCTTGGCGGGCGACGACTACAAGGTGCTCTACGGCGAGCCGTTCACCAGCATGCCGACCGACCAGGGCGCGTTGATGGTGTTCGGCCTGTAGTTCAAGGCGCAGATCGGCGCATCCGGCACGACCCCTTGGGGTCGGCCGATGCAAGCCACCGGTGACCCAGGGCAGGGGCGGGTGCCCCTGCATTTTTCGGAGATGTCGATGCCAGGTTCGATTCGGGTATGCAAGGCGGCGCTGACGTCCACGCTGGTGTCGACGCTGGTGTCGCTGACGCTGGTTAGTGCGGCGGTCAGCGCCGCGGACGCCAACGGGCCGATGTCGTCGAACCCA
>JAYVCL010000329.1:0-4554 GCA_043749975.1 Burkholderiales bacterium
AGAAACATCGCCACCGCGTAACTGCCGAGGCCGAAGAACATGCCTTGCCCCAGGCTGAGAATGCCGCCGTAGCCCCAGATCAGCACGATGCCGACAGCGGCAAATGCGAAACACAGGTACTTGGCGGCCAGGCCGAGCCGGAATGAATCCAGCGACAACGGGATCGCCACGAACAACAGCAGCGCCAGCACGCCGATGCTCCACCAATGGAAGGCCGCCTGCGGTTGCACAGCGCCTGCCTGCGGCGCACGGGCGCGAACCGGGCGATGCAGACTGTTCATAGGCGGCACGGGGAGCGCGGCACTGTGTTCACCCGGTTCCATCAGCGTCTGACCTTGGACGCGAACAGCCCGTTCGGCCGGAAGTACAGCACCACGATCACCAGCAACAAAATGGTCGCCTTGGCCATCGAGCCCGACATCAGGAACTCGAAGCTCGACTGCATCTGCGCGATCAGGAAGCTCGACAGCACCGTGCCGAGCAAGCTCTCGACACCGCCGAAAACCACCACGATGAAGGTGTCCACGATGTACTGCTGCCCGGCCACCGGGCCGGTCGAGGCCAGCATCGTGAACGAGCTGCCGGCAATGCCGGCCAGGCCGCAGCCCAGCGCGAAGGTGAGCGCATCGACGCGCTCGGTGTCGATGCCTGCAGCGCCAGCCATGGCGCGGTTCTGTGTCACGGCGCGCAGGCGCAGGCCGAGCCGCGTGTTGAACAGCAGCTTGTACACGCCGGCGGTCACCAGCAAGGCGAGCACGATGATGAACAGGCGCGACAGCGGCAGGCTCACACCCGGAAGCACCTCGACCGCGCCCTGCAGCCACGACACCGTCGGCACCGTGACCTCTTTCGGGCCGAAGGCGTGGCGGAACACCTGCTGCAGGATCAGGCTGACGCCCCAGGTGGCGAGCAGCGTGTCGAGCGGCCGCCGGTACAGGAACTGGATCAACCCGCGCTCCATCAACCAGCCGAAGGCGAAGGTCACCGCAAACGCCACCAGGATGCCGACGACGAAGAACAAATCCATCGCCCCCGGGAGCAGCGACTGAAACACGCTCGCGGTGGCGTAAGTGGCATACGCGCCCATCGCCATCAACTCGCCATGCGCCATGTTGATGACGCCCATCAGCCCGAACACGATGGCCAGGCCGAGCGCCATCAGCAGCAGCACGGTGAACAGCGACAGGCCGTTGAAGGCCTGCAAGAGGAAGGTCGCTAAAGTCATCTTGATCCGCCCACGCCGAGTTGGTCGAAGGGCCGCGTCAGATCTTCGGGAACGGGTTCGGCTCGATCAGCGGCGACTCGTACAGCATCTTCACCTGGCCGTCTTTTTGAAACTCGCCGATGCGTGCGTGCTTCCAGAGATGGTGGTTGGAACCGTGGAACTTGATCTTGCCTTCGGGCCCGTCGAACTCGAGCCCGCTCGACGCGGCGACCACCTTCTCGACATCGAAGCTCTTGGCTTTTTCAGCCGCCAGCTTCCACAAGTACACCGACGTGTAGGCGCAGGCCAGGGTGTCGCCAGTGACGCGCTTTTCACCGTACTTCGCCTTGAAGGCCTTGACGAATTTCTGGTTCGCGGCATTGGGCAGGCTCTGGAAATAACCCATGCAGCTCAACACGCCTTCGACGTTTTCAGCGCCGATGCCCGAGACCTCTTCTTCCGAGACCGCGAGCGCCAGGATGGTGATTTTCTTGGGGTCGATGCCTGCGGCTTTCATCTGCTTGTAAAAGGCCACGTTCGAGCCGCCCACCATGGTGCTGAGCACCACGTTCGCACCGCTGGCCTTGATCTTGTTGATGACCGAGCCGAACTCGATGTGGCCGAGCGGAAAATAGTCTTCACCGGCCACCTTCGCGCCGGCCTTGGTGATGGTGGGGCGGGCGATCTTGTTGGTGGTGCGCGGCCAGATGTAGTCGGAGCCGATCAGGTAGAAATCCTTGCCCTTGTTCGCGGCCAGCCAGTTCACCGCAGCGATCACCGACTGCGTGGCCTCTTGCGCGGTGTACAGGATGTTGGGCGACTGCTCCAGGCCTTCGTAGTACGTCGGGTAGTACAGCAAGCCCTTGCCCTTCTCGAACACCGGCAGCACCGCCTTGCGCGAGGCCGAGGTGTAGCAGCCGAACACGGCCGCGACCTTGTCGCGCTCGAGCAGCTTGCGTGCCTTCTCGGCAAAGGTGGGCCAATCGCTGGCACCGTCTTCGACCACGGCCTCGATCTTCTTGCCCATCACGCCGCCAGCGGCGTTGATCTCGTCGATGGCCAGCTTTTCCGCGTCGACAACCGACGCTTCGGCCAGCGCGATGGTGCCTGTCAGCGAATGCAGGATGCCCACCTTCACGACGTTTTGCGCGAATGCGCGTGGCAGCACCGACGAAACGCCGACGGTGGCTGCAGCCTGTAAAAGAACACGCCTGGACAAAGCTTGCATGGTGGAGCTCCAGAGTTGAAAACAGATCGGCGAAAAAAAAACGCCTGACGGAACCGAGGGTTCCGTCAGGCGCTGATGCCGGGATGCTGGTCGACGATGTTGTCGACGGCACGAAGATTTGTGTGTGAGACTAATTTAATGCGCGACAGACTGTCAAGCCTCGTGCCAGAATATTTTCCAATTCAAGTTTTTTGCGTTCGTCGCGTTTTCAGGAGTATTGCGTCGTGGCCAACACCGATCCCATCCGTGTCGGCGTGCTGTTCTCGCGCGCTGGCACCACATCGCGTGTCGAGATTTCTCAGTTGTTCGCAACCTTCTTCGCCATCCGTGAAATCAACGATGGCGGCGGCATCGACGGCCGGGAACTGGTGGCGGTCCACTACGACCCCGAATGCGTGCCGCAAAAGTACCGCTTGCTGGCCGAGAAGCTGGTGCAAGACGACCGCATCAACGTCATCTTCGGCTGCTACATGTCGAGCACGCGCAAGGCCGTGATGCCGGTGGTTGAAAAGTGGCAGCGCCTGCTGCTGTACCCTACGCCGTACGAAGGATTTGAGTTTTCGCGCAATATCATCTACACGGGTGCAGCGCCCAATCAAAACAGTGCACAACTGGCCGACTACATGACGCGCCATTTCGGCGTGCGGATCTACTTGGTGGGCAGCGATTACATCTATCCCTACGAGTCGAACCGCATCATGAGCGACTTCATTCTCGAGCGGCCCGGCGGCACCAAACTGGCCGAACGCTATGTCCGCCTGGACGCGACCGAGCGCGATTTTCTGCCGATCGCGCGCGACATCAAAGACAAGCAGCCCGACTTTGTTTTCTCCACCGTCGTCGGCAAGGGCACGCGAATGCTGTACCAGGCTTGCGCCGACGCCGGGATTGACCCGGCCAAGACGCCGATCGCCAGCCTCACCACCTGCGAGGCCGAGGTGTCCGAGATGGGCACCCGAATCGCGGCCGGCCACATCACCGCAGCGCCGTATTTCCAGGCGGTCGACACCCCCGTCAACCGCGAGTGCCTGGCGCGATTTCGCGCACTCTACGGCGACGAGATCGAGCCCAACATGTGCTGGGAGGCGGCCTACTTTCAGGTCCACATGTTCGCGCGCGCCATGAAGCAGTCGGGCTCGGACGAGATCGACCGCTTGCTGCCCTACCTGTTGGGCAGCGAGTTCGACGCGCCGCAGGGCCGCGTGCGCATCGACCCCGCCAACCACCACACGCGGCTGTACCCGCGCATCGGACGCGTCGGCGACGATGGCCGATTCCTGGTCGTGGCCGAATCGCGCGTCGGCGTCGATGCCGATCCCTACCTCGTCAACCACGCGGTCAACGAATGGAGCATCGACAGCGTCGGCCTGGGAGACGTCGTTGGCTAGGGACGGCACCGAGCGCGGCGTCGCTGGGCGGGTGCAGCGTTCCACACCGGACCTGCTGCGCAACCTGCGTAACTCGCGGGTGATGGTGTTTCATCCGAAAGACGCCGACGGCGAAATGCTGGCCCAGCAACTCCAGCGCATCGGCTGCCAGGTGATCACGATGTGGCCGCCGCTGCCCGACCTGCCCGACACGGTCGATGTGGTGTTCTGCGCCGTGCGTCCGGACCACGCGGCGGTTCGTTGCAACTGGATGAGCGGGGAGCCGTCGGTGCCGGTGATCGCGGTCATCAACTATGAAAATCCCACCGTCGTCGACGCCGCCATGCGCATCGGGGCGCGCGCGGTGCTGGTCAGCCCGGTGCGTTCGGCCGGAATTTTGTCGTCGCTGGCGATGGCGATGCATTCGCATGCCGAGATTCACGAGGTGCGCCGGCGCGTCGTGCGGCTGGAGCAGAAGCTGCTGTGCGCCAACCAGATCAGCGAGGCCAAGGCGATTCTCGTGCGCACACGCCACATCAGCGACGATGAGGCCTACCGCATCATCCGCGAGCAGGCCATGAGCAAGCGCACACCCACCGAAGAAATCGCGCGCGCCATCATTCACGCCGACGGCATTCTGTCATTCACGACTCGGCAAAGCCCGTGATTGCGCGCGCGTCGCGTCTGTCGGCGTGGGTTGCGGCGGCCCTCTTTGTGGCAACCAGTGTGGCAACCCGCAATCCCCGCGCGCAAGC
>JAYVCL010000330.1:0-9980 GCA_043749975.1 Burkholderiales bacterium
CCCGCCTTGCAGTTGCGTGTGGTGGTTCAACGCGGTGTGTGCAAAGAGGTCGGTCACCGAGCCCGCCGCGCCGGTCTTGGGATCGGTCGCGCCGAACACCACGCGCTTCAAGCGCGCATGCATCAGCGCCATGGCGCACATGGCGCAGGGCTCGAGCGTGACGAACAACTCGCACTCGGGAAGCCGGTAGTTGCCGAGCAGGGTTGCGGCGTGGCGCAGGGCGACGATCTCGGCATGCGCCGTCGGGTCGTGGTCGGTAATGGGCCGGTTGTAGCCGGTGGCGATCACCTGGCCGGCCCGCATGAGCACCGCACCCACCGGCACCTCGCCGATCAGCCAGGCGTTGCGCGCCTGGTCCAGCGCAATGCGCATGGCGGCTTCGTCCGCTGGATCGTTGATCGGTTCGCTGACCGGCTCGCTCGTCGTTTCGGTCACTTGTCGGCCTCTTCCTTGCGCGCTGCGGCGGCTTGCTCGAGTGCCTGCGCCACATCATTGCGCACACGCTCCTGAAGCTGCTGTGACTGCTGCGCCGGCGTGCCGCTCGAGGTCGGCGCGCTTGCGCCGGCCCCCGACACTTCAACCGCCCCAAGAGGTGCGGCGGATTTCAGTTGCTTCATGACCAGCAAGCCGACGACAGCAGCCACGACCAGCAAAGACACCACGCTGAAGATTGCCCTCATCGATCATTCCCCTGCCTTGTCTTTCGCATGAACGCACACCACCGTGCGCCGACGCTGCCGCGTATTGTCTCGTCAAATTCGACGCGGCCCACCGCTGCCACTCGCGGCCCCGGGTGCGGGTCGCCGGCGCAAAGCCAAGTACGATCCGCAGCCGATGCCGACCCAATTTTCACTGCGCGATGCAAGCTGACACCCGCGAGCTGTTTCGCCATGTCAGCGCCGACAAGTCGGCGCTGTACCGGCACACCATGGACGCTTTTGCTGCCGCCAAACGCCAGTTTCGCCTGCACCTGCGGCCTGACGAAGTTCAGGCCGAGGCGCATTGGCCCGGGGTCGCGCCCGCCATCGAAGAAATTCAGGCGGCACTGGCGCAACTCACCGAATGGGGCAACCTCGAATCGCAGCCCGACACGGCGCGGGTCGCCAACCTGAGCGACTTCTACCGCGCCCGCTACTTGTACCGCCTTTCGCAGGGCGGCGAAGCGGTGGAGTCTGCACTGCGGGTGTTTGCCCAGGCCCTGCTGCGCCAGGCCGAGCTGCAAACGGTGGCACTGGAAGACATCGCCAACCGGCTGCAAAGCCTGCTGGCTTTGGCCGCCTTGCCCCAGCCCGACGCCGCCAAGGTGCATGAAACCCTGCGCGACCTGGTGCGGGTGTTCGAAAGCCTGGCCGACAACGCCCAGGCATTCATGGTCGGCATCGGCCGCAGCATCGAGCTGCAGCAGGCCGACGCCAATGCGGTGGTGGCCTACAAGAAGCGGCTGATCGACTACCTGGAGCGTTTTATCGGCGACCTGGTGGCCCGCTCGGGCGGCATCGCCGGGCACATCCTGGCGTTGGCAGCGCACATCGAAGCCTTGCTGTGGCAGGCCGCGCAGCGCGAAGCGCGCGATGCCGCGCCGGGCGATGCGCAAGACCTTGCAGCAGCATTGGTGCTGCGCCAGCAGGCCTGGCGCGAGCGCTGGAAGGGCCTGCGCGGCTGGTTTGTCAGCGCGAGCGCAGAGCCGGCGCAAGCCGAAGTGCTGCGCTCCAAGGCACGGTCGGCCATTCCGCTGCTGCTGGCCGCCGTGGCCGCGCTGAACGAGCGGCGCAGCGGGCGCAGCGACCGCTCGGCCGACTTCCGCACGCTCGCCGGCTGGTTTGCCGATTGTCCGGATGAGAGTTCGGCGCACCGGCTGGCGCGGGCCGCGTTCGCGCTCAACCCGGCGCGCCATTTTTCGGTCGCGCATGCGCCTGAGTCCGCTGCGCACGACCTGCCCGCCTCCACCCGCTGGGCCGATGCGCCGGCCATCGTGATCCACCCGCGCCTGCGCGAGCTGGGCGAGGCGGTGTCGCGCGGCCCGCTGCCGCAAGTGCGCGCACGCGACGATGAGCGCCAATTGCTGGCGCACCAGTTCGCTGAAGAGCACCGTCAAGTCGAGGCGGCGCGGGCCCGGCTGGCCACCGGGCAGCTCACGCGGCTGTCCGACCTGGGCCTGCTCGACGCGCACGCGTTTCAGTTGTTTCTCAGCCTGCTGGGCGAGGCGCTGACAGCGCAGGCTTCACCCGACGAGGCGGTCGAGCGGCAGACGGCCGACGGGCTGCTGCGCGTCAGCCTGCAGCCGCTGGGGGCCGACACGCTGGCACGCATCGCCACACCAGCCGGCGTGCTGAGTGGCCGCGATCACCTGATCTGCATCACGCCGACACTTGCGGAGGCGATGCCGTGACCGACGACACCAGCAGCATCGGCTGGCAGCAGGCGCGCCACCGGGCGGACGAGGTCTGCGCTGCGCTGCGCGCCTTGTTGATGACGCCGTTGATGACGCCTGCGCATGCCGAGTTCGCGGCGGTGCGGCGCCATGCCGACGAATTGCGCGTGTGGTTTGCACGCGAGACCGGCTGGACACTGCAAATCGAGCGCGACGCTGCCCGCTTGTACAAGCGGCCTGCCGATTTGGCGCACCTCGAAGACGCGACGCGCGGCCTGCCCGGCTACGAGCGCCGCCGTTATGTGCTGCTGTGCCTGGCCTGCGCCGTGCTCGAGCGTTCTGACCCGCAAATCACGCTGCGCGTCTTGGGTGAGCGGCTGCTGATGCTGGCCACCGACCCGAGCCTGGCGGCGCGCGACTTCACGTTCACCTTGCAGGCCCAGCATGAGCGGCGCGAACTGGTGGCGGTGTGCCGCAGCCTGCTCGAGCTCGGCGTGCTGCAACGCGTGGCAGGCGACGAAGAGGGCTTTGTGCGCGCTGAGAGCGACGTTGGCGGCGGCGGGGGAGCAAGCGATGCGCTCTACGACATCCAGCGCCGCGTGCTGGCCGGCATGCTGGCGGCGGTGCGCGGCCCATCGACCTGGAGCGCCGACGCTGCGCCGATCACGCTCGACGCGCGTCTGCACGCCTTGGTGGACGAGCCACGCACCGACAGCGACGAAGCACGCCGCAACGCGATTCGCCATCAACTGTCGCGCCGCCTGCTCGACGACCCGGTGCTCTACGCGGACGCGCTGGACGCCGAGACGCGCGCCTACTTCGCGAACCAGCGCGGCCCGATGGCGACGCGCTTGTGCAGTGCGGCGGGGCTGAGCGCCGAGCAGCGCGCCGAAGGGCTGGCGCTGGTCGATGAAGACGGCACGCTGACCGACATCGCGATGCCCGCGGAAGGCACCGACGCGCATGTGACGTTGTTGGTGGCCGAGCTGCTGGCCAGCGGCTACCGCAACAGTCGCACCCAAGACGTTCCCGTTCCGGTCACGACGCTGGCGCAGGTCAGCGCGTTTGTGCGGCGCGCGCGCGAGCGGCACGGCAGCCACTGGCGCAAGTCGGCGCGCGAGCCTGGCTCAGAGCATGAACTTGCGGCCGGCGCGCTGGAGCGGCTGCACAAGCTGCAACTGATTGCGCGCAGCGCAGACGAGGTGCGCCCGCTGCCGGCGCTGGCGCGCTTTGCGGTGGGCGCGCCGCGCATCAAGAAGGTGGTGCCTGCCGTGCCGCGCGACCTGTTCGATTCTCCAAGTCCAACCCCATGACCAAATCCGCATGACCGAATCCGCATGACCGAATTGTTCGAGCCAGATCCCCAAACCGGCATCGAAAGCGGCATCGAAACTGCAGCCGCACCGAGCCGCCCTGCCCTGCCCGAGCCCGCACTGGCGCGCTGGCAGCCGCTGCGCCTGGGCCTGGTCGAGCTGTTTCACTACGACAGCGAAGAGTTCTGGTTTCACGATGGGCACCTGCTGCTGCGCGGCAACAACGGCACCGGCAAGTCGAAGGTGCTGTCGCTCACGCTGCCGTTCTTGTTCGATGCGCAGCTCAAGTCGTCGCGCATCGAGCCCGATGGCGACAGCGGCAAGAAGATGGCCTGGAACCTGCTGCTCGGCCGCCACGAGCGGCGCATGGGTTACGCCTGGATCGAGTTCGGCCGCGTCGATGCCGAAGGAAAAGCGCACTACCTGACGCTGGGCTGCGGCCTGTCGGCAGCGGCCGCGCGCACGCAGGTCGACAGTTGGTATTTCGTGCTTGAAGAAAGCGCCGCCAATGGCCAACCCCAACAACACCCGCAACCTCGGCAACATCGCATAGGCCGCGACATCTGGCTCACCAGCGAGCAGCGCGTGGTGCTGACCAAGGAGCGGCTGCGCGAGCGCCTGGCGGGTTGCGGGCAGGTTTTCGACACCGCCGCCAGCTACCGGCGCGCGGTGGACGAGCGGCTGTTTCGCCTGGGCCCGACGCGCTACGCCGCGCTGATGGACACGCTGATCCAGTTGCGGCAGCCGCAGTTGTCGAAGAAGCCCGATGAAGGCAGCCTGTCTGCCGCGCTGACCGAGGCGCTGCCGCCGCTGGCCAGCGACTTGCTCACCGACGTGGCCGATGCGCTGAACCAGTTGGAGGAATTCCGCCGCGAGCTGGAAGAATACGAGGCGCTGGCCAAGGCGGTGGGCCAGTTCAACCGGCGCTACCGCGTCTATGCCGCCACTCAGGCGCGGCGTCAGGCCCGCAGCTTGCGCAGCGCGCAAAGCGGCTTCGACGGAGCCAGCCGCGCCCTCAACGACGCACGCACCGCGCTGCAAGCGGCACAGGCCGACGAGGGCGTTTGCAAAGATGCGCTCGATGCAGCAGAGCGCGCGTTGCAAGACAGCCGCACCCGCCTCGAGACGCTGCAGGCTGACCCGCTGATGCAAGACGCCAATCGCCTGGAGCAGGCCGGAGGCGACGCGCTGGCGCGCCAGCGCGATGCCGACGACGCCGTCAAGGCGCGCGGTGAAGCGCAGGCCCGCTTGCAGCGCGAAAGCATCGCCCTGCGCGAACGCGCCGCGCGCGCCGCGCAGGCTGAGCACACGCTGGCCGAAGTGCGCCTGCAGACTGAACGCGTTGCCAGCGCAGCCGGTATTGCCGAGAGCTTTGCGCTGAACCCGCTGGCTGCCGCCGCCGTGCCTGCGCTGGCCGAACTGGACGCACTGGCCTTCGACACCGCGCGCCACGATCTGCGCGCTTTGCTGGGCCAGCGCCGCGAGCAACTGGCGCTGCTGCGACGCCGCTGCGCCGAGCTTGAACAGGCCGAGCAGCAAGAGCGTCGCCTGCAGCAACAGCGCGACGAGCGCAGCGACGCGCTCGAAGAAGCCGCCGCGCGTCGCGAGCAGGCCGACGGCGACGTGGAGCAAAAAGGTCACAGCCTGCTCGACGTCTGGCAGGGCCATGTCGACGGCCTGCAGCAGCTCGTGGCCGCACCCAGGCTCTGGACCGAGGCGCTGCAAGCGTTGGCCGATTGGGTCAGCACGCTGCAAGGCGACAACCCGGCGCGGCTGGCACTGCAAGCCGCGCAGGCGCAGGCCAGCCAGCGACTGGCCGAGCGCCAGGCCGAACTGGCGCGCCTGCAGCGCGAACTGCAAGCCGAGCAACAGGCGCTGACCGAGGAGCGCGCACGGCTGGCGCAAGGCGTTGATGCCGTGCCGCCGGCTCCGCCGACACGCGCAGCCGGCACGCGCGAGGCACGTGCCGGTGCACCGCTGTGGCAGTTGGTCGAGTTTCGCGCTCATGTCGATGCGGCCGAGCGCGCCGGTCTGGAGGCGTCACTGCAAGCGGCAGGTTTGCTCGATGCCTGGGTCACGCCCGACGGCAGCTTGACCACCGCAGCCGGCGCGCCGCTGCACGACACGCAGGTGCTGGGTCGCCCTGCACACCCCGCATCGCTCGCTCGGTGGCTGGCATGCGCCGAGTCGATGGCCGCACCCGTGCTCCCAGCCGTCGTCAACGCACTGTTGGAAGGCATCGCCTGCGGCATGCAAGAGCCCGTCGACGCCGAGACCTGGGTGTCGCCCGACGGCCGCTTTCGGGTCGGTGCGCTGGCGGGGGCGTGGCACAAACCGGCGGCGGCCTTCATCGGCTTTGCGGCGCGGGCGGCGGCACGCGAGCGCCGCATGGCCGAGATCGACCAGCGTGCGCAGCAGCTCGCGCAAGTCGAACACACGTTGCGAGCGCAGACCGAGCAGCACGACCTGCAGCGCCAACAGGCTGCCAACGAATGGCGCGACGCGCCATCTGACGACGCCCTGCGCGCCGCGCATGCGCAGGCCGCTGCGGCCGAGCGCGAGGTGCAAACGGCACGCACCCGGCTGGCCCAGGCCGAGACGCCGCTGCGCGAGGCGGTGCAGCAGTTGCAAGCTGCCCGCGAGCGCTTGAACACCGACGCGCAAGACCTGCGGCTGCCCGACAACGTGGCAGCGCTGCAAGGCATCGAACAGGCGCTGGTCGAGCTGGGCGAAGCGTTGCAAGCGGTGTCGCAAGCGGCCGCCGAATGGCGCTTGTGTGTGCCCGAGCTGGCGCAGCAGCGGCAGCGCGAAGCGCAGGCGGCGCAAGACGCCTTGCTGCGCGAGCAACAACTGACCGATCGCCGCAAAGAGGCCGACGCCGCCTCGATGCGGCTGGAAACGCTGCGCGCCTCGGTGGGGGCGCAGGTCGATGAACTGAAGCAGCGGTTGACCGAGGCGCGGCTGGCCACGCGCGAAGCTGAAGTCCGCTTCAAAGCAAGGTCTGACACGCTGCGCAGCGCATTGGAGAACCGTGCCCGTGCCGAGCAGCGCGCGCAAGATGGCGAGGCCACCTTGCTGGAGCGTGTGGCGTTGCGCCTGCACGCCGTCGCCCGTCTGCAAGGCTTTGCCGCTACCGGGCTGCTGGCCGCAGCGCTGCCCGACACCGAGCCGCCCGACCTGCGCAGCGCGTGGACCATCGACCCGGCGCTGGGCCTGGCGCGAAGCGTGGAGCAAGCGCTGATCGCGACACCCGACGACGACGACACCTGGACCCGTGTGCAGGCCCAGGTGTCGCAAGACTACAGCGAGCTGGGCCGCACGCTGACCGCGCTCGGCCAACAGGCGCAAGCCGAGACCAATGACTACGGACTGGTCGTCAGCGTGATGTACCGCAACCAGCCGCAGCAGCCAGACGCGCTGGCGCAGCAACTCGCGCGCGAGATCACCGAGCGCCGCGAGCTGCTGACCGCCGGCGAACGCAAGGTGCTCGAAAACCACCTGCAAGCCGAGATCGCTGCGGCGGTGCAGAAGCTGCTGCAAGAAGCCGAGCGCCAGGTGGTGTCGATCAACAAGGAGCTGCACAAGCGCCCGACCTCGACCGGCGTGCGCTTTCGCCTTCAATGGCAGCCGCTGCCCGAAGGTGCCGAAGGCGCGCCGGTGGGGCTGGAGGCCGCGCGCAAGCGGCTGCTGCACACCAGCACCGACCTGTGGTCGGCGGAAGACCGCAGCGTGGTCGGCGCGATGCTTCAGCAGCGCATTGCGGCCGAGCGGGCGCGCGCCGATGTTGCCACCACAACCAGCGGTGACGTGCGTGGCGGCGGAGGTGGTGCTGGCAACAGCGGCGGTGGCGGCAGCCTGTTCGAGCAGCTCGCGCGGGCGCTGGATTACCGGCAGTGGCACCGCTTTCGGGTGCAGCGCTGGCAAGACGGGCAGTGGCGTCCGCTGTCGGGCCCGGCCTCCAGCGGCGAGCGTGCGCTGGGCCTGACGGTGCCCTTGTTCGCGGCGGTGTCCAGCTTCTACAGCCAGGGCGCCTACGCGCTGGCGCCGCGGCTGGTGCTGCTGGACGAAGCCTTTGCCGGCATCGACGATGCAGCGCGCGCCCACTGCATGGGCCTGATCCGCGAGTTCGATCTCGACTTCGTGATCACCAGCGAACGCGAATGGGCCTGCTACGCCGAGCTGCCGGGCGTCGCCATCTGCCAGTTGCAGCGCCGCGAAGGCGTCGACGCGGTGCATGTGTCGCGCTGGACCTGGGACGGCAAGGCGCGCCGGCGTGAAGCTGATCCGGACCGGCGCTTCTCCTGAAAATGAGCAGCAGCGCATGACCGCTGAGCTCGACGCACGTTTGCAGCGCCTGCTCGGCGGGGTCGGGCTGGCCGCGCTGCGCCAGCGCCTGCGACAGCGTTACGAGCGCGCGCTTCCGGGCGACGTGTTGACTGCCTTTCGCCTGGGCCAGTTGAACGAGCTGGAGCAACGCGCGCTGGCAGCGCTGCTGGGCCGCCCCGTTCGCGGTGCCGCATCAGTCCAGGTGGACGTGCTGGCCGTCGATGCCGCGCTGCGCCGCGCGGGCATTGCGCAGACGCTGCGCGCCGCACTGGAACAACTCGACGGGCCGATCACTAACCTTTTGTCTGAGCGGCATGACCTGAACAGGCAATGGCAACAGGCGCTGGCTGACTGCGACCAGCCCGAGTTGCAAGCGCTGCTGACGCTGCCCGCCGGCCTGGGCTTGCTGAAGCGGCTGTGCCGCCAGCGAGCCGATGTGGCGGGTTCATTGCTGGCGCAGGCGCAAGCGGTGCTGCGGCGTTTGCCAGCGCAAGGCCTGACGCGTGCCCAGCTTGCGGCCGACGTGCTCGGTGATGCGCATGCGCTGGACCCGGGCTGCTCAGTCGCGGCGCTGGTGCTGGCGGCGCTGCGCAACCGTGGCGTCGAGGAGAACCTCGGCAGTGCGCCGATCGATGTGTTCGACAACACGCCGGCCGACGAAGCACGCGAGGCAGGCCCGGCGACCACGCGCGAACTCTGGGCCGGCGTCGGCGTGCTGGTCAACGAACTCGCACGGCCGGCGCTGTGCCTGAACCTGCCGCTGAAGAAGGCCGGGTCGACCGAATTTGCCGAGCTGCGCGCTGGCGAGCCGGCCTATCTGTCACTGCGGGCCTTGCTGCGTTCGCCACCGCGCCTGGACGTTTCGGGCCGCTGCGTGTTCGTCTGCGAAAACCCGAATCTGCTGGCCATTGCCGCCGACCGGCTGGGCACGCGCTGCGCGCCGATGGTGTGCACCGACGGCATGCCAGCCGCCGCCCAGCGCACCCTGTTGCATCTGCTCGAACAGGCCGGCGCAGTGCTGCACTACCACGGCGACTTCGACTGGCCGGGCGTGCGAATCGGCAACCACATGCTGCAGGCGCACGGCGCACTGCCATGGCGCTTCAGCGCACGCGACTACGACGCTGCGCTGGCCACGGCACCGCGCCCCGGTCGGCACCTGCGGGGCGCGCAAACTGAAGCGCTGTGGGACCAAGCTCTGGCAAGTGCGATGCGTGCAGCCGGCCTCGCCATCGACGAAGAAGCCGTGGCCGCACGCTTGCTCGAAGATCTGCAATCAGCGCGTTCCACAGGTCCGTCGCGGACTTACATCCCGCCCGAATAGAAGAATTCCTCGCGAACGATCTTTCCGCCCTCGACGGTGAAGAGGCCGACCTCGTCCATCTTCATTCTTTGGCCCGATGGCTTGTTCGTCACTTCGTATTGGAAACCGACAATGAATCGGTCGCCATGAGGCCACGGTCCGGTGACCGCGGCGGAATGAATCTCGTGATTGGCACGCCACCACTCACCCTTGGCTTTGATTGCGGCCAAGCCCTTCGCCTCTTGCTGCGTGCCGGGCGGTGCGAACGCTTCGACGCTCACGGCGTTGGTTGCGTACATTGACTTCGCTTCGTCGTTCTTTCCTTGCTTGCACAGTTCGACCAGTCGGTTTGCAATTTCGAGGGTGTTCATGTCGTCTCCAATGAAGTGGAAGTCGAGGCGTTGGCACCTCGGGTGGAAAGTGTAGATGCGCGGGGCCGCGATCATGTGACACTCTGTGCCGTTCGAAGGCTCGCCCACCGCGACGTCGAATGCAAGTCGCCTGACGTGAATGTGGCCCGCATGGTCCCGAAAGGTCGCAATGAACGGCAGCCAAGAACTGACTCTCAACCTCAAAAAGAAAATGGGTTAGCTCGTTGTCGGAGCTAACCCATTGACATCATTGGTCGGGACGGTGGGATTCGAACTCACGACCCCTTGCACCCCAT
>JAYVCL010000331.1:0-4678 GCA_043749975.1 Burkholderiales bacterium
GAGCGGGTTGGCGGCAAAGCGCTTCATGGCGGCGACCACGTTGAACAGCCCGACCTGATCGGCGTAGTTCATCGGCCCGCCCCGGTGCAACGGGAAGCCGTAGCCAGTGAGGTAGACCATGTCGATGTCGCTGGCCTTGGACGCAATGCCTTCATCGACGATCTTGGCACCTTCGTTGACCAGCGAATAGACCAGCCGGTGCACGATCTCGTCGTCGGAAATCTTGCGCGCCTTCACGCCCAGGTCGGCGCGGTGCTTCTCGATCATCTCGACCACCGGCGCGCTGGGCAGTGCGTCGCGCTTGCCCGGCAGGTAGTCGTACCAGCCGGCTCCCGTCTTCTGGCCGTAGCGACCCATTTCGCACAGCAAATCGGCCGTCTTGCTGTAGCGCATGTTCGGCTTTTCAAGGTAGCGGCGTTTGCGTATCGCCCAGCCGATGTCGTTGCCGGCCAGATCGCCCATGCGGAACGGGCCCATCGCAAAGCCGAACTTCTCGACCGCCTTGTCGACCTGCTGCGGCGTGCAGCCTTCCTCCAGCAAAAAGCCGGCCTGGCGCGAGTACTGCTCGATCATGCGGTTGCCGATAAAGCCGTCGCACACGCCCGACACGACGCAGGTTTTCTTGATCTTCTTGCCGAGCTGCATCACGGTGGCGAGCACGTCTTTCGCGGTCTTCTCGCCGCGCACCACCTCCAGCAGCTTCATCACGTTGGCCGGGCTGAAGAAGTGCATGCCGATCACGTCCTGCGGGCGTTTGGTGAAGGCAGCGA
Organism: Burkholderiales bacterium; assembly: GCA_043749975.1. Lineage (GTDB taxonomy): Bacteria > Pseudomonadota > Gammaproteobacteria > Burkholderiales > Burkholderiaceae_C > JANYJJ01. The sequence continues at coordinate 771 of JAYVCL010000331.1, forward strand.
TTTTGTTCACATCGAGCGTGGACGTGTTGCTGGCCAGGATGGCACCGGGCTTCATCACTTCGTCGAGTTGCTTGAACACCTGCTGCTTGACGCCCATTTCCTCGAACACCGCTTCGATCACCAGGTCGGCGTCTTTCAAGCCGTCGTAGCTGAGCGTGGTGCTCAGCAGGGCCATGCGCTGCTCGTACTTGTCTTGCTTGAGCTTGCCCTTCTTGACCTGCGATTCGTAGTTCTTGCGGATGACGCCAAGTCCCTTGTCCAGCGCCTCTTGCTTCATCTCCAGCATGACCACCGGAATGCCGGCGTTCAGGAAGTTCATCGCAATGCCGCCGCCCATGGTGCCGGCACCGATCACCGCAACCTTGGCGACGCTGCGCACCGGCGTGTCGGCCGGCACGTCGGGAATCTTGGTGGTGGCGCGTTCGGCCATGAAGGCGTGGCGCAGGGCCTTGCATTCGGCTGTGGACATCAGCGCGGTGAACAGTTCGCGCTCGACCTTCATGCCCTCGTCGAACTTCATGCGAACACACGCCGCCACCGCCTCGACGCACTTCAGCGGAGCGGGGAAGTTTTTCGACATGCCGCCGACCCTGTTGCGGGCGAACTGGAAGTACGCATCGGCGTTCGGGTGCGAGACCTTCAAGTTGCGCACCAGCGGCAGCGGTCGCACATAGGCCATCTCGTTCGCGTAGGCCACGGCACCCGTCAGCAAGTCGCCGTCGATCATCTTGTTGAACAGCGTCTGGCCCGGCACCATGGCCAGCAACTCGCTCTTCACCGGCTCGCCGCTGACGATCATGTTCAGCGCGTTCTCGACGCCGAGCACGCGCGGCAGTCGCTGCGTGCCACCGGCACCGGGGATCAGGCCGATTTTGACCTCGGGCAAGGCGATCAGTGCGCCCGCGGACGCGACCCGGTAGTGGCAGCCCAGCGCCAGCTCCAACCCGCCGCCCATGGCCACGCTGTGCACCGCGGCAACGACCGGCTTGCGGCTGGCCTCGATGGCGGCGATCACGCTCAGCAAGTTGGGTTCGGCCATCGCCTTGGGTGAGCCGAACTCGCGAATGTCGGCACCGCCCGAGAACGCCTTGCCGGCACCAGTGATGACGACGGCCTTGACCACCGAGTCACCCAGCGCCTTGTCCAGCCCCGTGGTGATGCCCAGCCGCGTGGCGTGGCCGAGGCCGTTGACAGGAGGATTGTCGAGGCTGATGACGGCCACCGTGCCGCGGACTTCGTAGTTGGCGCTCATGTGCGGTTCCCAAAGTGAAGAGAGAGAAAGAGAAAGAGAAAGAGAAAGAGAAAGAGACGAATCCGCAAAATAGTACGGTCGTGCGATTCTAGAAGGCGGAGAAAAAAATGCGCTGTCTCGACCGTGACAACGCACGGTGGGCGTGGTTCTCAGTCGCGGGCGTCGAGCCCGCTTCTTCGCCGAACGCTGCGCTGGTCGATCCCCGTGATCGGGGCCCCTCGCCCTTCGCTTCGCGTTCTAGACTTCCAACCACTCCTTGCGAATATAGGCGTTGTTGCGCAGGTCCGCCGGGGTTCCTTCGAACACGATGGCACCGTGGCCCATCACGTAGCAGCGCTCTGAAATCTCCAGCGCGATGGTGAGCTTTTGCTCCACCAGCAGCACCGAGACGCCCCGGTTTTTCAGCTCTTTCAAATAGGCCGCCACTTGCGCGACGATCTTCGGTGCCAGCCCCTCGGTGGGCTCGTCGATCATGATCAGGTCGGGGTCGCCCATCAGCGTGCGGCACAAGGTCAGCATCTGCTGTTCGCCGCCCGACATCACGCCCGCCGCCGTGTGTTGCCGCTCTTTCAGGCGCGGGAACATTTGGTACATGTCGTCGAACGACCAGCGAACCTGGGTCGCACCGCGCTTCTGGCCGAGCATCAGGTTCTGGTGCACCGTGAGCTTGGGAAAGATGTCGCGGTTCTCGGGCACGTAGCCGATGCCGCGATGCGCGATCTCGAACGGCTTGGCACCCACCAGCTCGCGCTCGTTCCAGGTCACCGAGCCCCGGGTGTCGACCAGGCCCATGATGGCCTTTACGGTGGTGGAGCGGCCCGAGCCGTTGCGGCCCAGCAGGCTGACGATCTCGCCCGGCTTCACGTCCATCGACACGCCGTGCAGCACGTGGCTCTTGCCGTAGAAGGCGTGAACATCTTTCAGGTGCAGCATGTTCAATGCCCTCCCGCGGCGTGTTCGGCGAGCACCGAGCCCAGGTAGGCCTCTTGCACGCGCGGGTTGGCACGCACGGCTTCAGGCACATCGAAGGCAATCACTTCGCCGTAGACCAGCACCGCGATCTTGTCGGCCAGACCGAACACCACGCCCATGTCGTGCTCGACCGTCAGCAAAGTCTTGCCGACGGTGATCTCGCGGATGAGCTGGATGAAGCGGGTGGTTTCACTGCGGCTCATGCCGGCGGTGGGCTCGTCGAGCAAGACCACATCGGCCCCGCCGGCGATGGTGATGCCGATCTCGAGCGCGCGTTGCTCGGCGTAGGTCAGGTTCATCGCCAGCACGTCACGCTTCTTGTCGAGCTTGATCATTTGCAGCACCTCGTCGGCGCGCTCGTTGGCGTCGCGCAGGTTGGCCAGGAATTTCCAGAACGCGTAGCGATAGCCCAGCGCCCACAACACGGCGCAGCGGATGTTCTCGAACACCGACAAGCGCGTGAACAGGTTGCTGACCTGGAAGCTGCGCGCCAGGCCACGGCGGCTGATCTCGAACGGCTTCAGCCCGTCGATGCGCAGGCCGTGCAGCCGAATCTCGCCGCTGCTGGGGCCGAAGCGGCCGCTGATCAAATTGAACAGCGTCGATTTGCCCGCACCGTTGGGGCCGATGATGGCCACGCGCTCACCGGCACGCACCTGCAGGCTGGTGCCGCGAATGATCTCGGTCTTGCCGAAGCTCTTGCGCAAGTCGATCAGTTCGACCGCGAATTCGCTGGCCGCTTTGGCGGCGACGTCAGCCCCGCTGTTCACAGTGCCTCCCGGCGTTTGATCTCGATTTCGATCTCGGTTTGAACCGCGCCCCATTGGCGGGCAAACCGGCGGCGCGCCACTTCAAAAAGGGCCATGCCGCAGACCAGCACCGTGCCGGCACCGAGCCAACTGCCCAGTCCCTTCGAGTTCAGGTGCAGACCCAGAAACGTCAGCTCCGGGCCCATCGCCGCGCCGAGTTGCAGGTGGTAGACCATCTCGATCAGGCTTGCCGCGCCCGCCAGCGCCAGCAGCAGCGTGCCGCCCACGGCCAGGTACGAAGGCCACAACTGCCGCAACTTGCCGAACGAGGCCACGCGCAGGTTCATCATGACGAGGCTGGCAATGCCCCCCGGCGCGTACATCACCATGAACAAAAAGATCAGGCCCAGGTAGAGCAGCCAGGCCTTGGTGAACTCCGACAGCAGCACGAAGGCCACCACCATCAGCACCGCGCCGATCATCGGGCCGAAGAAGAACGTGGCGCCGCCCAAAAACGTGAACAGCAAATACGCCCCCGAGCGGCCTGCGCCAACGACTTCGGCGGTGACGATCTCGAAGCTCAAGGCACCCAGGCCGCCCGCAATGCCGGCAAAGAAGCCCGCGATGATGAAGGCGAAGTAGCGCACTTTCTGGGTGCTGTAGCCGATGAATTCGACGCGCTCGGGGTTGTCGCGCACCGCGTTCAGCATGCGGCCCAGCGGCGTGCGCGTGAAGGCGAACATGGCGGCCACACACACGAAGGTGTAGGCCGCGATCAGGTAGTACACCTGAATTTGCGGGCCGAAGCTGATGCCCAAAACGGGCTGCCCGGTGACCCGGTTGCCGGCGATGCCAGCTTCACCGCCGAAGAATTCCGAGAACATCAGCGACATCGCGAACACCAGTTCGGCCAGACCCAGCGTGATCATCGCGAA
>JAYVCL010000332.1:0-13102 GCA_043749975.1 Burkholderiales bacterium
GTGGTGACCGTGACCCTGGCGATCGGCATGCATCGCATGGCGAAGAACCGCGCCATCGTGAAGAAGTTGTCGGCGGTGGAAACGCTGGGTTCGACCACCGTGATCTGCTCCGACAAGACCGGCACCCTGACCCTGAACCAGATGACGGCGCGCGAGCTGTTCTATCGCGGCCGGCGCTTCGAGGTCTCCGGCGAAGGCTATGCCGGTGAGGGCTCAATCACCACGAAAGACGGTGTGTCGCTGCCGGACTTCCAGCCGCTGCTTGCCACGGCCGCGCTGTGCAACGAAAGCAGCTTGCGCGATGGCAAGCTGATCGGCGACCCCACCGAAGGTGCCTTGCTGGCGTTGATCGGCAAGGGCGGCACCGATGTTGGCCGCCTCGCGGCGACCTCGCCACGCCTGGCTGAAATCCCCTTCGATTCGGCGCACAAGTTCATGGCCACTTTTCATCGCGACGGCGAGCGGGTGCGCATGCACGTGAAGGGCGCGCCCGATGTGTTGTTGGCGCGTGCCGCAAGCTATCTCCACGCCGCCGCCGATCTGCCACTGGACGCGTCCGCCCGCACCGCGTTCGAGTCCGAGAATGCGCGCCTTGCCGGCCAGGCGATGCGCGTGTTGGCCATCGCCCAGCGTGAGATTGCGCTGCGCGACTTCGACCCCGCCGCCGACCTGATGCCCTGGGCGCAGCAACTCAGCCTGGTCGGTCTGGTGGGCATCATCGACCCGCCTCGGCCCGAAGCGCGTGACGCGATCAGCCTGTGCAAGCAGGCCGGCATCCAGGTGAAGATGATCACCGGCGACCATGCCATCACCGCTGCGGCCATCGCGCGCGAACTGGGCCTGCACGGTGCGGTGCTGACCGGCGCTGAACTGGAGCGCATCGACGTGGCCGAGTTGTCACGCCACATCGAAGAAACCGCCGTGTTCGCGCGCGTCGCCCCGGAGCACAAGGTGAAGATCGTGCAGGCGCTGAAGGCGCGCGGGCATGTGGTGGCAATGACCGGCGACGGCGTCAACGACGCCCCGGCGCTGAAGAACGCCGACATCGGCATCGCCATGGGCATCACCGGCACCGAGGTGACGAAGGAGGCCGCCGCGATGGTGCTTGTCGACGACAACTTCGCGTCCACCGTCGGAGCGGTCAAAGAAGGCCGCACCATCTACGAGAACATCGTCAAGTTCGTGCGCTTCCAGCTCTCGACCAGTGTCGGTGCCATCCTCACCGTCTTCGGTGCACAACTGCTGGGTCTGCCGATGCCGTTCACGGCGATCCACATCTTGTGGATCGCCCTCATCATGGACGGCCCGCCGGCCGTGATGCTGGGGCTGGAGCCTTCGCGGCCCGGCGTCATGAACGAGCCGCCGCGCCGCAGCGACGCGCGCATCCTCACGCTGTCACGTTTCGGGCGTCTGCTCGCCTACGGCGGCACCATGGCGGTGGGCACGCTCGGGGTCTACATGCACGGGCTCGAAACAGGTGAACAGGTCTATGCATCGACGCTGGCCTTCACGACCTTCGTGCTGTTCCAGTTCTTCAACGTGATGAACGCCCGCTTCGATGCCACCACCGCATTCAACCGTCAGTTGTTCGACAACCGCAAGCTCTGGCTCGCGCTGGCCGCCGTGCTTGTGCTGCAGGTCGCGGTGGTGAACTGGGGGCCGGCGCAGGCCGTTTTCGATACCGTGGCCTTGAACCTGGGCGACTGGACGCTGGCCACCGGCACGGCAGCCAGCGTGCTATTGCTGGACGAGGCGCGCAAACTCGCAGTGCTTTGCTGGCGAAGTTTCGGCGCAAGAGCAGCAAGTCACCGAGTTGGCACCGACCCCTCATGAAGGACCCCATGAAAATCCTCGTTTGCGTCGATGGCTCCGAGCCAGCCCTCGACGCCGTGCGTCACGCCTTGTATTTGCACCGCGAGGGCCTGCAGGCGAGCTTCGTACTGGCGACCGTGCAGGAACCGACCTTCGTCTACGAAATGATCCTGGCGCCCGATGCCGAGGTGCTCGAACGCGTCACCGGTGCGGTCGGTGCGCGCGCGCTGGAAGGCGCTGAAGCGCTGCTGGAGGCCGCCGGAGTTCCGTTCGAGCGCGAGATCGGCACCGGTGATCCCGCACTGACCCTGCTCGATGTCGCAGCGCATCACGGGTGCGCGGCCATCGTCATGGGGGCACGCGGCATGGGCGCGCTGCGCAGTGCGCTGCTCGGCTCGGTGTCGCACCAGGTGCTGCGTGATTCCCCGTTGCCGGTGACCATCGTCAAGCATCTCATCGCCGATGACGATTTGGGCAAGGCGGTGCAACCGCTCGCGGCGAGCTGATTTCCAAAGGCTTTCTCACGCAAAAGAAAAGGGACCCCATGCGAATTCTCCTACCCGTCGACGGCAGCAGCTTCAGCAACGCTGCGGTCGCGTTCGTCGCATCACGCGATACGCTGATCCTCAACCAGCCGGAGGTCGACCTTCTCAATGTCCAGTATCCGGTGCCGGCGCGAGCCGCGCGTTACGCCGGGAAGGAACTTGGCATTCGTATCACGAGTCCGAGGCGAACAAAGTCCTCAAGCCCGCCTTGGCCACGCTCAAACGGGCCGGTTTGCCGGCGCGCGCCAGGTACGTGGTCGGCAACCCGGGGTCTGAAGTTGCCAGGGTTGCGGTTTCAGATGCGGCCGATCTGATCGTGATGGGCTCACATGGCCACACGGGATTCAAAAGCCTGCTTTTCGGATCTGTGACCAATGCCGTGCTGGCATCTTGCGACATCCCCTTGTTGGTATTGCGCGGCACCGTCGCGCCGAAGAACGACGCATTGAAGGTGGGCATCGCGCTCGACGGCAGCAAGTACGGCATCGCCGCAGTTCGTTACTTCGTCAAGCACCGCGCCCTGTTCGGCGCGTCACCCTCGGTCACGCTGATTCATGTGGTGCCAGACTTGTTGAACCTCGTCGTTCCTGGCTTCTTCGGTGCCGCACCTGTGCCGGGGTTCAAGCCAGAACAGGTCGAGGCGATGACCCACGCGGCGTTCGAGAGTGCCATGGCGCCAGCGCGCAAGTTGCTGGCGAAGGCAGCTCTGCAGACGACAGAAATCCGCTTGACCGGCAACAACCCGGGCGACAAGATCGCCGCGCATGCCAAGAAGAGCAAGCTTGATTTGCTGGTGATGGGCTCGCACGGCATCGGCGCGTTGCGATCTGCCGTGCTCGGATCGGTTGCCACCAGAGTGGCCGCTCAGTGTCGCAACCCACTGCTGTTTATTCGGGCGAGATGAAGGGAGCGCGCTGACCTGCCGGCGGACTTCACTGAGTGCGCCAGCGCACAGACGCCCCCTGTGCATCGCGTTCACTGTGCATGCTGAATGTCGCCATGACCGCATCGCCTTCGGTTCCGGTCTCGCGCGCAGTGTGCGCAAGACCGGTTCGGACGGCATCGAAGCCAATGGGGCGTGGTGATACCGCCCACGCAAACCGCCCACGCAGCCATGCGGTCGACATCAACCTGCGCCGCGCGCGCACCGACGGAGAAACCAGATGCAACTCGGCATGATCGGATTGGGTCGGATGGGTGCCAGCATGGTTCGCCGACTGTTGAAATGCGGACATCAGTGCGTCGTCTATGCAAGGCGGCCAGCGGCAGTGGCTGATGTGCAAAAAGACGGCGCCACCGGCACGGCGTCGCTGCAAGAGTTGGTCATGCGGTTGGCGAAGCCACGTGCGATCTGGCTGATGGTGCCGGCGGGGGCCGTCGATGAGCTGCTGGGCGAGTTGCTGCCGTTGCTTGAAGCCGGCGACATCGTCATCGACGGAGGCAACTCGCACTACCGCGACGACATGCGGCGCGGCACGCAATTGCAGGCCCGAGGCATTCGCTACCTTGACATCGGAACCAGTGGCGGCGTGGCCGGCCTGGAGCGTGGCTACTGCCTGATGATCGGCGGCGAAGCCGACGTGTTCGAACACCTGCGGCCGATCTTTTCTGCACTGGCCCCAGGGATCAAAGCTGCACCGCTCACGCCCGGCCGAAAGGGCGTTGCGGGCAGTGCCGAAGAAGGCTTCCTGCACTGTGGACCGCACGGGGCAGGGCACTTCGTCAAGATGGTCCACAACGGAATCGAGTACGGCGTGATGGCGGCGTACGCCGAAGGTTTGAACATCCTGCGCAACGCCAACGTCGGTCAGCGCGACCGTCAACCTCAGAGCGAGCACGACGCCGAAACCACGCCGCTGCGCGACCCCGAGCTGTACCGGTTCGAGATGAACCTGCCCGAGATCACCGAGCTGTGGCGCCGTGGCAGCGTCATCGGTTCCTGGCTGCTCGACCTGACGGCTTCGGCGCTGGCGTCCGACCCCGAGCTCGCGCAGTACGGCGGCCGGGTTTCGGATTCTGGCGAGGGCCGCTGGACGATCCAGGCTGCCATCGATGAAGGGGTTCCGGTGCCTGTTCTCAGCGCGGCGCTGTACGCGCGCTTCACGTCGCGCGGCAACGCGGACTTCTCGAACCGAGTGCTGTCGGCGATGCGACACCAGTTCGGTGGACACGTCGAGAAGCCTGCGCCATGACAAGACCGCAAGACGTCGTCTTTCTGCTCGACGTGGACAACACGCTGCTCGACAACGACCGGGTCATTGCCGACCTGCGCGGCCACCTGGAGCTTGAATTCGGCACCGCCAGTGCGGCGCGTTACTGGACCATCTTCGAGAGTTTGCGCGACGAACTCGGCTACGCGGACTACCTGGGCGCGTTGCAGCGCTACCGCCTGGATGCCGAGTTGGGGCAGGGCAGTGATCTGCGTCTGCTGCAAATGTCGGCCTTCCTCATCGACTACCCGTTCGCGGATCGTCTGTATCCGCATGCCCTCGCCGTCATCGAGCGACTGAACACGTTCGGGTCCACGGTGATCCTGTCCGACGGCGATGTGGTGTTTCAGCCGCACAAGGTTCGGCGCTCGGGCCTGTGGGATGCTGTCGGCGGCCGGGTGCTGATCTACGTTCACAAGGAAAAGATGCTCGATGCCGTGCGGCGCCACTACCCGGCGCGGCACCACGTGATGGTCGACGACAAGCTGCGCATCCTCGCCGCCATGAAGCAAGTCATGCAGGGCCGCCTGACCACCGTCTTCCCGCGGCAGGGCCACTATGCATTAGACCCGGCTGCGCTGGCCGCCTATCCGGCGGCGGACCTCGACATCGAACGCATCGGGGACCTGCTGGATGCGGACATTCGCAGCTTGTTCGCACCCCAGGAGAAGTGATGAACCTCGACCCCCTGTCACCCGACACCCTGCATAAGATGCACGCCTACTGGCGCGCGGCGAACTACCTTTCGGTGGGGCAGATCTACCTGCAAGACAACGCGCTGCTCGAACGCCCGCTCACGCTGGCAGACATCAAGCCGCGGTTGCTGGGCCATTGGGGCACGACACCGGGCTTGAACCTGCTCTACGTTCACTTGAACCGGCTGATCAAAGCGAACGATCTGAACGTGATCTATGTGATGGGCCCCGGTCACGGCGGGCCGGGCATCGTGGCGCACAGTTATCTGGAAGGGTCGTACACCGAGCATTACCCAGCCATCGAGCGCAACCGCAATGGCCTGCAGCGGCTGTTTCGCCAGTTCTCGTGGCCGCATGGCATCCCCAGCCACGTGTCGCCCGAAGTGCCGGGTTCGATCCATGAAGGTGGCGAGTTGGGTTATTCGTTGGCCCACGCCTATGGGGCGGCGTTCGACAACCCCGACCTCATCGTCGCCTGCGTCGTCGGCGACGGCGAGGCCGAGACCGGCGCGCTGGCGACGAGTTGGCATTCGAACAAGTTCCTGAACCCCGCGCGCGACGGCGCGGTGCTGCCGATCCTGCACCTGAACGGCTACAAGATCGCCAACCCGACGGTGCTGGCGCGCATCAGCCGTGAGGAGCTGACCGACCTGATGCGCGGCCATGGCCACGAGCCGTTCTTCGTCGAGGGCGATGAGCCGGCGCGGGTGCACCAGGCGCTGGCCGGAGCGCTGGATGCGGTGCTGGCGCAGATTCACCAGATTCAACGTGATGCGCGATCTCGCGACCCTTCGAAGTCGTCGCAGCCGCCGGCGCGCCCACGCTGGCCGATGATCGTCCTGCGCACGCCCAAGGGCTGGACCGGGCCGAAGACGGTCGATGGCAAGCCGGTCGAGGGCACCTGGCGCTCGCACCAGGTGCCGATCGCCGAGTTCAAGACCGCCGGGCATGTGCAGCAACTCGAAGACTGGCTCAAGAGTTACCGGCCCGACGAACTGTTCGACGAGCGCGGCACATTCCTGGAGGAACTGGCCGCGCTCGCGCCGACCGGGCGGCGCCGCATGGGCTGCAATCCGCACGCCAATGGCGGAGCCGTGTTGCAGCCGCTGGCCATGCCCGCCTTCCGCGACTACGCCGTGGCGGTGCCCGAGCCCGGTGGCGTGGACGCGGAAGCGACGCGCGTCCTGGGCCAGTTCCTGCGCGACGTGATGAAGCTCAACCTGGCTGCGGCCAACTTCCGCATCTTCGGCCCCGATGAAACCGCGTCGAACCGCCTGGACGCCGTGTTCGAGGTGTCCGGCAAGGCGTGGCTGGACGATGTGCAAGAGGGCGACAACCACCTCAGCGCCAACGGCCGGGTGATGGAAGTGTTGAGCGAGCATCTGTGCGAAGGCTGGCTCGAGGGCTACCTGCTGACCGGCCGTCACGGCCTGTTCTCGTGCTATGAGGCCTTCATCCACATCATCGATTCGATGTTCAACCAGCACGCCAAGTGGCTGAAGGTATGCAACCAGATCCCGTGGCGCAAGCCCATCGCTTCGTTGAACTACCTGCTCACCTCGCATGTCTGGCGCCAGGACCACAACGGCTTCTCGCACCAGGACCCCGGCTTCATCGACCACGTGGCCAGCAAGAAGGCCGACGTGGTTCGCATCTATTTGCCGCCCGACGCCAACACCCTGCTGTCGGTGGCTGACCACTGTCTGCGCAGCCGCAACTACGTCAACCTGATCATCGCCGGCAAGCAGCCTGCGCCGCAGTGGCTGGACATGGACGCCGCAGTGCGCCATTGCAGCGCAGGCGCGGGTGTCTGGGACTGGGCGAGCAACGATGCGACTGATAAGGCAAATGAGCCCGACGTGGTGATGGCCTGTGCCGGCGACGTGCCAACGCTGGAGGCACTGGCCGCCGTGACCCTGCTGCGTGTGTACGTTCCCGACATCCGCATCCGCTTCGTCAACGTCGTCGATCTGATGGTGTTGCAGCCTCCGTCCGAGCATCCGCACGGCCTGGCGGATCATGAGTTCGATGCCCTGTTCACAACAGACAGGCCGGTGATCTTCGCCTTCCACGGTTACCCCGCGATCATTCACAAGCTGACCTACCGGCGGCGCAACCACGACAACATTCACGTGCGTGGCTACAAGGAGGAGGGCACCACGACCACCCCGTTCGACATGGTGGCGCTGAACAACCTCGACCGCTACCAACTCGCGCTGGACGCGATTCGGCGCATCCCGCGGCTGGCGGGCCAGGTCGAGTCGGAGACCGCGCGCTTCGAGACGACCATGCAACGCCACAAGCTCTACATCGGCGAGCATGGCGACGACATGCCGGAGGTGCTGGACTGGCGTTGGACGCCACTGAAGACCGACCCGTGAGCGCGCTGAACATCCTGGCACTGAACAGCGGCTCGTCGTCGCTCAAGTTCGGCTTGTACCGCGTCGATTCGGCAGGCGCCGAGGAGTTGTTCGGCGAAAGCCTCCCCACGGTTTCCACGGCTGACCATCCTGACCCGATGACTCTTGTTGCCAGTGTTCTCGCTGCGTCCGGCATGCCGCCACCCGACGCCATCGGGCACCGCATCGTGCATGGCGGGCCGGCGCTGCGCCGGCATTGCCTCATCGACGATGCGGTGCTGCGCAAACTGCAAGCCGCGGCAGCCTTCGCACCGCTGCACACACCCGCTGCCTTGGCGCTCATCCGCTTTGCGCAACAGCACTTTCCAGGCATTCCCCAGGTGGCGTGTTTCGACACCCAGTTTCATGCCGGCATGCCCGATGTGGCCCGTGTGCTGCCCATCGCGAGGGAACTGCAATCGGAGGGCATCCAACGCTACGGATTCCACGGCCTGTCGCTTGAATCCATCGTGCGACAGCTTGGCGACGACGCACTGAATCAGTCATCGGTGCAGTTGCCCGAGCAATCATCGGTGCAGTCGCCCGAGCGCCTGGTCATCGCCCACCTCGGCAACGGTGCCAGCATCACTGCTGTGAAAGCGGGCCAATCGATCGACACCAGCATGGGCCTGACGCCGAGTGGTGGAGTGGTCATGGGCACGCGAAGCGGCGATCTCGACCCCGGCGTTCTCGTCTACCTGATGCGCGAGAAAAAGTTCGATGCCGCCAGGCTCGAAGCGCTGGTCGATCACCGATCTGGCTTGCTCGGCATATCGGGGGTCAGCGGCGACATGCGGCGGCTGCACGAAGCCGCTGCATCGAACCGCGATGCACGTCTGGCGATCGAGATGTTCTGCTATTCGGTGCGCAAACAAGTGGCCGCGATGATTGCCGTGCTCGGTGGCGTGGACATGCTCGTCTTCACCGGGGGCATTGGCGAAAACGACGCGCAGGTGCGCGCCGAAATTTGCAACGGCCTGTCGTGGATTGGCGTCAGCCTCGACGAAGGCCGAAACCGCTCTGCAAGCAATCCCGTCAGTGACGGCGCATCGTGCTGCCAGGTGCTTGTGCTGCCATCGCAGGAGGACGAGCAGATCGCCCGCCATGCGTGGGCATTGTTCGGGTAACCGCAAAAACAGGTGGGCAGCGTCCGGGGGCAATGAAGCACGCTTGTCGACATTGCAGCGGACGCCGCCGAACTGGGTGTCTTCGCCGCGTTTGCCCCATGCCAAATGTTCGATAGCGCACAGACGCCGATGCACGGATGGAGGATGGTCGATACGGGGCCATTCGTCGATGGCCGAAATCAATATGACCACATACCCAGGTGCTGTCAGATCAACGGCGGGTCTGCTGCTAAGTGCAGTGGCACTCGTTGCAGTCGCCCAGCCCGAATCGCGGGGCGAACTCCTCTATTCGACGCACTGCATCGCCTGCCACACCACGCAGATGCACTGGCGCGACCAGAGGATTGCCACCGACTGGATCCGCCTCAAGGCCGAAGTTCGCCGATGGCAGCGCACGGCGGCGTTGAACTGGAGTGAGGCAGACATTCTCGAGGTGGCCCGCTACCTGAACGAAAGCATCTATCGCTTTGCGAAAACTCCCGAGCCCTTGGCTTTGCTCGGCCCGCAGCCGGGTCGCAAGCGCAGCGATGAACATTTGGATCTGACGGCACGGTAGCACCTGCGGCGGACGGTGTGCCTCCCCGTTGGAGCCGGGTCGCATCGTCCTTGAGCAGCCGGTCGAATCCACGCTCATGCCGTCTGCCAGATCAGCTTGCGGCCGGACGCTTCCCAGCGCTCGTATTGCATCGCATAGACCTCCTCGATGCGGTTGCGCTTGACCTTGAAGGTGGGCGTGATGATGTCGTTGTCGACCGTCCACGGCGTGGTGACGACGACCAGGCAGGCCAGTCGCTCGTGCGGATCCAGCGCCGCGTTGACGCGCAGCAAATGTTCTTCCAGCGAGCGCTCCAGCTCGGCCCGCGATGCCGGGTCGCTTGCCGCTTGAGCAGCCTGAGCATTCAGCATCAGCATCGCCAGCGGCTGGCCCAGGTTGGCACCGGTGACGATGCAGGCTTCCACCGCAGCGTGCATGGCCAGGCGGTCCTCGATCGGTGCCGGCGCGACGTACTTGCCCTTGCTGGTCTTGAACAAGTCCTTGATGCGGCCGGTGATGCGCAGGTTGCCCTGCGAATCCACCTCGCCCTTGTCGCCGGTGCGCAGCCAGCCGTCGGCGGTGAGGGCTGCGTGGCTCAGCTCCGGTTCCTTGTAATAGCCGAGCATCTGCGCGCCGCTGCGCGTCTGGATTTCACCGGTTTCGGCGTCGATGCGTGCGTCGACGCCGGGGTAGGGCGGGCCCACCGTGCCTGCCTGGTTGCGCCCTGGCAGGGTCAGGTGCGAGACGGCCAGGTTCTCGGTCATGCCGTAGCCTTCGTTGATCGGCAGGCCGAGCTTGCGGTACCAGGCCAGCAGCGGCACCGGCATCGGTGCCGCACCGCCCGCAGCGAAGCGGCACTGGTCCAGGCCCAGCGCCTTGAGCAGCTTGCGCCGCAGCAGGCCGCCGACGACCGGAATCGACAGCAGCAGATCGAGCCTGGCAGGTGGCAGCTTGTGGTGAACGCCTTGCTGGAACTTGATCCACAGGCGCGGCACCGAGAAGAAAATGGTCGGGCGCGCACGCTGCAGGTCGGCGGTGAAGGTGTCCAGCGATTCGGCAAAGTACACGCGAAAGCCGGCGCTCAGCCAGCCGTGCTCGACCAACACGCGTTCCACCACGTGGGCCAGCGGCAGGTACGACAGCATGCGGTCCGCGGCCGACATCGGGACGCGCTGCAACGCGGTGTCCATGGCCCAGGCGAACGTGCCGAAGCTGTGCATCACGCCCTTGGGCGCGCCGGTGGTGCCCGAGGTGTAGATCAGTGCGGCAAGCTCACTGGCGGCGCGCGTTGGCTCGCCGACCAGAGGGGCGTTGCGGGGGCAGATGGCATCCCAGCCCTCGAAGCGCGTGGTCGCGTCCGGCGGCGACAGCGGGTAGCTGATGCACGGCAACCCGGCCGGCACGCCGGGCTGCATGCCTTCCCAGCCGTCGAGCTTGCCGATGAAGCAGGCCCGCGCTTCGCTGTGGGTCAGGATTTGCGCCACGGTGCCGGCTGCCAGCGTGGGGTACAGCGCCACCGAGACATGGCCGGCCATCCAGATGGCCAGGTCGCTCATCAGCCACCAGGCGCAATTCTTGGACAGGATGGCGACCTTCGACCCGGGCTCCCAGCCCTGGGCTTTCAAATGGGCGGCCATGCGTCGCACCTCGTCGGCCACCTGGGCCCAGGTGAAGTCCCGCACCACGCCGCCGCCCATCGGCTGGCTGAGTGCGATGCGGTCGGGTGCCGTGCGTTCCCAGTGGTAGAGGCGTTGCAACGCCAGCGATTCTGCTTTCACGGCATTCATGGTTCGTTTGTCTGTGGACTGCGTGGGTCGGTGGGCCACCTTGAAGGCTGAACGCGCTGCGATAAGCGGCCGCGGGCACACCTCATGTGCTCGTCCGTCACGCCATTGGGCTACGCGCGAACGGCACGAACTTTGATCTTGATCAGCCCTGGCCAACGCTGTTCGAGAACCCTTGGTTGCGCAATGTGGGCTGACGAACAGACGCAAGGGCGCACGGTGAAATAGAAGGCAGTCGAGCCGCGCTGATTTCTTTGAGTGGATCGTCGAATTTGCCGCGTCTCGTTCGTCGTCGGGAGCCAGGCTGCCCCGTGGCACGGATCAACCCTTCATTGATGCAGCCCAAGGAGCAACACCATGAGCTACATCGACGGGTTTCTGATTCCCGTGACAGCTGGCAACACAGAGGCCTATCGCGAAATGGCGGCCAAGTCCGCTGCGCTGCTGAAGGAATTCGGGGCCACACGCATCGTGGAATGCTGGGACGAGGCTTTGCCAGACGGCAAGTTGACCGACACCAAGCGCCCGCTGAAAGCGGAGGGTGACGAGACCGTCGTCTTCTCATGGATCGAGTGGCCCTCGAAAGCGGCGCGCGATGCCGGCAACGAGAAGTTCATGAACGACCCGCGCATGAAGGCGTTCGGCGACATGCCTTTTGACGGTGACCGAATGGTCTACGGCGGTTTTGAGATGCTGCTGGATGCCTGATCGACCATCAATTCAATCTCTCCACCACCAACGAGGAATTCATCATGAAAGTTCAAGCCTACGTAACTTTTGGCGGCCGCTGCGAAGAGGCGCTGGAGTTCTACAAGAAGTCCATCGGTGCCGAAGTCACCAGCCTCATACGCTGGAAGGACAGCCCTGACGCGGGCATGAAGCCGCCGCCCGGTTTTGAAGAAAAAATCATGAATGCCGCCCTTCGCATTGGCGAAACCGATCTGATGGCCGACGACGGCATGGGCGAGAAACAAGCAGAGTTCAAAGGGATGACGCTCGTGATCGAGGTGGCCGACGACGCTGAAGCCAAACGTGTTTTCACCGCACTCGGTCAAGGAGGGAGCGTCACGATGGCCTTGATGAAAACGTTCTGGACCTCTTCATTCGGCATGTTGACCGACAAGTTCGGGGTGCCGTGGATGGTGAATGTGGCAGCGCCGAAAGCGTGACCCTGGAGACCTGCCAAGAGTGGGTCCGAGACAGCGTTCAGGGAGTGACTGATTACAAGCTTCAAAAAAATCGAACAGAAAGGCAGGAGAAATTATGGCCCTTTGATTTGAACAGCCGGTGAAATCACCCTTCAATTTTGACAATTTCAGGAGTACTGGCATGACGACAAGCAAGCTCTCAAACCAAGTAAGCGGAAAAACGATTCGCCTTTCCTGGACCGATGGACCGACCAAAGGAACGACGCAGGAACATGTCTTCCACAAGGATGGCACCGTCGTGTGGCATTCGATTGAAAAGGACGGTAAGGCCAAGGCAGCAACCGGGAGCGGCGATGCGAAGGCGGCCAAAAAACCTGACAAGCCGCCCTACGCGGCGATGAAGGTCACCGACGACATCTGCGTGGTTTCTTACCTCGCGCAGTCCGGCTACACGCTCACCGTCGTTCTGAACTTTCTTGATAACTCGACAGTCGCCATCGCGTCGAATGAGAAAGACTGGCTCCCGGCGCATGGAACCTTTGAAGTGATGTCCTGACGCTTCGCCCCATTCATGTTCAAGGAGATTTCAATGAAATCGTTTCACAAGATCAGTTTTCGCACTATTGCCCTGGTCGTCGGTGCCATGCTCGCCTCGCTCGCATTCGGCGCTGGCCCCAAGGCAGGAAAGCCAGACGCGGAGTTCACTGCAATGGACACCAACAAAGATGGCACGGTGTCTGCCGAGGAACATGCGGCAGCGTCGAAGAAAATGTTCGACACGATGGATGCGAATAGGGACGGCAAAGTCACCGCCGCCGAGATGGACGCCGCCCACCAGCGCGTTACC
>JAYVCL010000333.1:0-6675 GCA_043749975.1 Burkholderiales bacterium
AAGGCCGGCGGCAGGCGGCGCGCGATGTCGGCGTCGGCCGCATCGTGCTCCGGCTGGCCCAGCCGCGTGAGGTCGTGCAGAAACAGCAGCGCATCGGCAGCTTCGATCTCGGCCCAGGTGCGCTCGATGCCGAGGCGCTCGATCTCGTCCACCGTGTCACGCAGGCCGGCGGTGTCGACCACGTGCACCGGCACGCCTTCAATCTGAATCGTCTGGCTGACTTTGTCGCGCGTGGTGCCCGGGATCGGCGTGACGATGGCCAGCTCGGCCCCGGCCAGCGCGTTCAGCAGTGAGCTCTTGCCGACGTTGGGCTGGCCGGCGATGACGACCTTGATGCCTTCGCGCAGCAGCACGCCCTGGCGGGTCTGGTCGAGCACGCTGGCAAGCTGGTCGGTAAGGGCTTGCAACTGGCCGCTGGCATCGGCCTGTTGCAAAAAGTCGATCTCTTCTTCGGGGAAATCGAGCGTGGCTTCGACCAGCATGCGCAGCTTGACCAGCCGCTCGCGCAGCGCCTGAATCTCGGCCGAGAAGGCGCCGCTGAGCGAGCGGCTGGCCGAACGCGCTGCCGCTTCGGTGCTCGCGTCGATGAGGTCGCTGACGGCTTCGGCCTGCGCCAGGTCGAGCTTGTCGTTCAGGAAGGCGCGTTCGGTGAACTCGCCCGGCCCGGCGAGGCGCAGGCCGATCGACTGACCCGCCGCAAGGCAGCGCGCCAACAGCAGTTGCAGCACCACCACGCCGCCGTGCGCGTGCAGCTCCAGCACGTCTTCGCCGGTGTACGAGTGCGGGCCGCAGAAATGGATGGCCAGGCCGTGGTCGATAGGGATGCCGGCGGCGTCGAGCAAGGGCAGGTAGGTGGCATGGCGTGGCACGAGTGCACGTGCGCAGACCGCCTGAATGACGCAGCCCAGGTTGCGGCCCGACACGCGCACGATGCCCACCGCACCGCGTCCGGGCGCAGTGGCGATGGCGGCAATGGCCTGGTGGTGGCGCGGCAGCATGGGCTGATTTTCACCGAGCTGCTGAATGGCGCGGAGGGAGGCCTGGGCAAGGGTTCGCCGTGAACCCTTGCCCAGGACACTCCAGAGCCTGAGGTGCTTGTGCAGCACCGCAGGGTCATCCCCGCATTGATCGTTGTGGCCCTGTGTATCGGCCGGTCAGGCGCGTGACTTGAGGCAACGAGCCGATGTTGCGCAAGCCGAAGCAGCGGCGCAAGCGGTGTCTCGCAGGCCTGCGCAAGACCCGTGCTAAGTTGCCGTGACGCATTGCGCGAGTGCGACAGCGCGCCTGAGAAACGCCGTGCAGCGGGGTGCGCGACGGTGTGCGCGGCTACTTGCCGAGCACGCCGAGCTGCTTGTTGATGAGGTACTGCTGGGCGATGGACAGGATGTTGTTGGTCAGCCAGTACAGCACCAGACCGGCCGGAAACACGAAGAACATGACCGAGAACATCAGCGGCATGATCCACATCATCTTGGCCTGCATCGGGTCGGGCGGCGTCGGGTTGAGCCAGGTCTGCAGCAGCGAGGTGAGCGTCATCAGGATCGGCAAGATGAAGAACGGATCTTTGGCCGACAAGTCGGTGATCCAGCCGATCCACGGCGCGTTGCGCATCTCCACGCTCGACAACAGCACCCAGTACAGCGCGATGAAGAACGGCATCTGCACGAAGATGGGCAGGCAGCCGCCCAGCGGGTTGACCTTTTCTTCTTTGTAGATGCGCATCATCTCTTGTTGGATCTGCTGCGGCTTGTCTTTCAGCCGCTCGCGCATTTCCATGATCTTCGGGTTGATGGCTTTCATCTTGCCCATCGATCGGTAGGCGGTGGCGTTAAGCCAGTAGAAGGCTATTTTCAGCAGCACCACCAGGCCGACGATGGCCCAGCCCCAGTTGCCGATCAGCTTGTGCAATTGGGTCAGCAGCCAGAAAAGCGGCTCGGCAAGGATCTTGAAGTAGCCGTAGTCCTTCACGAGTTCGAGACCGGGGGCGAGCGCGGCGAGCTTGTTCTCTTCTTGCGGGCCGATGAACAGGTGCGCGTCGAAGGCCTTGGTCGCGCCCGGGGCGATCTCGCCAAGGGGCACGAACATGCCAACCGAATAGGTATTGGGCGCGACCTTGCCCGTAAAAAACTCGCGCGGCTGCTTCGCTGCGTCCGGCCGATCGATCAGCCAGGCCGAGACGAAGTAGTGCTGCACCATCGCGACCCAGCCGTTGTCGGCCTCGGTGTCGTGGTCAGGCTTCTCGCCGGGCTTGCGCTTCTCGATGCTCTTGAAATCGATCTTCTTGTAGTGCTCGCCAGCGTCGTAGACCGCCGGCCCGGTGAAGGTGAAGTAGAAGCTTGACTCACCGGCCGGCGCATTGCCGTCGCGCACGAGTTGCAGGTACAGCCGCGGGTTGACCGGCGCGCCCGATTCGTTCCGCACCTCGTTCTTCACATCGACGAGGTAGTCGTCGCGCTTGAAGGTGTAGGTCTTCGCGAGCTTGATGCCGCCCACCGCAGGCGACTCGAAGCGCACCTGCAATGCGTTCTGCCCTGCTTGCAGCGTGCGCTCGCCAGGCACCAGTGTCATCAGCGTGTGGTGGTTCGGCAGGCCGGTGCCGCCGACAGCCGGGATCAGCCCACTTTGTGCGACGTAGAGTCGTTCGGCCGACTGGTCGAGCAGCACGGTGTTCTTGGTCGGGTCGAGCTTGTCGATCTCTTTCAGCAGCTCGACGCGGACCAGGTCGCCGCCCTTGCTGTCGAGTGTGGCCTTGACGAGATCGGTGGTGATGGTGATCTTTTCCGAGCGCGCAGGCACAGAAGCGGTGTCGGCCACCGGCGCTGCAGCCACATCGACGGGGGCTGCGGCCACGGACGAGGTAGGCAAGGCGGTTGAGGCGCTGGCCGGAGCAGCGCCGCTGACAGCGGTCTTCGCCGCGGGTGCTGGCGTGAAGAACGACGGCTTTCCGTTGTGCTTGTTCCAGCCATCCCAAAGCAGGAACAGGGACATCGAGAAAACCACCCACAGCAGGGTGCGACGCATATCGTTCATGAGGCAGTCTTTTCAGAGTCAGGTGCGGTGCCGTCTCGGCGCAACGCCGAGGTAAACAGACGTGGCGCGCGCGAGGGAACGGGGTCATGGCCGCCGCGGCAAAACGGATGGCAACGAGCGATTCGGTGCAAGCTCAGGTAGCTTCCGGCCGCGGCCCCATGGGCTTGCAGCGCCTGCAACGAATAGGCGGAGCAGGTGGGCTCGAACCGGCACGAGCTGCCCAGCCAGGGGCTCAGCAGCAAGCGGTAGCCCTGCACGAGTGCGATCAGAGCGCGTTGGGTCCATGCGGACAGCGGCAACATGTGCAAACCCGGCAAGCTGGGAGAAAAGCCGGCTCAGGCGCTGCGCAAGCGCAGCATGGCCGCGTCGAGCACACGGCCGAGTTCGGCTGCGGCCGCTTCGGCCAGCGCCGCAGACGCAGCGCTGGGAAAGCTGGCCCGATCGAACGGCGCCCGAAGGCGTACCACCCAAAGCCCGGCGGCGGTGTTCGCGGTGCCCAATTGACCCAACTGTCGCAGCATGGCGGCCTTGATGTGCCGCTTCAAGAGCGTGCGTGTGACGGAACGTTTGGCATGCCGCTTGGGCACCACCATGCCCAGCCAGACACCGATCGGAGCCGATTCATCCACAGGCGTGGCGACCCGCGGGTCGGTTGCTGTTGACAACTCGATGTCTGCGCCCAATGCGAACGCTCTTGGCGGGCGGCTGGGCGTCGAGCGCAGATGGTGCACGGCGAAATGGGGGCTGCGCGACTGGGTGGCGGTTTTCAGCACCCGCTCAAAGTCGACTGCGCGAACCATGCGGCCCAGCACGACGTTCGCTGGCAGCAGTGCGTCAGCGCATCGGCGCACCTGCGCTGGAGCTTCAGACGGCCAGGCGCTTGCGGCCCTTGGCGCGACGCGCGTTGATCACGGCACGGCCGCCGCGTGACTTCATGCGGACGAGAAAGCCGTGTGTGCGGGCGCGGCGAACCTTGGAGGCTTGGTAGGTGCGTTTCATGGTGGTTCCAGAGGGAGAGTGTCTTGGCCGCAGGCATGCGTTTTAGCGAGCGCAGCAACTCACAGCTTCAGCTTTAGGGTAACCCAGGATTACACCAAAAACCCCCCGCAAAGTCAATGACTTGCACGGCAGCCTGCGCCTGTGCGAGGTGGCTGCAGACTGAAATGAAACT
Source organism: Burkholderiales bacterium (assembly GCA_043749975.1). Lineage (GTDB taxonomy): Bacteria > Pseudomonadota > Gammaproteobacteria > Burkholderiales > Burkholderiaceae_C > JANYJJ01. Next base: position 4,202 of record JAYVCL010000333.1, read on the forward strand.
GTGGATAACCCATTGTGCCAGCGTCTGCGGGACGTACAATCCAGCCGCTCCAAAGGACAGTTTTCCACAAGATGAGCGCCGACCTGTGGCTGCGCGGCTGCGAACGACTCGCCGCGCTAATGCCAGAACAACAATTCAACACCTGGATCCGGCCCTTGCCGCCGGCGGAGGTCACCGATTCCGAGGCACTCGGTGCGGTGGTGACGTTGCGGGTGCCAAACCGCTTCAAGCTCGACTGGATCCGCAACCAGTACGCGAGCCGAATCGAGGCGGTGCTCAGCGAACTGGCCGGCAAGCCGGTGCGGCTCGACATCGCACTCGCGGCGCGCGAACCGTTGTCTCACTCAGCGCCGAGCGTTTCAGCGGGCAACGGGCACGCAGCGACCTTCAGCGCGGGGCCCCTGCTGCGCCCGATGGCAAACCCGGTTTCCGGCATGAGAACCAGCAACGCGGCCAGCAACGCGGCCAGCAACGCGGCACCTGCCGCCTCGCGGCACCGCCTGAATCTGAACCTCAGCTTCGACAATCTGGTGCCCGGGCGCGCCAACCAGATGGCGCGCACCGCCGCGTTGCACGTGGCCGGTGCGCCGGGGCAGATGTACAACCCCCTGTTCATCTACGGCGGCGTCGGCCTGGGCAAAACCCATCTCGTGCATGCGGTGGGCAATGCGCTGCTGGCCGACAAGCCCGATGCGCGGGTGCTGTACCTGCATGCCGAGCAGTTCATCACCGACGTGGTCAAGAACTACCAGCGCAAGACCTTCGATGAGTTGAAAGCCAAGTACCACTCGCTTGACTTGCTGCTGATCGACGACGTGCAGTTCTTCGCCGGCAAGGAACGCACGCAAGAAGAATTCTTCAATGCGTTCGAGGCCCTGCTGGCCAAACGCGCCCACATCATCATGACCAGCGACACCTACCCGAAAGGTTTGGTGGACATCGACGAGCGTCTGACCAGCCGCTTCGACGCGGGCCTGACGGTGGCCATCGAGCCGCCCGAGCTGGAGATGCGAGTCGCCATCCTGATGCGCAAGGCCGACGCCGAAGGCACGCTGATGCCCGAAGACGTGGCCTTTTTCGTGGCCAAGAATGTGCGCGCTAATGTGCGTGAGCTGGAAGGCGCACTGCGCAAAATCCTCGCCTATTCGCGCTTCAGCCACAAAGAAATCAACATCGGCCTGGCGCGCGAGGCGCTGAAAGACCTGCTGTCGATCCAGAACCGGCAGGTCGGCGTCGAAAACATCCAGAAGACGGTGGCCGACTTCTACAAGATCAAGGTCGCCGACATGTACAGCAAGAAGCGACCGGCCAGCATTGCGCGGCCACGCCAGATTGCGATGTACCTGGCCAAGGAAATGACGCAAAAAAGCCTGCCTGAAATCGGCGAGCTGTTCGGCGGGCGCGACCACACCACGGTGCTGCATGGGGTTCGCAAGATTGCCGCTGAACGGCAGAAGAACAGCGAGTTGAACCAGCAACTTCACGTGCTCGAGCAAACACTCAAAGGTTGAAAAGATTAGCAACCTGTTGTCAAGGCAAAACCGTGGGGACAACTTGCGAACAAGGCAGCAGATGTCCACAGCCCTGGGCCTGCCACCCAAGTTATTGTCTGTGACTCCCACCCTTCGACAGACCTGGCTCACAGGGTTCACCGCGAGGTAAGCGATTGATGGAACAGGGGAAAATAGGGTTCTCCACAGAAAGCTTCAGCCCCTACTACTACGACCAATCCAAGAGGTTGACATGATCGTTTTAAAAGCAGCGCAAGAAAAAATACTGGGCGCCCTGCAGGCCGTGGCAGGCATCGTCGAGCGGCGGCACACGCTGCCCATCCTGGCCAACGTGCTGTTGCGCAAGACCGGGTCGCAAATCGAGTTCACCACCAGCGACCTTGAAATCCAGGTGCGCACCGCGGCCGATCTCGGCGGAGACACGGCTAACTTCGCCACCACGGTGGGTGCGCGCAAACTGATCGACATCCTGCGTGCCTTGCCGGCCGATCAAATGGTGACGCTGACGGCGAACCAGAGCAAGCTCACCCTGCAAGCCGGCAAGAGCCGTTTCACGCTGCAGACCCTGCCCGGCGACGACTTCCCGCTGGTGCAGGAAGCGGCCGATTTCGGGCCGATGTTCAGCGTGCCGCAAAAGGCCTTGAAGACACTCATCAACCAAGTTCACTTTGCGATGGCGGTGCACGACATTCGCTACTACCTGAACGGAATTTTGTTCGTGGCCGAAGGCAGGAACCTGACCTTGGTGGCCACCGACGGTCACCGCTTGGCCTTGGCGCAAGCGACGCTGGAGGTCGAGATTCCGAAGCAGGAAGTCATCCTGCCGCGCAAGACCGTGCTAGAGCTGCAGCGCTTGCTCAAAGACGACAAGGATGCGGAAAACGCACCGATCGAAATGCGCTTTGCCGGCAACCAGGCCAAGTTCAGTTTCAGCGGCATGGAGTTCGTCACCAAGCTGGTCGA
>JAYVCL010000334.1:0-7855 GCA_043749975.1 Burkholderiales bacterium
GCAGTTGAAGGCGCTGATCGAGGCCGAAGGGGCGAGCGCCGCGCGGCCGCTGCTCGTCGTGCCCGAGATCGAAGCCATCGCCACCGGCATGCTCGAAGAACTGGAAGCCGCCGGCGTGGTGCGCGTGATCCCCACCGCCCGCGCCGCGCGCCTGACGATGGACCGTGAAGGCATTCGTCGGCTGGCCGCCGAGACCCTGGGCTTGCCGACCAGCCCGTACTGCTTTTGCGACTCGCTGGCCGAGTTGCAGGCTGCCGTCGATGGTGCGAACGAGCCAGGCATTGGCTACCCCTGCATCGTCAAGCCGGTGATGAGCAGCTCGGGCAAAGGCCAAAGCAAGCTCGACGGCCCGGCGGATGTGACGGCGGCGTGGGACGCGGCGATGGCCGGCGGCCGCGTCAGCCATGGCCGCGTGATCGTCGAAGGCTTCATCGCTTTCGACTACGAGATCACGCTGCTGACCGTGCGCGCACTGGGGGCCGACGGTGCGGTGCAAACCCACTTCTGCGAGCCCATCGGCCACCTCCAGGTCAGCGGCGACTATGTGGAAAGCTGGCAGCCGCAGCCGATGCGCCCGGCTGCCTTGCAGCGTGCGCAAGAGATCGCCCGGGCCGTCACCGACAACCTGGGCGGCCAGGGCCTGTTCGGGGTCGAACTGTTCGTGCGGGGCGACGCCGTGTGGTTCAGCGAAGTCAGCCCGCGCCCGCACGACACCGGCATGGTGACGCTGGTCACGCAGTGGCAAAACGAGTTCGAGCTGCACGCCCGCGCCATCCTCGGCCTGCCGGTGGACACCGCGTTGAAGAGCCCCGGCGCGAGTGCCGTGATCTACGGCGGTGTGGATGCCGCCGGCATCGTCTTCGACGGTGTGGCCGACGCGCTGCGCGTGCCCCGCAGCGACATCCGCCTGTTCGGCAAACCGGAAAGCTTCAAGCGGCGGCGCATGGGTGTCGCCCTGGCCTTCGATGCCGATGTGGATGTGGCGCGGGTGAATGCGAAAGAAGCCGCGCGCAGGGTGAAACCCAGGCTTGCCTGAAAGGTGCGGGCGGCAACAGCGAGCCCGCGAATCGACAACAACGCAGCGCGGGCCGCGCGAGCAAGGCTTGCCCGCTGGTTCTGAAGGCCCGCTGGTGATACAAAGCGCGGGTGATGCAGGGCGACGCAAATGCATTGCGCAAACGCATCGTCCGGGCGCATCCCCGCCACACCACCAGGAGTCATGTTCATGAAGCTCAAGCCTCTTGCCGTCGCTGTGCTCGTGGCGTTCGCAGCCGCTTTGCCGGCGCGCGCGGACGAAACCTGCAACTCGCCTTACATCACAAACCTCATCAAGGGGCAGGAAGACTTCCTGCACGTCTGGACGCTGGGGGTCAAGGGCCTGGGCGATGGCAACGACAAGCTGGTCACCGTCGACGCCAATCCGAAGTCGAAGCAGTACGGCAAGGTGATTCACAAACTCTCGCTGCCCGGGCGCGGCGAATCGCACCACATGGGCTTCAGCGACGACCGGCGCCACCTGTGGGCGGGCAGGCTGGACGACAACAAGATCTTCATCTTCGACATGAGCCAGCCGCAGCGGCCGAAGCTGGTGCGCACCATCTCCGACCTTGCGGCCAAGACCGGCTTCGTCGGCCCGCACACTTTCTACGCCATGCCGGGCCGCATGCTGGTGCAGGCGCTGTCCAATGCCAAAGACCACGGCGGCGTGACCGGCATGGTGCTGTTCAACAACGACGGCAAAGTCATCAGCAAGGTGCCGATGCCGACCACCGAGATCGGTGGCGTGAAAGGCGACGGCTACGGCTACGACATCGGCATCAACCCGGCCAAGAACATGATGCTCACGTCCAGTTTCACCGGCTGGAACAACTACATGATGGACCTGGGCAAGCTCATCAAAGACAGCCAGGCCATGAAGCATTTCGGCGCCACCATGGTGGCCTGGGATTTGAAGGCGATGACGCCGCAGAAGGTCTTCAGCGTGCCCGGTGCGCCGCTGGAGATCCGCTGGTCGCTGAAAGAGGGCGACAACTGGGCCATCACCGCCACGGCGCTGACCTCGAAGCTGTGGCTGGTCAAGCAAGACGCCAAGGGCGAGTGGCAGGCCAAAGACGTGGCCACCATCGGCGACCCGGCCAAGATCCCGCTGCCGGTGGACATCAGCATTTCTGCCGACGGCAAGGGCCTGTGGGTCAACACCTTCATGGACGGCATGACGCGCTACTTCGACCTCAGCAACCCCGAAGCGCCGAAGGAAACCTATTCCAAGCACACCGGCAAACAGGTCAACATGGTTTCGCAAAGCTGGGACGGCAAGCGCGTGTACATCACCTCGTCGCTGCTCGCCAACTGGGACAAAAAGGGCGACGACAACGAACAGGTGCTGCGCGCCTTCGACTGGGACGGCAAGGCCCTGACCCAGCGCTTCGAGGTCGACTTCAACAAGCTCAAGCTCGGCCGTGCCCACCACATGAAGTTCACGGCCCGCCCGGGCGGCCAGGACATGGCCTCGACCGTTCCGGGCGCGGTGCTGGCGCAGCGGTAAGGGCCAGGTGACAGCACAGGGCACAAGCCGTTCGTGGCGGCTGCGCGCGCCGCTCGCGCTGGCGCTCGGCGCTGCGTTGTGGCGTTCGACCGGCGCCGCGCGGGCCGCCTCTGCTGCTGCCGATCCGCTGAACCCGCTGAACCCACTGCGCGCCAGGGTCGATGCGTCGCGCCTGCCGGCGCCCGGCACGTACCGGTTGTCGCGCATCATGGCGGCCCCCGACGGCGAGGTGCTGCACCCCAGCGGCCAGTCGACGCGGCTGCACCGCGTGCTGCGCGGGCGGCTGTCGGTGGTGTCGTTCATCTACAGCTATTGCCGTGACCCCGAAGGCTGCCCGCGGGCCTGGGCCGTGATCGACGCGGTGCACGCCGAACTGCTGCGCGACCGCGCGTTGGCCGGCCAGGCGCAACTGGTCAGCCTGAGCTTCGACCCCAGCCACGACACACCGGCGCAGATGCGCCTGATCGGCGGTGAACGCGCGACAGACTCCCGCGTGCGCTGGCACTTCCTGACCACCGCGTCGGTGCCGGCGCTGCTGCCGCTGTTGCGCGGCTTCGGGCAAGACGTGTCGGTGGAAACCGATGCCAGGGGCCGCGCCACGCGCACGCTGAACCACATGCTGAAGGTCTTTCTCGTCGACGAGTCGGCGCAGGTGCGCGAGATCTACAGCGTGGCCACCCTCGACCCGCAAGCCATCGTCAACGACCTGCGCACGTTGCAGATGGAGCTTGCCGCGGCGCGGCCGTGAAGCGCTTGCACTGCCTGCTGCTGGCCGCGCTGGCCAGCGTCTGCGGCTGGAATTGCGCCACGGCCACCGCCACGGCCACTGCGGCGTCGCTCGGCCTGCCGGCCTTGCCTGCACCGCCAGCGGCCCAGGCTGCGCTCGGTCGCAAGCTGTTCTTCGATCGCCGCCTCTCGGCCAACGGCACGCTATCGTGCGCGATGTGCCATGTGCCGGCGCAGGGTTTCACGGTGAACGAGAGCCGCACCTCGGTCGGCATGAACGGTATCAGCCTGCGCCGCAATGCACCCACGCTTTTGAACGTGGCCCATGTGCGGCAACTGTTCGTCGACGGTCGCGCGGCCAGCCTGGAGGTGCAGGCCTTGCAGCCGCTGCTGCACCCCGACGAAATGGCCAACCCCAGCCTGTCCGCTGTGATGGCCCGCATCGACACGTTGACCGACTACCGCGTGCCGCTGCGTGCCGCGTTCAGGCAGACGCGGGCGACGCCGGCCCGCGTGGCCTCAGCGCTGGCAGCCTACGAGCGCACGCTGATCGCAGCCGATTCTCCGTTCGACCGCTGGTACTACGGCGGCCGCGCCGACGCGCTGGGTGCCACCGAACAGCGCGGCTTCGCGCTGTTCCGGCAGCAGGGTTGCGTGCAGTGCCATGCGATCACGCCGACCCACGCGCTGTTCACCGACGGCGCGTTCCACAACGTCGGTGTGCAGGCGCGCACCGATGCGCTGCGTCGACAGCCGGTTGTCGTCATGCTGGTGCCGGGACAGTCGGCGCTGGTGACGCCGCAGACGCTGCGCCGCATCGGGGTCGAAGACGCCGCCGATCTCGGGCGGCACGAGCTGACCCGGCGCGCCCAAGACCGGCGCGCCTTTCGCACGCCGAGCCTGCGCAACGTGGCCCTCACCGGTCCGTACATGCACGACGGCTCGTTCGACACGCTCGACGCGGTGGTCGACTATTACGCCGGCGGCGGCACGCCCTCGGACCCGGCGCAAGACCCGCGCATCCGACCGTTGTCGTTGGACGCCACACAGCGGACGGCGCTGGTGGCCTTTTTGAAGTCTCTGACCTCGCCTGCGGCCGCGTCGCTGGGCCGTGACTGAGCGGCGAAGCGGAAGGCGCTACCCCCCGATCAGATCCGCCAGCGTTGCGGCAAGCGGCGCACGCCAAACCTCTCGGCGCAAGCTCGTTGCTCAAGCATCCGCCCCACTGCGGACAAAGCACGTCCAGCAGCGCGCCACAGGGCGTTACACTGATTTTCGATGCCCTCAATACTCATGTTCATGCACGCTGCCGGTGGCCGATCACGGGGCTCCGACAAGCCGCATCTGCGCCAAGCCGATGCATGTTCTGTCCACCGACGGACCACTGAACCGGTTCGCGTTGTGGCGCTGGTTCTTTCAGCAACACCTGCCTTGCCGGAGCCGCGATGGCGTTCGCAGCATTGATGACCCAGGCGAGCGCTCAGGCGGCCGCCTTCCTCACCTCGATGCTGGCCTCGCCCCAGCAAATTGCGGCCCACCTTGCTGCGGCCGCAGGCATCGGGCTGGTGATCGCCGGGGCCTTCATGCGAACGATGATGCCGCTGCGCTGGCTGGCCGTGGGCAGCAATGTCGGGTTGATGCTGTACGGCGCGCTGCGGCCTTCGCCGATCACCTTCCTGATCGCGTTCGCGCTGTTGCCCATCAACGTCTACCGCGCCGTCGAGGTGACCCGCCTGACGCGCCGCGTGAACCGCGCCGCGGTGGCGGCCGAGATGGCTGCGCTGTGGCTCAAGCCCTACATGAAGGCCAGGCGGCTCAAACCCGGTCAGACCTTGTTTTCCAAGGGCGACAAGGCGGACAGGCTGCACTTGCTGGCCGACGGGGAAATGGAGTTGGCCGATATCGGCCAGCCACTGGAAGCGGGCCGCATCTTCGGCGAGATCGCGCTGTTCTCGCCGAACCGGATCAGAACGCACACGGTGCGCTGCGTGACCGCCTGCACCGTGCTGGAGATCCATGAAAGCACGGTCAAGCAGCTCTACTACCAGAACCCGGCCTTCGGGTTTCATCTGATCGAGCTGCTGGCCGGGCGGCTCAGCAACGATGTCGAGCGCGCCGAACGCCGTTTGGCCGGAGCCGAAGACTTGCGCGGCGCCTGAGCGGCGTCGGCCTCTGGCTTCAACGCGCCAGCAGGGTCGATTCGACGGCGGCAATGGCCTCGGCCAACTTCGCCTTGGCAAGCGCCCTGCACTGCGGCATCGTGGCGCCGGCCTGGCTTGCAAAGGCGGTGGCGGTGTGGGCGGGCTGGAACACCAGCGTTTTGCCGGTGCGCGGCATCATCATCGCGCGCGCCGTGATCACGCAGACCTTGGCTTCGTCGAAGCCGCCTTCGACTTCGCTCACGAAACCCCATTTCTTGATCGGGTACAGCTTGACCAGTTTGGCCGGCAGGTGCTCCTGCCACAGCGCCTGCGCGGTGGCCTTGTCCATCAGCGTGGCCGAGGAATGATCGAGCGTGAGGTACGCAGCGGGCGCAGCAAACGTCAGTGAGGTGCTCGTCAACAGCAGCGCGGCGAACAGCGGGGTGAGTTTCATGAGTCTCCTTCGACGGATCGAGTTTTTGGGGTCCGGGAATCCGGCCTGCGCTGCGGGTCGGAGCGGCCCATTGTAAGAATCGCGCCTGCATGTGTCGCTGCTGAAATTGCCCCCGCGCGCGCGTTCGCTGCGGGGTTTCGACAGGCGGCACACTGCCTGCATGAATGAATCCGCACAGTCGATGTTCGGCACCGTCCCGAAATACACGGTCGCGGTCCGCACGCTGTGCGAGTTCACCGCCAAGCAAGGCGACCTCGACCTGCGCTTCACGCCGTCGGCCACCGCGCTCGAAGGCATCACCGGCCATGCGGTGGTGGCGGCACGCCGCGGGCCGGGCTACCAGGCCGAGTTGAGCCTGGCTGGCGAGTTCGAGAACCTGCGGGTGCGGGGCCGGGCCGACGGGCACGACGCCGGGCAGAACCTGCTCGAGGAGATCAAGGCCTTTCGCGGCGACCTGGATGCGATGCCGGCCAACCGCCGCCAGTTGCACTGGGCGCAGCTCAAGGTCTACGGTGCCTTGTTGTGCCGGGCCTCGAACCTGGCCGAAGTGAATCTGGCGCTGGTGTACTTCGACGTGGTTGCGCAGACCGAGACCGTGTTGCGCGAGCTGCATTCGGCCGCCGATCTGAACCGGTTTTTCGAAGATCAGTGCCGGCGCTTCACGGCCTGGGCCGTGCAAGAGCAGGCGCACCGCAGCGCGCGCGACGCGGCACTGACGCAGTTGCGCTTTCCGCACGCTGAATTTCGCCGTGGCCAACGTGCCTTGTCAGAGGCCGTCTACAAGGCCGCCAGCGCGGGCCGTTGCTTGACCGCCCAGGCACCCACCGGCATCGGCAAAACCGTGGCCACCTTGTTTCCGCTGCTGAAGGCCGCACCGGCGCAGGCGCTCGACAAGCTGTTCTTTCTGGCCGCAAAAAGCCCGGGCCGCCGCCTGGCGCTGCATGCGCTGACAGGCTTCCAGCGCAGCGCGCCTGAGCTGCATTTGCGCGTGCTCGAACTGGTGGCGCGCGACAAGGCCTGCGAGCACCCCGACAAGGCGTGCCACGGCGATTCGTGCCCGCTGGCCAAGGGCTTCTACGACCGCCTGCCCCAGGCCCGCAGCGCTGCGCTGGCGCAGGGCACGATGGACCAGGCGGCGCTGCGCAGCACCGCGCTCGAGCACGGCATTTGTCCCTATTACCTGGCGCAAGAGCTGGTGCGCTGGAGCGACGTGGTGGTGGGCGACTACAACTACTACTTCGACCTGAACGCGATGCTGTTCGGCATGACGCTGGCCGGCGCATGGCGCGTTGGCGTGCTGGTGGACGAGGCGCACAACCTGGTCGAGCGCGGCCGAAAAATGTATTCCGCAGAGCTGGTGCATGCGCGCTTGAACGCGGTGCGCGCACTGGCCCCCGCCGATGTGAAGCCCGCGCTGCGCCGGCTGCACCGCTGCTGGGTCGAACTGGAAACAGGGCAGGACCAAGCTTATGCGGTGTACCCGGAGTTGCCCGCGCCGTTGCTGTCGGCCCTGCACAACGCGAACGCCGCCATCGGCGACCACCTGGCAGCGAACCCGGCCGGCATCGACGCCCCCTTGCTGAGCTTTTATTTCGACACGTTGCACTTCGCGCGCCTGTGCGACAGCTTTGGCAACCACTCGTTGTTCGACATCCATTTGCAGCCTGATGCGCAGGGTGACGCGCGGGGCTCGGGCGAAGGTGCAGGTTCGTGTTCAGGTTCAGTGCTGTGCCTGCGCAACATCGTGCCGGCACCGTTCCTGAAACCCCGCTTCGAAGCGGCCCACGCCAGCGTGTTGTTCTCGGCCACCTTGAACCCCACAGGCTTCTACAGCGACCTGCTCGGCCTGCCCGAGACGGCGCTGGCCATCGACGTGGAATCGCCCTTTGCGCCCGAGCAACTGTCGGTGCGCATCGACAGCCACATCTCGACCCGCTTCCAGCATCGCGACGATTCGCTGCTGCCCATCGTCGACCTGATGGCGCGGCA
>JAYVCL010000335.1:0-6893 GCA_043749975.1 Burkholderiales bacterium
CCTGTCGCGCGGCAGCCGCATCTACCTGCCGGTGTATGTAAAGGGCGGCGGGCTCGTCACCGGCGACTTTCACTTTTCGCAGGGCGACGGCGAGATCACCTTCTGTGGTGCCATCGAGATGGGCGGCTGGATCGACCTGGGCGTCGACCTGATCAAGCGCGGCTGCGAGATGTACGGCATCACGCAGGCCATGTTCCAGCCCGGGCCGGTGGAGCCGAACTACTCCGAGTTTCTGGTCTTCGAAGGCATTTCGGTCGAAGACGACGGCACGCAGCGCTACAACGACGTGACCCTGGCCTACCGCCGCGCCTGCCTGCACGCCATCAACTACCTTAAAAACTTCGGCTACTCGGGCGAGCAGGTGTACACGATTTTGTCCACCGCGCCGGTCGAGGGCCGGGTCAGCGGTGTGGTCGACATCCCGAACGCCTGCGTGTCGCTCTACATCCCGACGGCGATCTTCGACTTCGACATCCGGCCCAACGCGCACGGCCCGAAAAAACACGTCACCGCCGGCAAGGATCTCGCGCGCGCGAGCTGACGGCTTCAACGACCTCAACGTTCAAGGAGACGCTTCATGCCCATCTACGACTATCTCTGCGCCACCTGCGGTCCATTCGAAGAGCGGCGGCCGATGAGCGAATCGAAAACCGCAGTGCCGTGCTCGATCTGCCGCGACCTCGCGCCGCGCTTGCCCGGCGCGCCGCGGCTCAACCTGATGTCGAGCAACAACCGGATCGCCGAAATGCGCAACGAAAAAAGCGCGCACGAGCCCGATGTCGTGCACACCCTGGCACCGCACGGCGGGCATGCACACGGCAAACCGCAGCGCCACCCAGCGCAGACCCATGCACACGCGCATTCGCACACGCATTCGCAAGCGCCGCGCGTGTCTGACCGCCCCTGGATGCTCGGCCACTGAGCCCAGGGCACCCGCACTCGAGACCGTATTTCAACCCAGCGGCCAGCCCTCCAATGACGGGCCGCTTTTCTTCACCCACCAGGAGCAGCACCATGTATCACGGAGACATTTCCAGCAGCAAGGACGCCGTCGGCGTGGCCGTCGTCAACTACAAGATGCCCAGGCTGCACAGCAAGGCCGAGGTCATTGCCAACGCGAAGAACATCGCCAAGATGATCGAGGGCATGAAGATCGGCCTGCCCGGCATGGACCTCGTGATCTTCCCGGAATACAGCACCCACGGGATCATGTACGACAGCAAGGAGATGTACGACACCGCCGCCACCGTGCCGGGTGCCGAGACCGAAATCTTTGCCGACGCCTGCCGCAAGGCCAAGGTCTGGGGCGTGTTTTCGTTGACTGGCGAGCGCCACGAAGAGCACCCGAACAAGGCACCGTACAACACGCTGATCCTGATGAACGACAAGGGCGAGATCGTTCAGAAGTACCGCAAGATCATGCCGTGGGTGCCGATCGAAGGCTGGTACCCCGGCAACTGCACGTACGTGTCGGAAGGGCCGAAGGGGCTGAAGGTCAGCCTGATCATTTGCGACGACGGCAACTACCCTGAAATCTGGCGCGATTGCGCGATGAAGGGTGCCGAGTTGATCGTTCGTTGCCAAGGCTACATGTACCCGGCCAAAGAGCAGCAGATCATGATCTCGAAGGCGATGGCCTTTGCCAACAACACCTACGTGGCGGTGGCCAATGCGTCTGGCTTCGACGGCGTGTACTCGTACTTCGGCCACTCGGCCATCATCGGTTTCGACGGACGCACCTTGGGCGAGTGCGGTGAGGAAGACATGGGCGTGCAGTACGCGGCGCTGTCGAAGAGCCTGATCCGCGACTTCCGCAAGAACGGCCAGTCGGAGAACCACTTGTTCAAGTTGCTGCACCGTGGCTACACGGGTGTGCTGAATTCGCGCGAAGGCGACAAGGGCGTGGCGGCCTGCCCGTTCGACTTCTACGCGAAGTGGATCAAAGACCCCGAAGGCACGCGCGAAATGGTCGAAGCCATCACGCGCACGACCATCGGCACCGAGGAGTGCCCGATCCCGGGGATTCCGAATCAGAAGGACACCGCGCACCGTTGAAACAGTCCCTCTCCCTCCCCTGCGAGGGGAGGGAGCCACAACCATGAACGCTCCCGTCCACGACCCGCTTGCCCCCTACCGCATCGAACGCGAACCGTACTACCGCAACGTCGGCGACGAGACGATGCTGTTCAACGCCGCCTTCGACCTGCGCATGCCGCTGATGCTCAAAGGCCCGACCGGTTGCGGCAAGAGCCGCTTCGTCGAGCACATGGCCTGGCGCTTGCGCAAGCCGCTGATCACCGTGGCCTGCAACGAAGACATCACTGCCGGAGACCTCGTCGGCCGCTGGCTGCTCGACGCCGAAGGCACGCGCTGGCAAGACGGCCCGCTGACCCTGGCGGCGCGCCATGGCGCCATCTGCTACCTCGACGAGATCGTCGAGGCGCGTGCCGACACCACGGTGGTGATCCACCCGCTGTCGGATGCGCGGCGAATTTTGCCGATCGAAAAGCTGAATCAGTTGGTGCATGCACACGCCGACTTTCACCTCGTCGTCTCGTACAACCCCGGCTACCAGAACGTGATGAAAGACTTGAAGACCTCGACGCGGCAGCGCTTCGCGGCCATCGAGTTCGGCTTTCCGGCGGCTGCGATCGAGGCCGAAATCGTGGCCCATGAATCGGGCTTGAACCCGGAAGCTGCCGTCAAGCTGGTGGCGCTGGGCGAGCGCACACGCCGGCTCAAGGGCCATGGGTTGGACGAAGGTGCGTCCACGCGAATGCTGGTGCACGCCGGTGCGTTGATGGCGCGTGGCGTCGACTCGGTGACCGCCTGCCGCATGGCCATCGTGCTTCCCGTCACCGACGACGCCGACATGGCGCAGGCGCTCGAAGCCGCTGTCGAAGCGTCGTTCTGAAATCTGAGGCTGAGAGGCAATCGGATGCACCCGCGTGAGACCCCAAAACGGGCCCAATCTAGGCGCAAAGCGCAGCCGGGGTTGGGCCCCGGCGAGGCTTTGCAACGACGAGTGGGCCCGTTTTGGGGTCTCACCCTTCGGGCCGGGGTACCCAAGGGCGCTGGGGGGTGTTGCGCCGCTTGCCCAGGCAGACGCCTGGGCCGCGCGCCGCGCCTACCCCAGCGCGCTTGGCCACCCCGGCGCGGGTGCATCCGATTGCCTCTCAGCCTCTGAGTGCGCCACCCGGGCGACACCGTGGCGAACTTGCCGAAGACCTATCGCAACCCGCTGGCGACGCTGCGCGCAGCGCAACTGCCCGACAGCGTGGTGATCGAGGTGGAGCGCTCGCGCCAGGTGCTCGAAGCCAGCTTGAGCGACGAAGCCTCGCAGACGCTGGCAGAAAACCTGGTCGAACTGCGCATGCTCGGTGCCGACGCCGCGCTGCTCGGTGCCATCGTGCAACGCCTGTCGCTGCTGGCACCGCGCCTGTCCGGGCCCGGCGGGTTGGGCGCCTGGCTGACCGCCGTGCGCGAGGTGGCGCAGCAGGCCCGCCATTGCACGCTGGCGCTGCTGCAGAGTTCGGACGAGGTGCTGCGCCACGGCTCGCCGGCCGAGTTGCTGATGTGGACACGGCTCGGGTTGCGACAGGGTCAGGTCAGGGCCGTCGAGGGCGATGCGACCTTGGCCCATTTCGAGTTGCGCTCGCGCGAGTCGGCGCTGTTGGTCGGCAGCGCGGATGCGGGCGGCGAACGTGGCGAACGCGGTGAACGTGTTGACCTCGCGTCGAGCAAGGCGCGCCTGGCCCATTTGCTGCGCGCGCTGTTCGACATCGCGCCGGCGCTGCTGCCGGTCGAACAAGGCCTGGCGACGCGGCGGGCGTTCATCTCGAACCTGGGGCTGCACCTGCCTGAAGCCGGGCGAGCCTTGCGCGGTGCACTGGCCCGCCGCTGGTACGACGCTACGGCCGCGCATGCGGCGGCGCATTTGCGTCACTCCACGCACCAGTTAGAACGCGGCAACCTGAAGCCGATTCAGATGGCGCTGGTCGGTCTGCTCGAAGACGCCCGCGTCGAAGCCATTGCCGCCGCTGAGCTGCCCGGCTTGCGCCGGCTGTGGTTGGGCTTTCATCACGCCGGGCCGGAGCACGGCAACACCTTCGTCGTGCTGATGCTTCGGCTGGCGCGTGGCCTGCTGGACCCGGCCCACGATGACCCGCACCCGTGGGTAGCGAAGGGCCGGCGGCTGTTCTTCGAGGCCACTGAGGCTGGCCGCGCGCCCGACAAGCTGACACCCGTCGCGCTGCGCGACATCGCCTCGCGCCTGGGCAACGACATCGGCCAGATGCGTCTGCAATTCAATTACCGCGACTACGTGGTCGAGCCGGCCTACCGAGACGACAACGCCTACCTGTGGCTGCCCGGTGAAGACGCGCAGCCGCAAACGCAGTCGGTGGCGGACGAACTGCCGCTGCCGCCCAACGACGAGTCGCAGCGCGAGGTCGAACAGGACGCCGACGACGGCGCAGCCTCGTCGCGCGCGCAGCCGGTGCCGGCCGCGGATCGCAGCGCCGAGCCGCCTCTGCTGGCCAGGCTGCAATACCCCGAATGGGACCGCCTGGTCGGTGACTACCGCTCAGCCTGGTGCACCGTGCTCGAAGGCCGCCCGCCGCGCGGCGACCCGCGTGCGCTGCTGGCATCCGTCGAGCGCCATGCTGCGCTGCTGCTGCGCCTGGAGCGCGTGCTGCGCGCCGGCCGCCTGCGTGAGCGTGTCAAGTTGCGGGCCCAACTGCGTGGCGACGAACTCGACATCGACGCCGCCGTGCGCTCGGCCATCGACCGCCGCAGCCACCACCCGCCAGGGCAAAAAGTGCACCAGCGTTTCGAGCGACGCGAGCGCGATGTGGCGGCCCTGGTGCTGCTGGACAGCTCCACCTCCACCGCCGACCCGTTGCAGGCCGGTGGCGGCACCGTGCTCGACCTGGCGCGCGAGGCGGCGCTGCTGACCACGTTGACGCTGGTGCAAGCCGGCGACCGCTGTGCGATCCATGCCTTCTGTTCGAACGGCCGCCATGAAGTGCGCTACGAGGTGGCGCTGGGTTTCGACGAGGTGCTCGATGTGAACGACATGGGCGATGGCATCGCGCGCCTGGCTGGCCTGCGCAGCCGCTTGTCCACGCGCATGGGTGCCGCGTTGCGCCATGCGAGCGCCCTGCTGGCGGCGCAACCGCAGCGCAAGCGGCTGCTGCTGTTCGTCACCGACGGCGAGCCGCACGACATCGACATCTTCGACCGCCGCTACCTGATCGAAGACGCACGCCGCGCCGTGCTCGAGGCCGGACGCAAAGGCCTGGCGGTGTTCTGCGTCACGCTCGACCCTGCGGCCGACGACTACCTGCGCGGCATCTTCGGCGTTGGCAACTACCGCGTGCTCGACCACATCGACTCGCTGCCGCGCGTGCTGCCGGCGATGGTGCTGCGGCTGACGCGCTGAACGGCGCACGAAAACAGGCTTGACAAGCCGCGGCAGTCGAATCAATATTGCAACTGAGTTGCGATAAGAGAGTTGATGCCGAGGTGTTCGCGGTCCGCTTGAATCGAGGTAACGACTCTCCTGGCTTCGATCAAGACCGTCAAGGAGTCTGTCCGATGAAAGTCGAACCTTCGCGCATGCTGGCCCTGCATGGCCAGCCAATGGCCACCGCGCATCGCATCAAGCTGTCAACGCTGTTTTTGTGTTGCGCAGCCGCCTGCGGCACCGCGCCGACATCGGCGTTCGCGGCCAAGCCGGGCGAAAGCCGCGAGAGCTTGCGCAAGCGGATCGAGCTGCTTGAAAAGCGCCTCGGCGAAATGAGCCAGTTGCTGACGGAATTGACGGCGCGCCCCACGCCCGAAGCCTTGGCGCAGCGGCCTGCGGCCGTGGTGCCGCTCGCGGCCGCAGCGGCCCAGGGCGTAGACAGCGTGGCCGACAAGCTCAGCGAGATCGATCAACGGCTGAGTGCGGTCGAAACCAACACGGTGCTTTCCGAACCCAAGATGACCGTCAAGGAAATTTTGGTGTACGTGGACGAAAACGGCAACCAATACGACACCCCGACGCCGGGCGCGAAGCCCACCGTCTCGTACCAGCGCGAGCGCGTGTTCCGGCGCCAGTCGATCGGCGAAGAAATCGAAGAAGCGTTGTCCAACGCCAAGAAGGAAGGCATCAGCCTGGGGCTGAGCAACGTCACGACGGCGCAAATGGCGTTCCAGACCGACGGTGTGAAAACGCCGGCGAATCGCCACCTGTACGGTTTCTCGGCGGTCGACATCAACCTGCAAGCCACGTCGGCGGCGCTGAACACCACCTTCTATGCCGACCTGGTCGGCATCGGCGGCTCGCCACCCGACCGCGAAATACCAGCCATCAATCTTCTGAACGCCCAGACCGCCCGCCTGAGCAACAACCAAGTCAGCTTGCGCGAAGCCTGGATCAAGACCCAGGTGTTCGACAAGCGTCTCTCGCTCACCCTGGGCCGTGTCGACCTGACCAACTATTTCGACCACAACGCGGTGGCCAACGACGAGGCGTCGCGCTTCATCAACGACGCCCTGGTGAACAACCCGGTGCTGGGGCTGACAACCAATGGCCTCGGGCTGGTGGCGGTGTACGACCCGAAGATCGGGCTGAACGCCAAGTTGGGCGTGCAGCAAAGCAAGGACGACGCGACGAGTCTTTCAACCGCGCGCTTCGTGCTCGGCGAGGTCGAGTACCTGGCGCGGCCCTTCTCGCTGCCGGAAGGGCACTACCGCCTGTGGGCACGCCAAGACAACAGCACAGGAACCGCCAACACCGGGTACGGCCTCAGCATCGACCAGAAGATCACGCCGGCAGTCACGTTGTTCGGTCGCTACGGCAGGGGCTTTGTCGGGGCCGTGGATGGGCGCATGCGGTTCGTCAGCGG
>JAYVCL010000336.1:0-11902 GCA_043749975.1 Burkholderiales bacterium
GGCGTGGGAGGAGGCGTATTACTTCTGGACCAAAATCTTCGCGTTGACCTTCGCGCTCGGCGTGGTGTCGGGCATCACCATGAGCTTTCAGTTCGGCACCAACTGGCCGGGCTTCATGGAAAGGGTCGGCAACATCGCCGGGCCGCTGCTGGGCTACGAGGTGCTAACCGCGTTTTTTCTCGAAGCCACCTTCCTGGGCGTGATGCTGTTCGGCCATGGCCGGGTCAGCGAACGGGTGCATTTCATGGCGACCTTCCTGGTCGCCTTCGGCACCACGATGAGCGCGTTCTGGATTCTGGCGCTCGACTCGTGGATGCAGACGCCGGCCGGCTACGAGATCGTCAACAACGAGTTCGTCGTGAAGAGCTGGATCGACGTGGTGTTCAACCCCTCGTTTCCGTACCGTTTCACCCACATGCTGCTCGCCTCGGGTCTGACCTGTGCGTTCCTGGTGGCCGGCATCAGCGCCTGGCAAGTGCTGCGCAAGACGCCCAACGCCTCGACCGCCACCGCGCTGCGTTTCGGGCTCACGCTGGCAGCGCTGCTGATCCCGCTGCAAATCATGGTGGGTGATTTCCACGGCTTGAACACCCTGCACCACCAGCCGCAAAAAGTGGCGGCAATGGAGGGCGTGTGGCAGACCGAAAAAGGTGCCCCGCTGATGCTGTTCGCGTGGCCGAACGAGACCACTCGCAGCAACGACTACGCGGTGTCCGTGCCGAAGCTGGCGAGTCTGATCCTGACCCACGACCCCGACGGTGAAATCAAGGGGCTGAACCAGTTCAAGGGTGCGCACCCGCCGGTGGCGCCGGTGTTCTTCGGCTTTCGTGTGATGGTGGGTGTGGGCATGCTGATGCTGGCGATGAGTTGGCTCGGTGGCTGGTTGTTCTGGCGGCGTGGCTGGGTGCCCGAGCGCCTGCCGCGGCCGCTGTTGTGGGTGCTGTCGGGCATGACGTTTTCGGGCTGGGTGGCCACGGTGGCAGGCTGGTACGTGACCGAGATCGGCCGCCAGCCCTTCATCGTGTACGGCCTGCTGCGCACCGCCGATGTGGCATCCAACGTGCCGGCGCCGATGATCGCGCTGAGCCTGGCGCTGTACATGACGGTCTACGGCGCGCTGATCGTGGCCTACATCGCGGTGCTGAAGTACATGGCCGAGAAGCCTGTCGAGATGCCTGTGTCCGGGCCCGCGGTGCCCGGTGCCGGCGGCGTGCTGAACGATGTGACGGCCACGCCCGCCGGTGCAGCATGAGCTTCGATGCGATGCTGCCCGTGATCTTCATGGCCCTGATGGGCGTGTCGATGCTCGTCTACGTGGTGCTCGACGGCTACGACCTCGGCGTGGGCATGCTGATGCACCGCGCCACGCCGGCGCAGCGCGATGTGATGGTCGCCTCCATCGGCCCGTTCTGGGACGCCAATGAGACCTGGCTCGTGCTGGGTGTGGGCATTTTGTTGATCGCCTTCCCGAAGGCGCACGGCATCGTGCTGACCGCGCTGTACCTGCCGGTGGCGCTGATGCTGGTCGGGCTGATCTTGCGCGGCGTGGCGTTCGACTTTCGGGTCAAGGCGCAAGACAGCCACAAGCCGATGTGGAACCGCGCCTTCATCTCCGGCTCGGGCCTGGCCGCACTGGCGCAAGGCTGGATGCTGGGCCGCTACATCACCGGGCTGGCGCAAGGTTGGTCGTACCAGGTGTTCGCCGGCGTCATCGCGCTGGCCCTTCCTGCGGCCTATGTTCTGCTGGGCGCGTGCTGGCTGATCATGAAAACCGAAGGCGAGCTGCAACTGCTGGCGGTGCGCTGGGCGCGCATCGCCTGGGCACCGGTGGTGCTGGGCATCGGTTTGATTTCCGTCGCCACGCCGTGGGTCAGCAGCACCGTGCGCCAGCGCTGGTTCAGCCTGCCCGAGTTCATCGGGCTGCTGCCGATCCCGTTGATCTCGGTGCTGGCCTTGCTGGCCGTGCGCGCGCTGCTCAAGTCAACGAGTGTGGCCGGGCCGGACGGCGGCAAACTGAGTTGGCTGCCGTTCATGCTGGTGGTGCTGGTGTTCGTGCTGGGCTTCTTCGGCCTGGCCTACAGCATCTTTCCGTATGTGGTGATGGACCGGCTCACGCTGTGGCAGGCGGCCAGTTCGCCGGCAGCGCTCAAGGTGATCCTCATCGGGGTGTCGATCTCGGTGCCGGCGATTGCCGGCTACACGGTGTTCTCGTACCGCGTGTTCAGCGGCAAGGCGGGCGAGTTGCGCTACGCCTGAGGCGCTGCGCGCGGCGGAACGGCTGGCGGGTTCGGGTGAAACCTGGCCATCGAAAGCGAATCGACATAGACACCGTCGCGCAGCGCATAGGCACGGTGCCTGCCCTCGATTTCGAAACCGAATTTTCGATACAGCCGAATCGCCACTTCGTTGTCGGCAAACACCGACAACTCCAAACGCAGCGCGCCGGCCCAACCGTCGGCGTAGTCGCACATCGCGGCCATCAGCGCTGTGCCCACGCCCTTGCCCTGGGCAGCCAGCGCCACGGAAATTCCCAGCATCATGGCGTGACGCCGCCGCACCGCCGGCCCCACCGGGCCCAGCCCGCACGAGCCCACCACCTCGCCGTGCAGCTCGGCCACCAGCGGCAGGTCGATGCGGCCGGGCAGGCTGTTCTCGGCCAGGCGCGCCGCCCACAACTCCTCGCTGGTGAACGGGAGCTGCATCAGATTGCCCAGCACGCCGGGCTCGCCCATGATGCGGGCCATCGCGGCAGCGTCTCGCGTGGTGGTGCGGCGCACCGTGATCGGCGAGGGTTGCAAGGTCAGGAGTGTGGACATGGAGCGGGCTTTCTCGGAGCGGGCGGACTCCGCAATGTAGCGCCGGGTTTCGGAGTCGTCAGTGTGCAATCTGGATCCTGGGCAGCGCCGCCACATCGCTCAGACGCGCTGCGCCACCCAGCCTTGCACCGATGCCAGCGCCTCGGCGAGACGGCTCGGGTCGGTGCCGCCCGCCATCGCCATGTCGGCCTTGCCACCGCCCTTGCCGCCGACTTGCTGCGCCACGTAGCTGACCAGTTCGCCCGCCTTGACTTTGGCGGTGGCATCCGGGGTGACGCCAGCGGCGAGTTGAACCTTGCCGCCTTCAACCGACGCCAGCACGATGATGGCCGACTTGAGCTTGTCTTTCAGCTTGTCCATGGTCTCGCGCAGGGCCTTGGCGTCGGCCCCGTCGAGCCGCGCTGCCAGCACCTTGATGCCGCTCATGTCAACCGCCAGGCTCAGCAGTTCATCGCCCTGCGCCGAGGCCAGCTTGCCCTTGAGCGCTGCCAGCTCCTTCTCTTGCGCGCGCAGGTGGTCGAGCATTTGCGCCAGCCGCGCGGGCACTTCGGACGGCGCCGATTTCAGGCTCTCCGCCAGGCGACTGACCATGCTTTCGAGCGACTGCAAATAACCCAGCGCGTTGTCGCCGGTGATGGCTTCGACTCGGCGCACTCCGGCCGCCACGCCGGTCTCGGCAACGATCTTGAACAGGCCGATGTCGCCGGTGCGCGCCACGTGCGTGCCGCCGCACAGCTCCCGGCTGGAACCGATGTCGAGCACGCGAACCTCGGCACCGTACTTCTCGCCGAACAGCATCATCGCGCCGGTTTTTTGCGCTTCTTCCATCGGCAGCACACGCGCTCGCGTGGCGGCATTGGCCAGAATTTCGGCGTTGACGATGGCCTCGACCTGCGCCGTCTGCGCATCGGTCATCGGCGCGTTGTGCGCAAAGTCGAAGCGGGTGCGCTCGGCGTTCACCAGCGAGCCTTTTTGCTGCACATGCTCGCCCAGCACCTCGCGCAAGGCCTTGTGCATCAGGTGCGTGGCGCTGTGGTTGCGCACGGTCTTGATGCGGCGCTCGGCGTCGACGCGCGCATTCAACACATCGCCCACCTCGATCTCGCCTTCTGCGACTCGGCCATGGTGGCCGAACACCGCCGCCTGCACCTTGATCGTGTCTTCGACGATCAGCCGCGAGGTGGCATTGCGCAGTTCGCCGGTGTCGCCCGCCTGGCCGCCTGACTCGGCGTAGAACGGCGTGTGGTCGAGCACGATGACGGCATCGTCGCCCGCTTTGGCGCTTGCCACGGCGGTGCCGTCGACGTAGACGGCGGTGACCTTGCAGCCCTCGTGCGTCAGGTGCTCGTAGCCGTGGAACTCGGTGTCGGCCCCGCTGTAGTCCAGCCCGGCGGCCATCTTGAACTTGCCGGCGGCGCGGGCGCGGGTCCTCTGTTCCTCAAGCAACTCATTGAAGCGCGCCTCGTCGACCGTAGCTTCTCGCTCGCGGCAGACATCGGCCGTCAGGTCGACCGGAAAGCCGAAGGTATCGTGGAGCTTGAAGGCAACGTCGCCGCTCAGCTGGTAAGTTGCGCCAAAATTGTCGGACTTAAGCGCCCTGTTACTTGCCGACTCCGCTTTGCTGAGCGCAACGCGAGCGATCTTTCTCAGCTCACTCTCGAGCATCTCCATCCCGTTCGCGATCGTGCGGAAGAAGCCCTCCTCTTCCTGCTTCAGCACCTCGAACGCGCGCTTCTCGTCGCGGCGCAACTCCGGGTACGCGTCGCCCATCTCTGCGGCGAGCGCAGGCACCAGCATGTGGAAGAAAGGTCTCCTCGCACCGAGCCGATAGCCGTGGCGGATCGCGCGGCGCGCGATGCGGCGCAGCACGTAGCCACGGCCGGCGTTGCCGGGGATCACGCCGTCCACCACAGTGAATGTGCACGCACGGATGTGATCGGCGATCACCTTGAGCGATGGCGCGTCGATGTCGCAGTCACCACCACCCGCCGCGTCGACCGCCTTCTTCGCGGCAGCCAGCAAATTGACGAAGGTGTCGATCTCGTAGTTGCTGTGCACATGCTGCAGCACCGCCGTCAAACGCTCCAGTCCCATGCCGGTGTCCACGCTGGGCTTCGGCAACTTGTGCATCACCCCCGCTTCGTCGCGGTTGAACTGCATGAACACGTTGTTCCAGATCTCGATGTAGCGGTCGCCGTCTTCATCCGCGCTGCCCGGCGGGCCACCGGCGATCCCGGGGCCGTGGTCGTAGAAAATTTCGGTGCACGGGCCGCACGGGCCGGTGTCGCCCATCATCCAGAAGTTGTCGGATGCGTAACGCGCGCCCTTGTTGTCACCGATGCGCACGATGCGCCCGGCCGGAATGCCGACCTGCTTGTTCCAGAGTTCATAAGCCTCGTCGTCTTCGGCATACACCGTGACCCACAGCTTCTCGGCGGGCAATTTGTAGACTTCGGTCAGAAGCTCCCAGGCATACGCGATGGCCTCTTTCTTGAAGTAGTCGCCGAAGCTGAAGTTGCCCAGCATCTCGAAAAACGTGTGGTGGCGCGCGGTGTAGCCGACGTTTTCCAGGTCGTTGTGCTTGCCACCGGCGCGGATGCATTTTTGCGACGTGGTGGCCCGGTTGTAGGGCCGCTTGTCGAAGCCCAGGAACACGTCCTTGAACTGGTTCATGCCGGCGTTGGTGAACAGCAAGGTCGGGTCGTCGCCCGGCACCACCGGGCTCGACGGCACGATGGTGTGGCCCTTCGATTCGAAGAACTTGAGGAAGGTCTGGCGGATGTCGGAGGCTTTCATGGATTCTTTCAACTCAATTCGCTGGCGGCGACAACGGGCGGATACAGGCGAATGCCGGCGCTCGGTGCGGCGGCAATCATGACATCGTCATACGTGGCGAGTGCGGCTTTGCGGCGCAGCGCCAGCTCGAAACACAAGGCGTCGTCGGCACTCAAGCAACACGAACGACGCGTCTTCGCCTCGAACAGGCCGATGCTTTGATTCGACATGGCAACTCCATCGGATACAAACTGGTTGAATCGACCAGATTTTAGGGAGGCGACGCAAACTCCAAGCGCCGGCCCGCAGTGCCTACACTTCGACTCTTGCGCTGGCTCGATCCGAAGCCAGTCCGACGAGTGAATAGCTCGATCACGATCGCAACCGTCACGCGCTTGTCAACCACCGTGCCACCACTCTCCTCGCTCGCGGCACAGGCCGCACAGACACCACGCATGCAGCCGGAAGAACCGCTGGTGCGCTTCATTGATGTGCAAAAGACCTATGACGGGATGCAACTGGTGGTGCGTCAGCTCGATCTCGACATCCGGCGCGGCGAATTTCTGACCCTGCTCGGCCCCTCGGGATCGGGCAAAACCACCACGCTGATGATGCTGGCCGGCTTCGAGTCACCTACTGCCGGCGAGATCTTGCTCGACGGCAAGCCGATCACCCGCACACCGCCGCACAAGCGCAACTTCGGCATGGTGTTCCAGAATTACGCGCTGTTCCCGCACCTGACCGTGGGGCAGAACGTGGCATATCCATTGACAGTGCGCAAACTGCCGCAAGCCGAGGCAGAAAAGCGCGTCAAGCGTGCACTTGAAATGGTGCGGCTTGAGGGCATGGATGCGCGGCTGCCGTCGCAACTCTCGGGCGGCCAGCAGCAGCGCGTGGCACTGGCGCGCGCGCTGGTGTTCGAGCCGCAGTTGGTGCTGATGGACGAGCCGCTGGGCGCGCTGGACAAGCAGTTGCGCGAACACATGCAGATCGAGTTGAAGGAACTGCACCGCCAGCTCGGCGTGACCTTCGTCTACGTGACCCACGACCAGGGCGAGGCGCTGACGATGTCGGACCGCGTCGCAGTGTTCAACGACGGCGCGATCCAGCAGGTCGATGCGGTGGACCGGATGTACGAGGCACCCGCGAATCGTTTCGTGGCCGGCTTCATCGGCGACAGCACGATGCTGCGCGGCACGGTGCGTGCGCACTCGCTCGACAACCACAGCCGGCATTGCGCCGTCGTGCTGACCGATGGTCGCGTGATGACGGGTTTGAACGTCAACGGCGCGCAGGTCGGTGCGCAGGTCGATGCCTGCATCCGGCCCGAACGCATCGTCGTCCACGCCCGCAGCGTCAGCGACCGCAGCAACGTGCTGCAGGCGCAGGTTCGCGACGTGATCTACTTCGGCGACCATCTGCGGCTGCTGTGCGATGTCGGCGAGGGCCAGAGCGCAGCCACGGTCAAGTTGCCGCTGTCGGTGCCTGCGGTGCCGCAGACCGGTGCCGCCATCTGGCTCGAACTGGCACCCGAGCTGACGCGGATCTACGCGTGATACTCAAGTTTTCCCAACCACCACTGGAGTCGTCCACACCATGAAAAAGAGCATCTTGGCCGCCGCCCTCGTGGCAGCGATTTCGCTGCCGGCGCTGGCACAGCAGCAGATCAGCGTCGTCAACTTCGGCGGCGCCAACGCAAACGCGCAGAAAAAGGCGTACTACGAGCCGTTCGAGAAAACCGGCATCAAGGTCGTCTCGGTCGAATACAACGGCGAGCAGGCCAAGATCAAGGCCATGGTCGAGGCCAAGAAGGTGACCTGGGATGTGGTCGAGGTCGAATCGCCCGACGTCGCACGCGGCTGCGACGAAGGGCTGTTCGAGAAGCTCGACTACAGCAAGATCGGCAACAAGGCCGACTTCAACCCCGCAGCGGTGACCGAGTGCGGCCTGGGCGTGTTCGTCTGGTCCACCGTGATGGCGTACAACGGCGACAAGCTGAAGGACGGTCCCAAGACCTGGGCCGACTTCTGGGATGTCAAGAAGTACCCCGGCAAGCGCGGTTTGCGCAAGGGCGCGCGCTACAACCTCGAATTCGCGCTGATGGCCGATGGCGTGAAGACCGTCGACGTCTACAAAGTGCTGGCCACCAAGGACGGCGCAGAGCGTGCGTTCAAGAAGCTCAGCGAGTTGAAGCCGAACATCCAGTGGTGGGAAGCCGGCGCGCAACCGCCGCAGTTCCTGGTGGCGGGCGACGTGGCGATGACGACTGTGTACAACGGCCGCATCGACGCTGCCAACCGCGAGGGCAAGAACCTGAGAATCAGTTGGACCGGCGGCATCTACGATCTGGATTACTGGGTCATTCCGAAGGGTGCGCCGAACAAGGAGGCTTCGCTGAAGTTCATCGCCTTTGCCAGCACCGCAGACGCGCAAGCCGAGTACGCGAAGAACATCGCCTACGGTCCGACCAACAACAAGGCGCTGGCCAAGCTCGATGCCAAGGTGCTGGAGAACCTGCCTACTTCGCAGGCCAATTCGAAGGACGCACTGCAGTTCGACCTGAAGTTCTGGGCCGACCAGGGCGAGGCGCTTGAGAAGCGCTTCGCTTCATGGGCGACGAATTGAGGTGACGCTGCGAGCGGCGGCGCGCGTGACGGGCCGCCGCTCGTTCAGCCCAGCGCCAGCATGAGTTCAAGCCTTGCCGCCGCCTTGCCAGGCATGACCGATCGCCACGCGCTGCAACGCCAGTTGGCGCGCGCCGAGCGGCGCCGAAAGTGGCGCGCGTTCTCGCTCACCCTGCCTTTGCTGCTGTTCCTGCTGCTGACGTTCTTGATCCCGATCGCAACGCTGCTCAAGCGCGCGGTCGAGAACCCCGAGGTCGCCGTCGCACTGCCGCGTACCGTGGCTGCGCTGCAGACCTGGAACCTAGAAGGCACGCCCGAGGCCGACGCGTTCGCAGCCGTCGTCAAAGACCTGTCCGCCCTGCCCGACAGTTCCGACGCCGGCGCGCTGGCCCGCCGCCTGAACAGCGAAGCGCCCGGTGCGCGCTCGCTGGTGATGAACACGTTCAAGGCCTTGCCTGTGCAAGGAACTTCGTCTGCGTCCGATGTGAAAACCTGGCTGCTCGCGCTCGACGCGCGCTGGGGCGAAGCGACGTACTGGCAGGCGATCGCGAAGAACGCGTCGCGCTGGACTCCCGATTACCTGCTCACGTCGGTCGACCTGCGCCGCGACGTGCACGGCGCGGTCGAGCGCGTCGCCCCCGACCAGCGGGTGTTCGGCCGCATCCTCGTGCGCACGTTCGAGATCAGCGCGATCGTCACGCTGTGGGCGCTGCTGCTGGGCTACCCGCTCGCATACTGGCTCAGCACCTTGCCCGCGCGCCAGGCCAACGTGCTCATGATCCTGGTGCTGGTGCCGTTCTGGACCTCGATCCTCGTGCGCGTGGCCGCGTGGATCGTGCTGCTGCAATCCGAGGGCCTGGTCAACCACGCGCTGATGGGCCTGCACCTGATCCAGCGGCCGCTGGCACTGCTGTTCAACCGCACCGGCGTCATCGTCTCGATGGTGCACATCCTGCTTCCGTTCATGATCCTGCCGCTGTACAGCGTGATGAAAAGCGTACCGCCGACCTACCTGCGTGCGGCGGTGTCGTTGGGCAGTTCGCCGCTGGCCGCGTTTTTTCGCGTCTATGTGCCGCAGACCTATCCCGGCATCGGCGCCGGCGCGCTGCTGGTGTTCATCCTCAGCATCGGTTATTACGTCACGCCTGCGCTGCTGGGCGGTGCAGACGACCAGATGCTGAGCTACTACATCGCCCAGTACACCAACGTCACCGTCAACTGGGGCATGGCCTGCGCGCTCGGTGCGCTGCTGCTGGCGGCCACGCTGGTGCTGTACGCGGTCTACAGGCGTGTGACCCAGTCCGAGCTGAGCCTGGGTTGAACCGATGCCAACGCTGTCTGGATTGCTGCCGACTTTTCCGGCCTACGCCACGCCGGTCGACAAACTGGGCTGGTGGACACTGCGCGTGGTCTGCGTCAGCGTGCTCGCGTTCCTGCTGCTGCCGATCCTGGTGGTGGTCCCGTTGTCGTTCAGCGACAGCTCCTTCCTCGTCTACCCGATCCCCGGCTGGTCGCTGAGGTGGTATCACAACCTCTTCACGTCGGACGAGTGGGCGCGCGCAGCAAAAAACAGTTTCATCGTCGCGCCGGCGGCAACACTGATCGCGACCACGCTGGGCACGATGGCCGCAGTCGGCCTGGCGCGCACCCAGTTCGCGTTCAAGGGCCTGCTGATGAGCATGCTGATCGCGCCGATGGTGGTGCCGATCGTCGTTGTCGGCGTCAGCACCTACCTGTTCTTCGCACCGCTCGGCCTGGCCGACAGCTACACCGCGCTGATCATCGTGCACGCGGCGTTGGGGGCACCCTTCGTGCTGACCACCGTGCTCGCGACCTTGCAGGGCTTCAATCAGAACCTGGTGCGCGCGAGCCTGAGCCTGGGCGAGACCCCGTTGCGCACCTTCTTTCGCATCACGCTGCCGGTGATCGCGCCGGGCGTGATTTCGGGCGCGCTGTTCGCGTTCGCGACTTCGTTCGACGAGGTGGTGGTCGCGCTGTTTCTCGCCGGCCCCGAGCAACTCACCCTGCCGCGCCAGATGTTCAACGGCATCCGCGAGAACATTTCGCCCACCATCGCTGCCGTCGCGACCTTGCTGATCCTGTTCACCACCAGCCTGCTGCTGGCGCTCGAGTGGCTGCGCGGCCGGCGCCGCTGAAGGACTCGCCGTGTCTGATACGAACACAAGCCCGAGCGCCGGGCCGCCCCAAGCCGGGCTTGACCCACTCGGAGGGTCGACCGCCGTACCCGGCAGTCGGGGTGCCCCACTTCACCAACCGCTCTCGGGCAACGCCATGCCCCGCTTCGGCGGTGTCGCCACGATGATGCGGCTCCCGTTCGCCGAATCGCCGATCGGCCTGGACGTGGCGTTCATCGGCGTTCCGCTGGACATCGGCACCTCGAACCGAGCCGGTGCGCGCTTCGGGCCACGCCAGATTCGCGCCGAATCGTCGTTGATCCGGCCCTACAACATGGCCACCGGTGCCGCACCGTTCGACACCTTGCAGGTCGCCGACCTGGGCGATGTGCCGATCAATACCTTCTCGATCGAGAAGTCGATGGGCATCATCACCGGCTTCTACGAACGCGTGCTTGCCGCCGGTTGCAAACCGCTCACCATGGGCGGCGACCACACGATCGCGCTGCCCATCCTGCGCGCGCTCGCAGCCAGGCACGGCCCGGTCGCGCTGGTGCACGTCGACGCACATGCCGACATCAACGACGAAATGTTCGGCGAGCCGATCGCCCATGGCACACCGTTTCGTCGCGCCGTCGAAGAAGGGCTGCTGGCGTGCGACAAGGTCTGGCAGATCGGCCTGCGCGGCACCGGCTATGCAGCCGACGATTTCGACTGGCCACGCCAGCAGGGCTTCACGGTCGTGCAGGCGCACGAGGTCTGGTTCCGGTCGCTCGCACCTTTGATGGCGCAGGTGCGCGAACGCATCGGCCCAAACCACCCGACCTACATCACGTTCGACATCGACGGCCTCGACCCGTCTTTCGCCGCTGGCACCGGCACCCCGGAGATCGGAGGCCTGACGGTGCCGCAAGGACTGGAGATCATCCGTGGCTGCCTGGGCCTGAACGTGGTGGGTGGTGACTTGGTCGAAGTCGCCCCGCCCTACGACCCCTCGGGCAACACGGCGCTGCTCGGTGCCAACCTGCTCTACGAAATGCTCTGCATACTGCCCGGCGTGCGCCAGCGTTGATCCCGCCCGCACCGCGCGCTAAAGTCGCTTCGCGGCCTGCCCCGGCATCGGGCACCTGATGGAGAACAAGACATGGACATGAAGACCTCACCTCTCGCCACTTTGGCCGACCCCGGCCTGCTCAAAACCGACGCGCTCATCAACGGCGAGTGGGTTCCAGGAGGCAGCCGCTTCGACGTCACCGACCCGGCCACCGGATTCAAGCTGGCCGATGTGGCGAATCTGGGTGCTGCCGAGACGACAGCCGCCATCGCCGCCGCCAACGCCGCCTGGCCCGCCTGGCGCAGCAAGACCGCGAAAGAACGCGGCGCGATTTTGATGAAGTGGTTCCACCTGCTGCACCAGCACGCCGACGACCTGGCGCGCATCATGACCGCCGAACAAGGCAAGCCGCTGGCCGAAGCCAAGGGCGAGGTGGGTTACGGGGCCAGCTTTCTGGAATGGTTTGCCGAAGAAGCGCGCCGCGTCTACGGCGAGACG
>JAYVCL010000337.1:0-3597 GCA_043749975.1 Burkholderiales bacterium
GCTGTCGCGCCAGGTGCCCGTGGCCGCGTACCCGACGCTGCGCTAACCGAGCCAGTGGCCGCTGCCCGAGAGGAGGCTGACGCCCGTTCGAGCGCTGGGCGCATGGACAATGCCACGCATGCACACCTCGCTCGAAGCGCGCTCATCGACTGCGCCCGCTGATCCTTGGGCTCAGCTTTGGGCTGCAACGGCCTGCGTCGCGATCACCGTCCCGTCGCTGCTGGCCTTCAACCTGCCGCCTTCGGCCACCTTCCTGAACCAGGCCGCCGCCCTCGTGGGCTGGTCGGTGCTGCTGTTGCTGCTGGCGGGCTCTCAAGGAAATGTGGCTCTGCCACTTTCCGGCATCCCCGCGGGGGACGGTCGGCTTTGGCCGGCCTTGGGGCGCACAGAACACGTGGTGGCACGCCGGCCGCGCGGCGGCCTGGCGGCGGCGCTCGGCGCGCTGGCGCTGCTGGCGATGGCGGCGGCGGGCTCATGGCTGTGGGCTGCGTTGCCGAGCGGGCTGGCGCTGTCGGCCATCACGCTGATCGCGGTGGCGGCGCTGGTGCTGTACACGGCTGCGGCGGTGACTGACGCGGGCCATGGCGGTCAGGCGTATCGGGCCTTTTGCATCGCGCTGGTGGCGGCCGGCGTGCTGAGCGCGGGGGTGGGCGTGGTGCAGGTGTTTGCGCCGCAATGGGCCGATGGCAACTGGATTGCGGCCAGCGCGATTCCCGGCCGGGCCAGCGGCAACCTGCGCCAGCCCAACCACCTGAGCAGCCTGTTGCTGTGGTCGGCGGTGGCTGTGGTCTGGCTGGTCGAGGCGGGCCGCCTGCGCCGCGACGTGGCGGCGCTGCTGGGCAGCTTGTTCATGCTGGGGTTGGTGCTGAGTGCGTCACGCACCGGCACCCTGGGCGTGTTGGTGCTGGCGCTGTGGGGCGCGCTGGACCGGCAGCGGCCACGCGCCGTGCGGGTGCTGCTGCTGCTGGCTCCGGTGATGTACGCGCTGTGCTGGGGCGGGGTGACGGCCTGGGCGCACGAGAGCCACCAGGTCTTCGGCGGTGCGGCGCGGCTGACGGCCGACGGCGACATTTCGAGTTCGCGTTTCGGCATCTGGGCCAACACGCTGTCGCTGATTGCCATGCATCCGTGGCTGGGCGTGGGCTTCGGCGAATTCAATTTCGCCTGGTCGCTGACACCGTTTCCGCACCGGCCCACCGCCTTCTTCGACCACACGCACAACCTGCCGCTTCAGTTCGCGGTGGAACTCGGTCTGCCGCTGGCGCTGGCGGTGCTCGGGCTGTTGGGGTTCGCGCTGTGGCGCGCCTGGACGGGCAGCCGCGATGCGTCAGGCCCCGACGCGCCGATGCGCCGCGCGGCCTTCATGATGGTGTTCATGATGGTGCTGCACAGCCAGCTCGAATACCCGCTGTGGTACGCCTACTTCTTGCTGCCCGCCGCGTTCGCGTTCGGGCTCTGCCTGGGCGGTGTGCACCGGCCTGCAGCCGCGCCGGCCAGGTCGGCTGCATCGGCTGCATCGGCACCGCCACCACTACCACCACCACCGGCCATCCAGGGCACGCGCCCGCTGGTGCTGGCGGCGCTGTTGATGCTGGGCGGCTCGGCGGCGGCGCTGTTCGACTACATGCGGGTGGTGGTGATCTTCAGCCCGGCCGAGACGGCGGCACCGCTGCCGCAGCGCATCGCCGACGGGCAAGCCAGTTGGCTGTTCGCCCACCATGCCGACTACGCCGCCGCGACCACCACTGCGCACCCGTCCGAGGTGATGGCCTCGTTCAAGGTGGCACCGCACTACCTGCTGGACACGCGGCTGATGCTGGCCTGGGCCAATGCGCTGGCCGAAGCCGGCGACCTGCAGCGCGCGCGCTTCATCGCGCAGCGCCTGATCGAGTTTCGCAACGACGACGCCAAGCCGTTCTTCGAGCCGTGCCTGGAACCGCTGGCCAAGGGCGCGGAGCCGCCGTTCCAGTGCGTTGCACCGACGCAGGCGTTCGGGTATGCGGATTTTCGGTGAGGGCGTTGCGCGGAGGCTGGGTAACTTGGGAATAGAAAGGTGGCAATGGAAGCGTGCCGCAGTGACCCTCGGCGAGAACCAGGCGGGCATCGAGTTCACGCGCGAACAAGACCAAGCCAAGGTTGACGAAATCGAGCGCTGGGCGGACCGGGTCGCGGCGACCTACAACGTCGTGCTGCGACCGCATCCGGGGGGGCAATAGGGCAGCAGGGCGCGCTTTGTCCTGCTGCCCAACCCTCAATGCGGCCTGGAGCCCCCGTGCGCGCAGCCCAATTCATGGGCCACGGCGTGCAGCCTGCGGTCGCGCGTCCACAACCTGGCGCCGCCGGTGAGCGCTGTGGCCACCAGCAGGTGCATGTCCACATATCCAATGCCCTTGCCGTGCAGCTTGTGGCGGTCGATGTAGCGGAGAACCTCGTCGGCTTCGGCCACTGCGGCCATTGGGAGATCCTGCAGCAGCTCCAGGCTGATAGCACGGGATTTCAGGCTGCCACAGGCGATCTCACCGACCACGAACGGATGCCCGATGACGGCACCTCGTTCGAGCAGGGCTGCAAGCCCGGCGTCGCCCGCGCGCAGGTGTTCGACCCACACCGAGGTGTCGACGAGGATCAAGGATCAGCGACGCCGAGGTGCGATCTGCAAGTCGGGTTGGCTGCCCCCCAACCTGGCCAGTCGCTTGGCGCTCTCGCGCTCGATCAGCGCCTTGAGCCCCTCGCGAACCAGGGCCGATCGGTCCAGAGGCCCCGCCAGCCTGGCGGCCTTGGCCAAAAGTTCTTCGTCGATATTGATGGTGGTGCGCATTTCATGCCTCCGCAAAGCGCATCGAATATAGCATCGATAGATGACCTGATTGATGCTGCGCGAGACAGAGTCGATCCGCGCGCCGACGCCGCACTGCCCTCAATCCGCCACCCAATCCCCCGACTTGCCGCCATGCTTTTCCAGCACGCGGATCTCGCCCATGACCATGCCGCGATCGACCGCCTTGCACATGTCGTAGACGGTCAGCAGGCCGATCTGAACCGCCGTCAGCGCTTCCATTTCGACGCCGGTGCGGCCCAGGGTTTCAACTTGCGCAATGCACGTCACGCTGCTGCTCGCGGCGTCGAGCGTGAAGTCGACCGTCACGCGGGTGATCGGCAGCGGGTGGCACAGCGGAATCAGCTCGGCGCAGCGCTTGGCCGCCTGGATGGCCGCGATCCGGGCCACGCCGATCACGTCGCCTTTTTTTGCACTGCCGCTCTGGATCAGCGCCAGCGTGGCCGGCAGCATGCGGATCACGCCGCTGGCGCGTGCGATGCGGTGCGTTTCGGCCTTGGCCGAAACATCGACCATGTGCGCCTGGCCTTGCGCATCGAAGTGCGTCAATGTCGACGATGTCGATGGCGGTGACGAAGGCTTTGCTGCTGAACTCATCGGTCGAAACATCCCGGCTGCGTTTGTACGGCATGATAGCCAAGCCCCATCCCCGCGCCCCTGTGAAGACTCACCCGAAGCCCACGCTCCCGCTGCTGCGCCGGTTCACCGCGCTGGCGATTTCGCTCGCGCTGCTGCTGCCAGCCGCGCCGCCATCGGCCCGG
>JAYVCL010000338.1:0-2534 GCA_043749975.1 Burkholderiales bacterium
GGCGTTGCCGAAAAAGTTGTCGAAGCCCTGGCGGATCGGTTGCGGCACGACTTTGCTGTAGGTGACCGCCACCGGCTTGAGGATTCTTGCGTCCAGCGCTTCGTTGAAGCCGAACACCTTGCGGTTCCAGTCTTCCCAGGGGTCGAGCCGCTGGCCCGCGCTTTTGCCGCCCAGCGTGGCGCAACCGCCCAGCGTTCCCATCAGCAGCAACAGGCCGCTGAGCAGCAAAAACTGGCGTTGCAGGTGCAAGCACATCGGCTTCATTTCTTCACTCCGGTGGCCGGGCTCGGCGCGGCAGCGCCGTCGGCGGCCTTGTTGAACAGGAACTGGCTGATGAGGTTTTCAAGCACAACCGCCGACTGGGTTTGGGTGATCACGTCACCCGCCGCCATCAGTTTGTCGGAAGCGCCCGGCTCCATGCCGATGTACTGTTCGCCCAACAAACCTGCGGTCAGGATTTTGGCCGAACTGTCTTTCGGGAATGCGAACTTCTTTTGCATTTGCAGCGCCACCATGGCTTGGTAGCTTTTGTCGTCGAAGCTGATCGACTCGACACGGCCCACCACCACGCCCGCGCTTTTCACGGCAGCCCGCGATTTGAGGCCGCCGATGTTGTCGAACTTCGCCACCACCGGGTAGGTTTCATCGAAGTTCAGGCTCAACAGGTTGCCCGCCTTGAGCGCCAAAAACGCAATCGCCGCCGCACCGATCAGCACGAACAAGCCGACCCACACATCATGACGAGATTTCTGCACCTTCGTCCCCCTCTTTCAAAATGGTTCAAATTGAAAACATCATCGCCGTGAGTACGAAGTCGAGCGCCAGCACCGCCAGCGACGCGATCACCACGGTGCGCGTGGTGGCCGCTGACACGCCCTCGGGCGTGGGCGTGCAGGCATGGCCCTGGCGCAGAGCGATGAAGGTCACGGTGAGGCCGAAAACCACGCTCTTGACCACGCCGTTGCCCACGTCGGCCCACACATCGACGCCGCCTTGCATCTGCGACCAGAATGCGCCGGAATCGATGCCGATGAGCGGCACCGCCACCAGCCAGCCGCCCAAAATACCCACCGCGCTGAACACCGCCGCCAACAGCGGCATGGCGATCAGCCCGGCCCAAAAACGCGGGGCCAAGACGCGCTGCACCGGGTCGACCGCCATCATCTCCATCGCAGCCAGTTGCTCGCCGGCTTTCATCAAACCGATCTCGGCCGTCAACGAGGTGCCGGCGCGGCCAGCAAACAAGAGGGCCGTGACGACGGGCCCCAGTTCACGCACCAGCGACAGCGCCACCAGCAAGCCCACCGCCTCGGCCGAACCGTAGCGTTGCAAGGTGTAGTAGCCCTGAAGCGCCAGCACGAAGCCGACGAACAGACCCGACACCGTGATGATCGACAGCGACTTGTTGCCGATGAAAAACGCCTGGTCGACCACCAGGGCGAAACGGCGCAAGGTCGGGCCGGTGAGCGCCAGCAAACGAAAAAACAAGCGCGCAGCGTCGCCCACCTCGGCCAGCCGGACGCGAACCGCCAGGCCCAGCGCGGCGGGGCTGAACCAGTTCATGCGGCCACCTTCACGCCGAAGTCATCGGCCAGACTGGCGGCTGCGTAATGAAAGTGCACCGGCCCGTCGGGCTCGGCGTTGAAGAACTGGTGCACCAGCGGGTCGGTGCTGTCGCGAATGTCTTGCGGCGTGCCTTGCACCACCACGCCGCCGTTGGCGATGAAAACGATGTGGTCGGCGATGGCGAAGGTTTCTTCGACGTCGTGCGACACCACCAGGCTGGTCACGCCCAGCGCCTGACTCAGATCGCGGATCAGGCGCGAGGCCATGCCCAGCGAGATCGGGTCGAGCCCGGCAAAAGGTTCGTCGTACATGATCAGGTCGGGGTCGAGCGCAATCGCCCGCGCCAAGGCCACGCGCCGCGCCATGCCGCCCGACACCTGCGACGGCAGCAGGTCGCGCGCACCGCGCAAGCCCACGGCGTTGAGCTTCATCAGCACCAGATCGCGAATCATCGCTTCGCTGAGCGCGGTGTGCTCGCGCAACGGAAACGCGACGTTGTCGAACACCGACAGGTCGGTGAACAACGCGCCGAACTGAAACAGCAGGCCCATGCGGCGACGCACTGCATACAGCGCCTCGCGATCCAGCGGGGCCAGGTCGACACCATCGAACAGCACCTGGCCCTGCATCGGCTCGATCTGCCGCCCGATCAAGCGCAACACCGTGGTCTTGCCGCCGCCCGAGGTGCCCATCAGGCCGACCACCTTGCCGCGCGGCAAGCTGAGGCTCACATCGCGCAGCACCACCGTCTCGCCGTAGCCGCACGTCACGTTGCGGAGTTCGACCAGCGCGTCGGGACGAGTGAGTGCTGTCGGAGAGGATGGGGTCATGAGCCGGTGAGTGTCCGCGCAAGAGCGCGCGGTCTGCGGCGGATGATATTGGATTGCACCGAAACGCCGCCGTGTGCGATGGCTCGCCCGATCGAGTGATCCGCGAAGGCCGAACTCAACGCGGCAGGTCGCTGCGCC
>JAYVCL010000339.1:0-18854 GCA_043749975.1 Burkholderiales bacterium
GGTTTCATGCGCCTTGCAGCCAGATCGATCCCAATCCGAACTGCCGCCCACCGCTAACCAATTGATCTTGTTCGACTTTTAACCGGACACTACTGGTACCCGATAACCATTGGTGTCGAAAAAATCTGAAAGGTAGTAGGTGCACACTGCTGTTTTTGACTATCAACGTGCCTTCTCTCGCAACCTGGGCTGGCTGACTGCTTCTGAACAGTCGACGCTTCGCGGCGCGCGCGTGGCGGTGGCGGGCTTGGGTGGCGTGGGCGGGGCACACGTACTGACTCTTGCAAGGCTGGGTATTGGGCGTTTCAACATTGCAGACTTCGACCGATTCGAAGTTCACAACTTCAACCGTCAAGCTGGCGCGTCCATTCCGTTTCTGGGTCAAATGAAGGTTGACGTGATTGGCCGGATGGCCAGTGAAATTAACCCGGAGGCGGATATTCGGCCATTTTCGCAAGGCGTTACACCTGAAAACGTCGACGACTTCCTGCGTGATGTCGACATTTACGTCGACGGGATCGATTTTTTCGCGATGCAAGCGCGTCGAATGGTGTTCGCCGCCTGTCGTGAACGTGGCATCCCGGCGCTGACGGCCGCGCCCTTGGGAATGGGGGTTGCTTTGTTGTGTTTTCACCCCAGTGGCATGAGCTTCGAGGACTACTTCAGGCTCGAAGGATTCGATCGACAAGAGCAATTGGCTCGTTTCATTGCGGGTTTGTCGCCAGCGATGTTGCAGCGCCACTATCTGGTGGCACCCGAGGCCGTCGACTTTCAAGAGCAGCGCGGCCCCTCGACCGTGATGGCTTGTGATTTGTGTGCGGGCGTAATGGGCACATCGGTGCTGAAGATTTTGGTTTCCCGTGGATCGGTCAGGTATGCGCCGTGGGCGATGCAGTTCGATGCTTATCGACAACAACTGAGGTTCACTTGGCGCCCGTTCGGCAACGCCAATCCGCTTCAGCAGTTGCTGCTGATGCTGATCCGTCCAAGACTGCGTGGTGCCGATCCGTCTCTATCCATCCCGCCTGGTTGATCGACGGCTGGGGGAGTGTCGCTCGCAACGGGCCGCAGTCGTGGGCTCAGCATACGTGCGGTCTTGCACACTGGGCAACAACACCCCCCCACACCTGAGCGTTGCCCGGAGTCATGCCTGTATGCCATCATCCGACGCTGCAAGAATGCGGTCTCTCGGAGGGAACTTCCGAACACGTTGCGGGCTTGAGAAAGCGGTCCGCTGCAGGAAGCTCATTCGGTTGCTGACCGTCGGTTTGGATGGAGAACGTTGTGAAGAATATCTTGAATCTGTTCGTACAATCATGCAAGCCAGTGCTGCTTTTCGCAGCCATTGGTTTGTTGACCGCATGCTCTGGCCTGGCTACGAAGTACCCGCCCGCCCCGGCCTCTGCGGCAACGCAGGATTACAGCTACATCATTGGCCCTGGCGACAACCTCAACATCATCGTCTGGCGAAATCCAGAGCTGTCAATGTCTGTCCCGGTACGTCCGGACGGGAAAATTTCCACGCCACTGATCGATGAATTGATTGCTCAGGGCAAGAACTCGGTGGAGGTCGCCCGTGACATCGAAAAAATGTTGGGAAAGTATGTTCGCGATCCTGTGGTGACCGTGATCGTGACCGGCTTCGTGGGCCCATACAGCCAGCAGATTCGGGTGGTCGGGGAAGCGACGAAGCCGCAGTTTCTGCCCTATAAGCAGCAGATGACCTTGCTGGACGTCATGATTGCTGTAGGCGGCCTGACCGACTTTGCGGCCGGCAATGACGCCACGATCCTGCGCATTGGGGAAGGTGACAAGCAGTACTCCGTTCGGCTCAAAGATCTGATCAAACGGGGCGACATCTCTGCGAATGTCGAAATGAAGCCGGGCGACATTTTGATCATTCCGCAAGGCTTCTTCTAGCGCCTTTCGCGAGGGCCGCTACCGGCCGATTCGCGCAACGTTTTCGCTGTACCTGCCGCCGCAAGCCTGCGTGCGTCCTTTGCAAACCAGAGATTGCATTCGATGGAAGTTTTGTTCGCTCAGATATCCACAATCGCCAAGGGCATGTGGAGATTTCGCTGGCAATCGCTATTGGTCGCCTGGCTGGTGGGGGTGATCGCTGCGGTGGTGGTGTTTCGGGTGCCCGACCGGTATGAGGCCACGGCCCGCATCTTCGTCGACACGCAGTCCATCTTGAAGCCGTTGATGTCCGGCTTGGCGGTGCAGCCGAACGTGGAGCAACAAGTCGTGATGCTGAGTCGCACGCTGATCAGCCGCCCCAACGTCGAAAAGCTTGTGCGCATGGCCGATCTCGACCTCAAGAACGAATCAAAGGCGCAGCAAGAAACGCTGATAGGCGATTTGATGAAGACGCTGGAGATCAAGAACATCGGACGCGACAACCTGTATTCGCTTTCGTTCCGCGACTCCGATGCCGGCAAGGCGCAGCGAGTCATTCAGTCGCTGGTGTCGATCTTCGTGGAATCTAGTCTAGGAGCTACCCGTAAAGACACCGCGACAGCCAAGCAGTTCATCAACGAGCAGATCAAGAGTTACGAAGCCAAGCTTGAAGAAGCCGAAACCCGTTTGAAGGAGTTTCGTCTGCGCAACATCCAGCTTCAATCCGGCGAGGGCAGGGATTCGGCCTCGCGCCTTGCTGGCCTTGGCGAGCAACTGGACGAGGCGAAACTGGCGCTGCGCGAAGCTGAGAACGCCCGTGACGCTGCCAAGGCCCAACTCAGCAACGAGAAGTCACAGAACGTGAGCCTGTCCACGCAGAGCCTTTTGCAAGAATCGGCTGTGGCCGTTGCAACGCCCGAGATTGATGCCCGCATCGACGCGCAGAAGCGCAATCTCGATGTCTTGTTGCAGCGCTTCACCGAACTGCACCCGGACATCGTCGGAACGAGGCGTTTGATCAAGGAACTGGAAGAGCAAAAGCGAAAAGAAGTCCAGGAGCTTCGGCGTACTGCGATGGCGTCTCCGTCATCAGCAAGCGGCAATAGCAACAGCTTGGTGTACCAAGAGCTGAATCGCCTGTTGGCGACATCCGAGGTGCAGGTGGCGGGCCTGCGCGCCCGCGTCTCCGAGTACTCGGCGCGTTATGCGCAGGGGCGCGAGTCGATGAAGACCGCACCGCAACTCGAAGCGGAAGCATCCCAACTCAACCGCGACTACGCCATTAACAAGAAGAACTACGAAGACCTAGTGGCCAGACGAGAATCGGCTTCGATGTCGGGTGAACTCGAAGTGGCGTCGGGCGTGGCCGATTTTCGGCTGATCGATCCGCCTCGCGTCTCGCCAGAGCCTGTCTCACCGAACCGATTGCTGTTGATGGCGCTGGCGTTGGCTGCGACGGTGCTATCTGGCTTGTTCTTCGCCTTCGCAGCAAGCCAGTTGCGACCGGTGTTCCACAACGCTAGCGATCTGCGCGATCAATTCGAGCTTCCCGTTCTCGGCGTGGTGTCCAGGATGGCAAGCGAGGCAGACAAACGACATGAAAAGGTGGATCTGATGCGCTTTCTGTTTGGGTCGGGAAGCCTGGTGGGCGTGTTCACGACGGTCTTGATTGTCATGTCGGTCATGGCTGCAAAGCAGGCAGGTTGAAAGACATGAGCAGCCTCATTGAACAAGCCGCGCAGCGCCTGGACCAGCTTCGCCGAGCGGGTGTGGTGATTCCAGAAATGGCAAACACCGTGTCGCCGCCAATCGATCCCGAGCGATCATCTGCTGGTTTGGCAACAGCGGTTAAGCCTCAGTCGGCGCTTCGACCTGAAAAGCCGCCTGTCATCTCGCGGTACGTCGATTTGAATCTGGAGGCGCTTGCGGCCGCCGGGATCGTGACTCCAAATGCCCCGCGCTCGCACACTGCGGATCAATACCGCGTCATCAAGCGTCCCTTGATCAGCAACGCCATGGGCAAGGGCGCGTCGATTTTGAACCATGGCAATTTGATCATGGTGACGAGTGCAGTTGCCGGCGAAGGCAAGAGCTACACATCGGTGAATTTGGCGATGAGTATTGCCGCCGAGCTCGACAACACCGTCATGCTGGTCGACGCCGATGTTGCACGGCCCTCTGTGTTGCGCATGCTTGGGCTGCCAGCCGGTCCCGGTCTGCTCGACTTACTGGAAGGCAAAGCCGACATGTCCGGCGTACTGCTCAAGACCAGCATCGACAAACTCACGATCTTGCCCAGTGGCACGCCCCACCCGCGCGCAACCGAACTGCTGGCCAGCGATGCCATGCGCGCGTTGCTGGACGACATGGCCAAACGCTACCCTGACCGAATCATCATTTTCGATTCGCCGCCGTTGTTGCTGACCACCGAAGCGCGGGTGCTGGCCACTCAGATGGGGCAGGTCGTGCTGGTGGTGCAGGCCGAGAATACGCTTCGGGCCGACGTTCAGCTTGCGCTGTCGACGATCGAGACTTGCCCGGTGCGGCTGCTGTTGCTGAACAAAGCCCACACCGACTCTGCGACTGGCTATGGCTATGGGTATGGGTATGGGTATGGCTACGAGCAGCCGACGTCCTGAGTGCCGGCAGTGCCGCCCACGATGCTCAGAATTCCTTTGACGTTGCGCTGCGGCGGTTCTCGGCCAACCTTCCCCGTCATTGGCGTGCTGACCATCGGCATGGGCATGGGCACGAGCAGCCCCATGGTCCATGCGCAAGCTCAAACCGAAGCGATCGTGACCGCCCGCACGCTGTCGATCACCCCTGAACTGTCGGTTTCGCAGACGCTCACCGACAACGGTCGCCTGTCTTCGAGTGATCGTCAAGCCGACCTGATCACCCGGGTCAGCCCGACGCTGCACGTCCGAAGCAACGGCGGGCGCATACAGGGTTTTGTCGACTACTCGCTCAGCGGCCTGATCTACGCCAAAAGCTCCGCGTCGAACACCGTGCAACAGTCCCTCAACGCTGACGTGAAGGCCGAGGCGATCGAGAACTTTGCGTATTTGAAAGCGACCGCGAATATTTCACAGCAAAACATTTCGGCATTCGGCATTCAGTCGCCCGATCCAAGTCTGCGCACCGCCAATCAAACCGAGGTGTCAACTTTTATGCTTGAGCCGTACATCAAGGGACGCCTTGCCAACGTGGCCAGCTACGATGCCCGGCTGAGCTACTCCGCAACGCGCAGCGGCAACCAAACCTTTGGGAACTCGACGCGGTCGGGTGCCAGTGTGCGCGTCGGTTCGGAGAATTCGCAAGCGCGAATCAACTGGGCAGTCGACGCGTCGCGCGAAACGACCGGTTTCAGCGCCGGCCGCGAAACCCAATCCGATCTGGCCACCGGCAGCCTGATATTTAGCCCTACCCCAGAAGTGCAGTTGACCGCCAGGGGTGGCCGAGAGAGCAACACGATCGCCAGCATCGATCGCCAGGCCAGCAACACCTACGGCCTGGGCTTGCGCTGGACGCCTTCGCCGCGCACGTCGGTCTCGATCGACCGCGACCAACGCTTTTTCGGCAGTTCGCATTCCGTCAGTCTGCTGCATCGCACCGCGCGCACCGCATGGGCGTTCAGCGATTCGCGCAGCGTGTCGTCAGATGCATTCGGCGCATCCCGAGGCGTTCCGCTAACCGAGTTCGACCTTCTCTTCTTGACGCTGACTTCGAGGTTCCCAGATCCGATCCAGCGTGCGCAACAAGCCCTGATCCAACTCCAGGCTTTGGGCATCAATCCGGGGGCCATCGCGCAGGGCGGATTTCTCACCGACGCCGTTTCATTGCAGCGTCGGCAGGACCTTTCGGCCGCGCTGAACGGCCTGCGCAGTAACCTCATCTTGTCTGCCTTCAAGACCGAGACGCGGCGGCTGGACGCGATCAGCGCTGTCATCGACCCTCTGTCCGCCGGTACTGTGATTCGTCAGAGGGGCTTCAGCGTCGCGCTGTCGCACCGGCTGACGCCAGAATCGACCGTCAACCTGATCACTACGCAAACCCGAAGCAGCAGTTCGCTCACCGGCGCGACCACAAACCTGCTTTCGGTCACCTCCACCTGGACAAGTCGTTTAGGAGAGCGCACCCATGTGTCGCTCGGCGCGCGACACGCGGTCTCCGATGGCGACACTGCGCCTTACACCGAGTCGGCACTGATCGGCACCTTTTTAATGAATTTCTGACCCATGTACGAAGCCTTTTACGGGTTGACGAGCAAGCCGTTCCAGCTGAACCCCGACCCCACTTTTTACTTCGGCAGCAAGCAACACAGCCGTGCCCGGGCCTATCTTGAATACGGTGTGTTGCGCCACGAGGGCTTCGTCGTGATTACGGGCGAGATCGGTGCCGGCAAGACGATGATCCTGCGTTCGCTGATTGATGGGCTGCATGGAAGCAACGTTGTCATCGGGCATTTGGTAACCACGCAACTGGATGCCGAAGACACACTTCGCATGGTCGGGTCGGCGTTTGGGTTTCATGTCAAGGACGTGCCGAAGTCAGAGTTGTTGTCCACACTGGAAGCGTTTTTGCTCGGCCAGACGAGTCAGGGCAAGCGATGTCTGCTGATCGTCGACGAGGCGCAAAACCTCACGTTGCGTGCAGTCGAAGAATTGCGCATGTTGTCGAATTTTCAGTTCGGCAACCAGGCCTTGCTGCAAAGTTTCCTGGTCGGGCAACCCGAGTTTCGCGAGACGCTTCGGCGCCCCGAGATGGAGCAATTCAGGCAGCGCGTGGCGGCGACGTGCCACATCGGCCCGCTGGACCTTTCGGAGACGCAACGCTACATCGAACACCGCCTCAAGCGCGCCGGTTCTACCGGCAAGCCCACCTTTGAAGTCGAAGTCTTCGAGGCGATCTTCAAGGCCAGCCGCGGAATCCCCCGTCGCATCAACTCGATCTGCGACCGGCTCTTGCTGCTGGGGTTTTTGAACGATAAGACGCACCTGGGTGCCGCAGACGTGGCCGAGGTGATCAACGACTTTGCGCAGGAGTCGGAAGCGCCAATTCGCAGCCTGCCCGCCGAGGCCAACCTGGCCTATCCGCCAACCGAGGCGCAGGACAGCGGGGCCATGCCTGACTTGTCGATCGACCTCTCCAGGGTCAAGCTTGACGCGGGTATGGGGGAACGTCTTTCGCGACAACTGGCCGCGCTCGGTGCCGAACAAGGAATG
Source organism: Burkholderiales bacterium (assembly GCA_043749975.1). Taxonomy (GTDB): domain Bacteria; phylum Pseudomonadota; class Gammaproteobacteria; order Burkholderiales; family Burkholderiaceae_C; genus JANYJJ01. The sequence goes on from JAYVCL010000339.1 coordinate 7,125, forward strand.
AACCCCCTTCAGCGGCTGGAAAACAGCGTGCTGCGGCTCGAGCGCCTCAACATGCAAACGCTGGCCACGCTGCAAAAGCTGGTCAAAGCAGTCCAGACGGTTCCAGACGAAAGCAGCAAGTGAGCGCAAACACGGGAATTGGCACAGGCAGCCGCGCGGTCACATTGGCTGATTCGATCACCAACGCGCTGACGATCGATGTTGAGGACTACTTTCAGGTCTCGGCTTTTGCGCCCTACATCTCGCGATCCGATTGGGACCAGCGGGAGTGCCGCGTGGTGCGCAACGTCAGTCGCATCCTGGAGCTGCTGCAAACGCACGACACCAAGGCCACCTTCTTCACCCTCGGCTGGATTGCCGAGCGCTATCCAGATCTGGTTCGCCGCATCGTGCGCGAAGGGCATGAACTCGCCAGTCACGGCTATGGGCACGAGCGTGCTAGCGACTTGAGCGAGGCCGCGTTCAGCGACGACATCGGCCGCGCGAAGGCGCTGCTCGAAGATCTGTCGGGCGTCGAAGTCACCGGCTACCGGGCTCCGAGCTTTTCCATTGGCATCGGCAATCTGTGGGCCTTCGATTGCCTGGCGCGTGCTGGCTACCGCTATAGCTCCAGCATCTATCCGATCCGCCACGACCATTACGGCATGCCCGACTCGCCGCGCTTCGCCTACCGCGTCGAGGCCGGGCTGCTGGAGGTTCCGATCACCACACTGCGCATGTTCAACCGCAACCTGCCGTCCAGCGGCGGCGGATATTTCAGATTACTGCCGTATGCCGTGTCGCGGTGGATGTTGCGCCGGGTCAACGCGGGCGACCGGCAATCGGCGATTTTCTATTTCCACCCTTGGGAAATCGATGTGGCGCAGCCTCGCATCGCCGGCATCGACCGCAAGACGCGCTTTCGGCACTACCTCAACATCGACCGGATGGAAGGGCGCCTGCAAAAGCTGCTGACCGACTTCAAATGGGGGCGCATGGACAGCATCTTCCTGAGTCAAGCTGTCCTGGCAGACTCGATCCCGAGTTGATGGCGGCCGTGACCAGCATCCAACGGCTGTCCTTGCAAGACAGACGCAGTGCCAAGCTGTGGGATGAGTTCGTCATGGCCTGCCCAACTGCCACGTTTTTTCATCGCGCCGGCTGGCAGAAAATCCTGCGTGACGTGTTTCGCCACGACAGCTACTTTTTATACGCTCAGACGGATGGCCAGATCGAGGGTGTGCTGGCGCTTGCGCACGTGAACAGCCTGCTATTCGGCAACTCGCTGGTCAGCTTGCCGTTCGCCGTGTACGGTGGCGTGTCCGCCGTCAACGAAGCCGCAGGTCAGGCGCTCGAGCAAGAGGCGCAGCGGCTCGCGCAGCAACTTGGCGTGGCCCATCTCGAATTGCGAAACGTGCGCGCGCGGCATCTGGACTGGCCGGTGCAAGACCTGTACGTCACCTTTCGCAAGCAGATTTCGGCGGACCAAGAGGCCAACATGCTGGCGATCCCGCGCAAACAGCGGGCAATGGTGCGCAAGGGCATCAAGAACGGCTTGCAAAGCGTGCTCGATGACGGCGTCGGGCGATTCTTTGCGCTGTACGCCGACAACGTGCACCGCCACGGCACCCCGGCGATGCCGATGCGATATTTCCAGGCGCTGCGCGACGAGTTCGGCACCGACTGCGACGTGCTCACCGTCATCGCGCCCGATGGCCGCGCGCTGAGCAGTGTGTTGAGCTTCTATTTCCGTGATGAAGTACTGCCGTATTACGCCGGTGACGACGAGTCCGCCCGCGACCTCGCGGCCAACGATTTCAAGTACTGGGACCTGATGCGCCGCTCGTGTGCCCGTGGCTTGAAGGTGTTCGACTATGGCCGCAGCAAGCTGGGCACAGGCTCTTACGCTTTCAAGAAGAACTGGGGTTTCGAGCCGCAGCCGCTGCACTACGAATACCAACTCTACAAACGCGATGCGATTCCGCAAAACAACCCGGCAAACACCAAATACAAGCTGTTGATCGAAACCTGGCGGCGGCTGCCGATCGGCTTCGCGAACTGGCTCGGGCCGTTCATTGTTCGCAACCTCGGGTGAGTCCGCCGATGGGCAACTTGCTTTACCTCGTCCACCGCCTGCCTTATCCGCCCAATAAGGGCGACAAAGTGCGTTCGTACCATTTGCTCAAACACTTGGCGACTCGCAATCGGGTCTTTCTCGGAACCTTCATCGACGATCCAGAAGACGAGCAATACCTTGCTGCGATCGCGCCGCTGTGCGCTGACGTGCACGCCGTGCGCCTGAACCCGCGTGCCGCCAAGCTGGCCAGCCTCGCGGGCCTGCTCAGCGGGCAGGCGCTGACGATTCGCTACTACCAGGATGCAGGCTTAAAACGCTGGGTGGAACGCACTGCTGCGGCTCAGAAGCTCGACGCCGTGATCGTCTTTTCGTCGTCGATGGCGCAGTATGTCAAGTCGCTGCCGGGTGTTCCGATGCTGGTCGATTTTGTCGATGTGGATTCGGCCAAATGGGCACAGTACGCCGGCGCGCACCGATGGCCGATGTCATCGCTGTACCGACGCGAGGGCGAACGCCTGTTGGCCTATGAGCGCAAGGTGGCTGCGCGCGCCCGGCGCTCCTTCTTCGTTACCGACAACGAGGCTGCCTTGTTTCGCCGGCTTGCTCCGGAGTGCGCGGCCTCGATCGAGTCGATGAACAACGGCGTCGACGCCGTGTACTTTGCGCCCGACCCGAACCGGGCCTCACCGTTTCCCGCCGGGCACATCCCGCTCGTTTTCACTGGCGCGATGGACTACTGGCCGAACGTCGACGCCGTCACCTGGTTCGTGCAAGAGGCACTGCCCGCGTTGCGCTCGGCTTGGCCGCAACTGCGCTTCTACGTGGTCGGGCGAAGCCCCGCACCGGCCGTGCTGGCGCTGGCATCCGACTCGGTTGTCGTCACCGGAACCGTGCCCGACGTGCGCCCGTATCTGCAGCACGCCGCTGCGGTGGTGGCGCCGTTGCGCCTGGCGCGGGGCATCCAGAACAAGATCCTCGAGGCGATGGCGATGGCGCGCCCGGTGGTGGTGTCGCGGTCATGTGCCGACTCGATCGACGCGCAGTCAGGGGTCGAGGTGCTGACAGCGGCGGCACCGGCTGATTTCGTGTCTCAGGTGGACGCGCTACTGCGCTCCAGCGACATGGCCGCCGCGATGGGCCATGCGGGGCGCCGCCGCGTCTTGCAGCGCTACAGCTGGGACGCTCACCTGGCTGGCATCGACCGTCATTTGCGCGTCCTGTCCGATCCGCAGGCAGCGACATGAGCGGCCACCAAGACCAGCGGGCGTCGCTCACCTGGGGCGCAGTGCTGACCGTTCTCGTCTTGCTGATTGCCAGCGTGCTCATGTTGTACCGCGAGACCGCCACGGCGATGGTGTCGATCTGGTGGCGCTCTGAGACCTTCGCCCATGCGTTCACGGTGCCTCCGATCGTGGCCTGGTTGATCTGGCGCCAACGTCACGCGCTCACGGCGCAGGCACCGCAGGCCAGCGCCTGGGCGCTGCTTCCGATCGGCGCTGCCGGCCTGGTCTGGCTGTTGGGTGATCTGGCTGCGGCCAACGCGGTGACGCAACTCGCATTCACCGCGCTGCTGGTGCTGGTGGCAGTGGCCGTACTCGGAATGCGTGCAGCGCGCACGATCGCCTTTCCGCTGGCCTTCCTGTTTTTCGCGGTGCCGGTGGGCGAGTTCATGCTGCCGCAGTTGATGCAGTGGACCGCCGATTTCACCATCGGCGCGCTGCGTTTGAGCGGCATCCCTGTGCTGCGCGAAGGCTTGCAGTTCGTCATCCCGTCGGGCAGTTGGTCGGTCGTGGAAGCTTGCAGCGGCGTTCGCTATCTGATCGCGTCGTTCATGGTGGGAACGCTGTTCGCGTACCTGACTTACCAGTCCACCAAGCGCCGGCTGATCTTCATGCTGATATCGATCGTGGTGCCGCTTGTTGCCAACTGGGTGCGCGCCTATTTGATCGTGATGCTGGGCCACTTGTCCGGCAACACGATCGCCGTGGGTGCCGATCACCTGATCTACGGCTGGGTATTTTTCGGCATCGTTATTTTTCTGTTGTTCCTGATCGGTTCTCGCTGGGCCGAGCCGGAGCAACCCCTCAGCGTGCCGGCCAGTGTGCCGCAGACGAGGTCGGTGCTCCTCGCTGCGAGCGAGCGCTGGGCGCTGGCGCTGGTCGCGGTTGGCGCAGTCGCTCTGGCAGCGTTGCCGCCGGCTGCACAGCGTGCGATTGCGACGTCGCAGGCCATTGGCAGCCCGACGTTGGCCGCACCAGCCACACTCGCGCCGGGATGGCAGGCCACCGCTTCGCCGCCGTCCGATTGGAACGCGCTGGTGGAAAACCCGTCCGCCGAGATCAAGGCGGCCTACGCCCGCGGCGGGCGCACGGTCGGGCTGTATGTCGGCTATTTTCGCCAGCAGGACTACGAGCACAAGCTGGCGGGTGCCGAGAACGTTCTCGTCAGCAGCAACGCGAAACTGTGGCTGAGAATCGCAAACGGCACGCGCCAACTCGATGTGCAGGGCCGGTCACTCACGGTTCGCACCGCCGAGCTGCGCAGCGCGCGCGAAGACGCCCCGAGCGAGCAGCCGAACCTGGTGTTCTGGCAGACATACTGGATCGATGGCAGCTTCACGACCAGTGAATACGCGGCCAAGGCGCGCGTGGCGCTGAACAGCCTGATGGGGCGGGGTGACGACGCTGCCGTGATCGTGCTGTACGCGCCCAAAACAGCGCCTGGCGAGGCCGAAGCCACGCTCGAGGCGTTTGTACAGGCCAACCTGAGCGTGATCGACGCATTGCTGCAACAAACGCGGAGCCAGCCGTGAGCCTTGCCGGTACTGTGCCCGCACCGCACGACCGGCGTCCGCTGGTGCTGCATGTGGTGCACCGCTTCGACACCGGCGGCATCGAAAACGGCATCGTGAACCTGATCAACCACATGCCGGGCGAGGCCTACCGGCACGCGATCCTCGCGCTCACCGAAGTCACCGACTTCAGGCATCGAATCGGCCGCAACGATGTGGATTTCATCGCGATGAACAAGCCGCTCGGGCACGGCGTGTGGCTCTATCCGCGCCTGTACCGCCTGTTCCGCAGCATGGCACCGAGCATCGTGCACAGCCGCAACCTGGCCGCACTGGAGGTGCAGGTGCCGGCCTGGGCGGCGCGCGTGCCGGTGCGTATTCACGGCGAACACGGTCGGGATGTGGGCGACATCGACGGCCACAATCGCCGCTTCCAACGGCTCAGGCGCGTCTACCGTCCCTTCGTGAACCACTATCTGGCGCTTTCCAGCGATTTGGCCAACTACCTTACCGACAAAGTGCGAGTGCCTGAGGCACGCATTACGCAGATCTACAACGGCGTCGACACGCAGCGATTTCACCCGGCGCAAACACAAGGCCAGCCCATTGCGGGCTGCCCTTTCGCTGCGCCGCAGCACTGGCTGCTTGGCACCGTCGGGCGCATGCAGACGGTCAAGGATCAGCCCACCCTTGCCCGTGCTTTCATTCGCGCGCTCGAGTTGCGCCCGAGCCTCTCATCGCGTCTGCGCCTGGTGATGGTGGGGGACGGACCGCTGCGCGCGCAGTCGCAGTCGATCCTTCGCGCCGCCGGGGTGGAGTCCCTCGCTTGGTTGCCCGGTGAACGCAGCGATGTGCCCGATATCATGCGCGGCTTGCAATGCTTCGCACTCCCATCGCTGGCCGAAGGCGTTTCCAACACCATTTTGGAAGCCATGGCCTGCGCCTTGCCGGTGATCGGCACGCGAGTGGGCGGAAACCCCGAGTTGGTACGGCACGGCCACACGGGCGAGATCGTGCCGGCCAGCGATCCGCAGGCGATGGCCCACAGCATCGTGCGGCTGGCGGAGGCACCTTACAGCGCTGCTGCCATGGGCCGTGCCGCGCGGGCCGATGTGGAAGCGAAGTTCAGCCTGCTGGCGATGGTCTCGGCCTACCAACGTCTGTACACCCAGCAACTGAACGCGGCACAACAGCGACTTCACTGATCAACATGTGCGGAATCACTGGCATCTTCGACACCCGCGGCATCGCCGAGATCGACCGTTCGGTGCTGCATCGCATGAACGAATCGCAGCACCACCGCGGGCCCGATGAGGGCGACATCCACATTGAGCCGGGTGTCGGTCTCGGCCACCGGCGGCTCTCGATCATCGACGTGTCCACCGGCCAGCAGCCGCTGTTCAACGAAGACGGTTCGGTGGTGATCGTCTTCAACGGCGAGGTCTACAACTACGCCGAGCTGATCCCCGAGTTGCTGGCGCTCGGCCATGTGTTTCACACCCGCAGCGACACCGAGGTCATCGTGCACGCCTGGGAAGCCTGGGGTGCCGATTGCGTCAAGCGCCTGCGCGGCATGTTTGCGTTCGTGCTGTGGGACCGCAACCGCGAGACGCTGTTTCTGGCCCGCGACCGTCTGGCCGTGAAGCCGCTGTACTACGCGTGGCTGGCCGACGGCAGTTTCATCTTCGGTTCCGAACTGAAGTCGTTGCTGGCACACGGCGGCCTGGAACGCGACATGGACCCGCTGGCGGTCGAAGAGTATTTCGCGCTCGGTTACGTGGCCGAGCCACGCACGATCTTCCGCCAAGCCCGCAAGCTGGAGCCTGCGCACACGCTCAGCATTCGGCGCGGGCAGGCGGCCGAGACTGCTGTGCCGCAGCCGTACTGGGATGTGCATTTCACGCTCGACAACCCTTTGAGCGTCGACGATGCCTGCACCGAGCTGACGGCACGGTTGACCGAATCGGTTCGCCTGCGCATGATTTCCGAGGTGCCGCTGGGCGCGTTTTTGTCGGGCGGTGTCGATTCGAGCGCCGTGGTGGCCGCGATGGCCGGGCTTTCGGCAGAGCCGGTCAACACCTGCTCGATCGGCTTCGACGACCCCGCGTTCAATGAGGCCGCGTTCGCAAAAACGGTGGCCGATCGGTACCGCACCAACCACCCTGTCGAAACCGTGCAGAGCGACGACTTCGATTTGATCGACACGCTGGCGCGGCTCTACGACGAACCGTATGCCGACAGTTCGGCAATCCCCACCTACCGCGTTTGCCAGCTCGCGCGCAAGCACGTCACGGTGGCGCTGTCGGGCGACGGCGGCGACGAAACCTTCGGCGGCTACCGGCGCTACCGGCTGCATCTGATGGAAGAGCGCATGCGTTCGGCGCTGCCGCTGTCGGTGCGCCAGCCGATTTTCGGGCTGCTCGGCCGCGTCTATCCAAAAGCCGATTGGGCGCCCCGTGTGTTCCGGGCCAAGACCACCTTCGAAGGCATTGCACGCTCGTCCGTCGAGGCGTACTTTCATTCGGTTTCGATCCTGTCCGACCCGATGCGTGAGCAGCTTTTCAGCGCCCGCTTCAAGCGCGACATCGCCGGCTACGGCGCACAGCAGGTGTTCGACGGGCACGCCGAGCGGGCCGACACCGACGACCCGCTGGCATTGATCCAGTACATCGATTTGAAGACCTACCTGGTCGGTGACATCAACACCAAGGTCGACCGCGCCAGCATGGCGCATTCACTCGAGGTGCGCGAGCCGCTGATGGACCATGAACTGGTCGAATGGTTGGCCAGCTTGCCCTCGTCGCTGAAGATTCGCGGCCAGGAGGGCAAGTACCTGCTCAAGAAGGCGATGGAGCCGCTGTTGCCGGCGGACATTCTTTATCGCCCGAAGATGGGCTTTGCGGTGCCACTGGCGCGCTGGTTTCGCGGCCCGCTGAAAGAGCGGGTCCGCCAGGCGGTGCTCGGCCCGCGCCTGGCCGAGACTGGCTGGTTCAACCCCGAATACCTAAAGCATCTCGTGGAGACGCATCAATCCGGCGTGCGCGACTACAGTGCGCCGTTGTGGACGCTGTTGATGTTCGAGGCTTTTCTGCGCAATGTGCTCGATGCCACTGCGACTGCGCCGATCAGCCTTGTGCCCGTTGCGCCGGCTGCTGCGCCGGCGGCGGCGCAAGCCGCGGTCTAGTCATGGCCCTGCGCATCCTGCACGTGCTCGACCATTCGCTGCCGCTGCACAGCGGCTACACGTTCCGCACGCTGGCGATCCTGCGCGAGCAGCGCGCGCTCGGCTGGGACACCTTGCACCTGACCACGCCCAAACAGGGCACCGGTGCGGCGTTGCAGGATGAGGTCGACGGCTGGACGTTTCATCGCACGCCCAGCCAGAGCGGGGTCAGTCTGTTCACGCAGATGCGCCTGACCTGCCACAGGCTGACGCAACTGGTGCGCGCCACGCGCCCCGATGTCATTCATGCCCATTCGCCGGTGCTCAACGCCTTGCCGAGCCTGTGGGTCGGCCGGCGCGAGCGTGTGCCGGTGGTCTACGAGGTGCGCGCATCGTGGGAAGACGCTGCGGTCGATCACGGCAACACGACCGAGAACAGCTTGCGTTACCGAATCTCGCGCGGGCTCGAGAGTTTTGCGCTGCGCCGCGCCGACCAGATCACCACCATCTGCGACGGCTTGCGGCGCGACATTGCCGCGCGCGGCATCGCTGACGAGCGCATCACGGTGATCCCGAATGCGGTCGACGTGACTGCATTCCATTTCGGTGCCGAGCCCGACCCCGCGCTGCGGCATTCGCTCGGGCTCGACGGTGCCACCGTGCTCGGCTTCGCGGGGTCGTTCTACGGCTACGAAGGCATTCACCTGCTGATCGAGGCCGCACAACGCATGTTGCCCAGGCACCCGAACCTGCGCGTGCTGCTGGTGGGCGGTGGGCCGCAGGAACAAGAGCTGAAAGCGCAGGCCGCCGGCGCCGGGCTGGCGCAGCGGGTGATCTTCACTGGCCGTGTGGCGCAGACCGAGGTGCAGCGCTACTACGAACTGATCGACGTGCTGGCGTATCCGCGGCTGCCAAGCCGCCTGACCGAACTGGTGACGCCATTGAAGCCGCTCGAAGCGATGGCTCAAGGGCGCATGTTCGTGGCCTCCGATGTGGGCGGGCACCGCGAGCTGATCCGCGACCGCGAAACCGGCTTCTTGTTCCGTGCCGGTGATGCGGCGGCGCTGGAGACCGCGCTCGAAGAACTGCTGGCCCAGCGCGAACTGTGGCCGCTCATCCGCGCGCAGGCGCGCCGTTTCGTCGAGGTCGAGCGCACCTGGGCGGGCAGCGTGGCGCGTTACGGCGAAGTCTATCGGCGGGCCATGTCCGGCGATGGCGGCGGGCACGCGGCCGCCTGAACGCCGAGCATGTGCGGCATCCACGGGATCTTCAACTTCGACGGCCAACGCGTTGTGCCCGACACCTTGTCGGCGATGGCCAACGTCACGCGGCACCGCGGGCCCGATGACGAAGGCATGCACATCGACGCCGATTGCGGCATCGCGATGCGCCGCCTGTCGATCATCGACCTGGCCGGCGGCCACCAGCCGCTGAGCAACGTCGAGCAGACGCTCTGGCTGGTGTGCAACGGCGAGATCTACAACTACCGCGAGCTGCGCGCCGAGCTGCAAGCCAAGGGCTACCGCTTAAAGACCGGCTCCGACAGCGAAGTGCTGCTGCACCTGTACCACGCAGAAGGCGACGCGTTTGTGCAGCGCCTGAACGGCATCTTCGATTTCGCACTCTGGGACGTGCCGTGCCGGCGTCTGCTGATCGGGCGCGACCGGCTCGGCGTCAAGCCGCTGTATGTGCTGCAGGACCAGCCGTGCGCGCTCGGGTCGAAGACCTGTGCTGGTGACGGACCCGGCGCGCTTCGATACGGCGTCGCCCGAGGCTTACGCATTCCGGTGCCCTCTTTTTTTTACCGGTAGACAACCATGACGCCCTTGTCTCAACACTTGCTGCAAAAACACTACGCCGACAGCCCGCATCCGTATCGCGTGTTCGAGCAACGTGTAGACGATTTGTTGAAGCCAGGCGCCACGCTGCTCGACGCCGGTTGCGGTCGAACCGCCCCCGTGCTTAAAAAATACTTGGGCCGCGCGGGCCGTTTGATCGGTGTCGAGGTGGTCGACTTCACCGATGTGCCAGCCGGCATCGAAACCTACACCGCCGACCTGGCGCGTTTGCCGTTGCCCGATGCCTGCGTGGACTTGATCATGTCGCGCAGTGTGTTTGAGCACCTGGCCGATCCGCAGGCGGTGTACAAAGAGTTTTGCCGCGTGCTTCGCCCGGGTGGTGCGGTGGTTTTTTTGACCGCCAACATGTGGGACTACGGCACGCTCGTGGCACGCATGATTCCAAACCGCTTCCACGCGCGCATCGTCAAGCATGTGGAAGGGCGAGCCGAGGAAGACACCTTCCCGACAGAGTACAAGACCAACACCCGCAGCACGGTGAACGGGCTTGCCGCGTCTGCCGGATTGAGCGTCGAATCGTTCACCTACTTGAGTCAGTATCCGAACTATTTGATGTTCAACGGGGCGCTGTTTTTCATCGGTATGTGTTTTGAAAAGCTGATCAACCGCTACGAGACGCTGGGCTTTTTGCGCGGCTGGATCATGGTGACCTTGCGCAAGCCAGGCCGTGAGTCCTGAGTGTTGCACTGCGCAAGGTCTATGACCCAAACATCGCTGTTGACCCTGCTGGCCTGCGCGTTCGGATGGTGGCGTGCACGCGGCCCGGCGCATCGGCGGCGCAACCGTGACCATGGCGGTTGATCGCCAGCCGCTGCCTCGCGCAGCAGGCTTGGCTCCGCGCATCTGCGTCGTCGGGCCGATGCCGCCGCCCTCGGGCGGAATGGCGAACCAGTGCGATCAACTCGTTCGCCTGCTCAAGGGCGAGGGTTTGCAGGTCGAACTGGTGCGAAACAACGCGCCCTACTGGCCCGCCTGGGTGGCGCACGTCAGCGTACTGCGGGCATTTTTCCGCCTTGTTCCGTATCTCGCCCGGCTGTGGGGCGCTGCGGGGCGCGCGCAGGTCATGCATGTGTTGGCCAACTCGGGCTGGGCCTGGCACCTGTGCGTTGCCCCAGTCATGCTGATTGCCCGCTTGCGCCGGACGCCGGTGATCGTCAACTACCGAGGTGGCAACGCCGACCAGTTCTTCGCGCGTGCGCCCCGGCACGTGCTGAGGGCGCTGGCCAGGGCCGACCTGCGTGTCACGCCGTCGGCGTTTTTGCTGCGGGTGTTCTCCAAGTACGGGCTGAGCGCCGAGGTGATTCCGAACATCATCGATTTGTCACGCTTTTGCGCGCAGCCGCTGCGCAGCTTCGGCGAATCTCCGCACATCATCGTGACCCGCAATCTCGAGCCGATCTATGACATCCCGACCGCACTGGCCGCATTCGTACGCGTTCGCAGCGTGTTCGTGGGAGCACGGATGACCGTTGCCGGCAGCGGCCCGGAACAGGCGCGTTTGCAGGCGCTTGCGGACCGGCTCGGGCTGCACGATGCCGTGCGGTTCGCCGGGCGCATCGCCAACGCCGACATTCCCGATCTCTACGCCACGGCCGATTGCCTGATCAACCCGAGCACGGTGGACAACATGCCGATCTCGATCCTCGAGGCGTTCGCCAGCGGCGTTGCGGTGGTCAGCACCGATGCCGGCGGCATTCCCGACCTGGTCGAGCATGCCCGCTGCGGCTTGCTGGTGCCGGTGGGCGACGACGCCGGCATGGCGCGCGAGGTGCTGCGGGTGCTGCAAGACCGTTCGCTCGCCGAGTCATTGACCCGCGCCGGCCGGGCCGAGGCCGAGCGATTCGGCTGGGCCAGCGTGCGC
>JAYVCL010000340.1:0-16040 GCA_043749975.1 Burkholderiales bacterium
GGCGCTGGCCCAGTTCATGTTGAACACCCAGACCGACGAGCACGGCTACACCGAGTGCTACACGCCCTACATCGTCAACCGCGAGGTGCTGGAAGGCACCGGGCAGTTGCCGAAGTTCAAGCACGACATGTTTTGGGTTTTGCGTGGTGGCGACGAAGAGCAGCCCGAGCAATACCTGATTTCCACGTCCGAGATCTCGCTCACCAACAGCGTGCGCGAGCAGGTGTTGGCAGCCGATCAACTGCCGATCAGACTGACTGCCCACACCCCGTGCTTTCGCAGCGAAGCCGGCAGTGCCGGGCGCGACACACGCGGGCTGATTCGCCAGCACCAGTTCGACAAGGTCGAGATGGTGCAGGTGGTGCACCCGGACCACAGCTACTCCGCGCTGGAACAAATGGTCGGTCATGCCGAGGCGATTCTTCAGAAGCTGGGACTGCCGTACCGGGTGCTCGCGCTGTGCAGCGGCGACATGGGTTTCGGTTCGACCAAAACCTACGACCTCGAAGTGTGGGTGCCGGCGCAAGGTGCTTATCGCGAGATCAGCTCGTGCAGCAATTGCGAGGCTTTCCAGTCCCGGCGCATGCAAACGCGTTTCAAGAATGCCCAAGGCAAGAACGAATTCGTTCACACGCTCAACGGGTCGGGCCTGGCCGTGGGCCGTGCGCTGGTGGCGGTGCTGGAAAATTTTCAGAACGCCGACGGCTCGGTGACCGTGCCCGAGGTGCTGCGGCCCTACATGGGCGGGCTCGATCGGCTCAAGCCATGACGCCGGCAGCGCACGCGGCCAGGCTGATGCAAGCGCGCGATGCGGCGCAAATGCTGCCGCTGCTCAGCGCCCGCGAGCCCGCGTTCTCGCTCGACGATGCGTATGCGGTGGCCGATGAAACACGCGCGCTGCGCATCGCCCGCGGTGAACGCGTCGCGGGTTACAAGATCGGCTTCACCAACCGTGGCATCTGGCCCAAGTACAACGTGCACGCGCCCATCTGGGCCCCGGTGTGGGACAGCACATTGAGTTTGCTGGATGGGGCACAGGCGAAAATTTCCCTGCACGGGCTGGTGCAGCCGCGCCTGGAGCCCGAGATCGTGTTCGGCTTCGCCGACGCGCCGCGCGCCGGCATGAGCGAGGCCGAGCTGGCCCAATGCCTGGCCTGGGTGGCGCACGGCTTCGAGATCGTTCACACCCATTTCGACGACTGGCGCTTCACGGCACCCGACAGCGTGGCCGACTTCGGTTTGCACGGCCGCTTGCTGGTCGGCCCGCGGGTGAGTGTGAGCAAGTTCAGTGCGCTCGGCAGCGATTTGGCAGCGTTGGAGCTGGAGCTGTTCAAAGGCACCGAACGCGTCGACAGGGAGTGCGGCAGTGTGGTGCTCGACGGACCATTGAGCGCCCTGCGCCAGTGGGTCGATGCGATGGCCGCTAAAACACCGGCCTGGCGTGTCCGCCCAGGCGACGTGGTCACCACCGGCACCTTGACCGATGCCTGGCCGCTGCTGGCGGGCCAGCGCTGGTCCACGCGTTTGAGCGACGCTCGCCTGGCCGGGCTGGAGATCGAGCTGGTCGACTGAAGCGGCTGGGCTAGAATTCAAGGCTTGGCGATGACCCGCCAGCGTGCCGTGAAAAGCCTGGAGAGGTGGCAGAGTGGTCGAATGTACCTGACTCGAAATCAGGCGAACCGTAAGGTTCCGAGGGTTCGAATCCCTCCCTCTCCTCCAGTCAAGTCTTTGATTTGATTGAATTTTTCAAACTCGCGGTGTCTTGCAGGTACCTCAGCGTACCTGTTGCTTTGGCGCAAATTCGGGGCGATTCCATCCCAATCCTTCCCAAAGGTTCCCACGAATGACCCGCCTCTCGACTCGGCAATTTGCATTCGGGTACTGGCGGGTAATCGCGCTTTGTTTCTCAGCTTGCACGGTACCCGCAGCCTGTGGCACAGTCGATATTGGCAGCAGCACCGCGACGGCCGACTTCCTCAGCGCTTTAGGGCGTGAGAGCAGATAGCTGCCACGAAGCCGAGTAATCGGCGCGTTCGACCACGAACCATCCCAAACCGGATTCGGAGCACTTTCCGCGCTTTGCGCGGTAGTGAGGGATGCGGGAGGTGCACCTTGAAACTTGCCGCGCGCCAGCGTGCGGCCAGCTTGGTGCACCTATGTATTCTTCGTCTCTGTCTCCTCAGTCTCAGGCTGACCGCCTGCCCCGCGCGCCTGACGTCTTTCAGCATTTTCAGCGGCTGCAAATCCACTTCCGAGGCCAGTTGCGCGCGCAACTCAAGCCGCTGGCCCAGGCAATCGGCGTCAGCGAGAACACCGTGCGAAACGGTGGAAACATTGTTCGGATCAACGGCCGCGAGGTGCGCCCTGCCGTCGTCAACGGGCGGCTGACGTACGACCTGGCCGAGGTTGCCGAGGCTCCTGCGTCAACCGACATCGAGGCTCCAGTTCCGAAGGTGCAGGCGCCTCGCGGTCGCCCGCGAAAAGCCGGGCTTGATGCTGTGGCTCGGAGTGCAGCATGAGCGCCGCGCTTCGGCTCGAAGAGCCGCTTGAAGACGTTCTTCTCGATCTGAACGTTGAGTTGGGCAGCTGCTACACGATGAAGTGCCGTGGCGACTGGCCCTGGCTTGTCAATCGACGGGGACGACTGTTCGTCGACCTCTTGGCGGCCCTGTACGACATGACCGACGGTTGGGTCGCTGGTCTTCGCCTGGTGGCACTCACGCTGCGCAGTCGGCCCGGGCGTGCGAAGGTCGAGTTGCGCAACCCGGTCCAAAACGCTCGCGACTTCCGCGCCTACTTCAACCGGGAAGTGCTCGCCAGCCTGTCGTCCGGCGAGGTCGATGCAATGACACGGCTGGCAGCGGCTCCTCGTTTCGACGAGGCGTTGTGCACGGCGCTGTTCGGGGCCGACGCGGGACAGGGTCTGCTCGAGCGCCTGCGCCGGGACAACGTCTTCCTGATTTCGATCGAGGGCGCAGAGCGGGGGAGTTGGTATCGCTTCCACGCGCTGTTCCGCGACCTGCTCGAGGAGCGCTTCGCCGAGTTGCCGGGCGCCGAGCGCCAGCGCACGCATTCGGCGCTGGGCGAGTCGTTCGGTCGACGCAAGCAACTGCGCGAAGCGGTGCACCACTGCGTTGCCGCCGGCGAAGTGGAGCGGGCCGCCGACTGGCTGGGGCAGTATGCGCAGGCGTTGTTCCTGAACGGCGAGTTGCGGCGTCTGGTGCGCGCGGTGGCCGAGTTGCCGCGCACGGTGCTGCTGTCGCGCGTCCCGCTGCGGCTGTGGCTGGCGTGGTCGCATCTGTGCTATCGGCATTTGGGCGCATGCCACCAAAGCCTGGAGGAGTTGAAGGCCACGCTCCCGCGCAATGACGAGAACGGTCAGCACCACCTCGCGCTGCTCGAGGCGTCGCTCGCGCTTCAAGAGGACGACACCGAAGAGGCCGAGCGGCTGCTGCTCCCACTCGACGCGATGGCACCGGCACGCGATGCGATTCTCGCCGGCGGGCGTCGCAACATCCTCGGCTGGTTCCACACCCAGCGTGGCGACTTCGCGCTCGCGCGGCAGCGACTGGCCGGCCCGCACTATTTGCTGGAGAGTGGTGAGCCGCTGCTCGATTCGGCTTTCGGGGTTCTTGTGGGGGAGTGCTTGCAAGGCTTCTCCTACTTGAAGGAAGGTGACATGCGCCAGGCGGAGCGCGCTCTGCGCGAGACCTTGCGCAAATCGGAGTCTGAGCTGGGGCCCTTTTGCGAGGCCGCCGCCAACGCCGCAGGGTTCCTGGGCGCGGTGCTTTACGAGATCGACGAACTGCATGGGCTGCGCACGCTGCTGGAGCCGCGGATGGATCTCATCGAGCGGGCAGGCTTGCCGGACGCCTTGATCTGCGCAGCCGTCATGCGCAGCCGGCTGTATCAGTCCGAGGGCAGTTTTCAGGAAGCACTGGCCGATGTCGACCGGCTCGAAGAAATCGCCCACCGGCGCGGCCTGGACCGCATGCTCGTCGTTGCCCTCGCCGAGCGCACATCCGTTCACCTCATGACCGGCGATGTGCAGGCTGCCGAAGACGCTGTCGCGCAGTTGCGCTTCACGGCGTTGCGACAGGCCGGACGCACCTCCGCCGCAGCCATCGAGGTGGGGTGGTATTCAGCATCGGGGCGTGCCACCTGGCTGGCTGCCATGCGGCGCGACCAGGAAGCGTTGGATGTGCTGCAGCCGCTGATCTCGGCTGGCGCTTTCGAACAGCAGTTGCAAGCTCGCGCGCAGTTGGTCGCCCGCGCGGCTGTGCTGCAAGGTCGTCTGAAACGGGAGCGCGAGGCGCTCGTCGCAATTGCGCAGGCCTGGCGCATCGCCCAGCGAATGGGCCTCGTGCGCAGCCTGCTCGACCTCGGCGAGGAGGTGCTCGCCTTGGGGGAACGCGCGTCGCGGGAAGGGCTGCTCGATGAAGCGACACGCTTTCATCTTGAGCGCGTGACGCAGCAGGCTCGCCAGCGAGAGTCGCGCATGCCGCCGCCGCTGCCCAAGCATGAACCGCTCAGCGAGCGAGAGATCGCAATCGTCAAGGCGCTCGCCGCGGCTCTGCCCAACAAGCGCATCGGCCAGGCGCTCGGTATCTCCCCGGAGACCGTGAAGTGGCACCTGAAGAACGTGTACTCGAAGCTCGGGGTGTACGGACGTGATGGCGCAGTGGCGCGTGCTCGCCATCTCGGCTACGTCGACCCGTCCTCCTGAGTTTCCCTAGCCCCCCGCCACGGGGGGTCTTTCCGACGGCGTTGCTGTCGATCATGGCCGCATGCACTTGCCCCCGGCGGCAAGCGCCGACCAGGTCGGCGCGTTGCGCCGCGGCGATGTTGCGACGTGGGCTCGAAGCCCTGTATGAGTGACTTCTGTGTACGAACAAACCTCGCGATGGACTTCAGCTACTCGCCCGAGAACCTCGAGATGCAGCGCACGCTGCGCCGCTTCATCGAGGTGCATCTGCGCGTGCTCGCGCGCAACGAGCTGGGCAGGGCGAAGGCCACCCGTGGTGCCACCGCGCCGTACAACCTCGTCGGCTGAAGAGGAGCAACACCAATGTCCTATCCCGATCTGCCCAACGACGACGACCGCAGCGGTTCCGTGCTGGCCTGGCGCGACGGTGCCGTGGCACATCTGCGCTTCAATCGACCGCACGCTCTCAACGCGATCGACGTGCCGATGGCATCGGCGTTCCGCGCTGCTTGCGCCGCCATCGCCGCCGACCCCGACGCACGCGTCGTGGTGCTGTCCGGCGAAGGGCGTGCCTTCATGGCCGGCGGCGACCTGGCGGCGATGCAGAAATCGCCCGTCGAGACGGCGCAGGCACTCATCGCCGGCATGCATGGCGGTCTCGAGATCCTGGCCAAACTGGACGCACCGGTGATCGCGAGCCTGCGCGGCGCGGTGGCGGGTGGAGGCCTTGGCGTTGTCGTGGCATGCGACCTCGCGATCGCAGCTGAGGGCACTCTCTTCAGCATCGCCTATCCGCGCGTGGGCGCGAGTGCCGACTGTGGCACCACCTGGGGTTTGCCGCGCGCCGTGGGTCTGCGCAATGCCCTGCGCATTGCATTGGTGGCCCAGCCTTTCGATGCCGCCGAAGCGCTGCGCTACGGCCTGGTCAACGAGGTGGTACCGGCCGCCGAGTTGCAGGCGCGCACGCAGTCTTGGGCACAGCGGCTGGCGCTGGGCGCGCCGCTGGCGCTCGGGCACCTGAAGCACCTGCTGCGTACGGCGGACGAACGCACCTTCAGCGGGCAACTGAATGCCGAGGCCGAGGCGTTCGCCGCCTGCGCCGCCACCGCGGACTTCAGCGAAGGCGTGGCGGCCTTCCTTGAAAAACGCAAGCCGCACTTCCGCGGCCGCTGAGCAGTCGGCGCGTTCTGAAGGCACGCTCAGCATCGACCAAGCACCGCGCGAAGGCGATTGGACAAGGCCCATCATGAATTCAGCCGTCTGTTTCAACGACCAGGACGATGTGCGCAGGCAAGTCGGCAAGGAAGTCTGTGTCACCGACTGGGTGACCGTCGGGCAGGAGCGCATCGATCGGTTCGCGCAGGCCACCGGCGACTTCCAGTGGATCCATGTGGATGTCGAACGGTCGGCAGAGTCGTCCCCGTACGGCAGCACGATCGCGCACGGTTTCCTGACGCTGTCGCTGCTCGGCAAGTTCTATGAGGACTACCTGTCCTGTGCACTGCCCTTTTGCGACATCGGTGTCAACTACGGCTTGAACAAGGTGCGCTTCACCAATCCGGTCCGTGTCGACAGCGAGGTTCGAGGCCGTTTCGTACTTGCCAAGGTGGAGGATGTCGATGGCGGCATGCAGATGACGTTTTACGTGACGATAGAGATCGACGGTCAGGAGAAGCCGGCTTGCATTGCCGAATCGGTCGTGCGGCGGTACTTCAAGACACAGCCAGAGGAAGCCTTTCGATGAAAGCAGTTCGTTGCAAGCAGGCGGTCGAACTCGGAAAGCTGTTGGGCGCCAGGAGATTGCGCCGACGACACCCTCCACTGCGCGTCCGAAGACATCATCCTGACGACAGCCTTGGCACGAGCTGGCTTACCTTGGAAACACCATGAATGACGCACCGGTTCTGGTTCGCACCGAAGGCCATGTGCAAGTGGTCACAATCAACCGGCCCAAGGTGCGCAACGCGATCAACCTCGAAGTGGCCAAGGCGCTCGCCGAGGCGATGGCAGATTTCGATGCGCGAGCCGAGTTGCACGTCTGCGTCCTGACGGGCAGCGGAGGCAACTTCTGTTCGGGCATGGACTTGAAGGCCTTTGCACACGACGGCGTGCAGCCGAGGATCGAGGGCCGCGGCTTTGCGGGCCTGTGCGAGGCGCCACCCACCAAGCCGCTCATCGCCGCGGTCGAAGGCTATGCGGTGGCTGGCGGATTCGAGATCGTGTTGACCTGCGACCTGATCGTGGCGAGTCGAAGCGCCAGCTTCGGTCTGCCCGAGGTCAGCCGAGGGCTGGTCGCGTCGGCCGGCGGTCTCATGCGACTGGCGCATCGCCTTCCGATCGGATTGGCGCTCGAGATGGCGCTGACCGGAGTGCCGATCACCGCCGTGCAAGCGCATGGCTGGGGTCTGGTCAATCGGCTGGTCGAGCCGGGCCAAGCGCTCGCTGCGGCGCTGGCTCTGGCCGCGGTCATCGACGCCAACGCGCCGCTGGCTGTCGCTGCGAGCAAAAAGATCGTGAGGGCTTCGCGCACCTGGACCGACGGCGAGATGTTTGCGAAGCAGGAACCGCTGTCGCAGGCCATCCACAAAACGTCCGATGCACGCGAAGGCGCTGCAGCCTTCGCGGAAAAGCGCAGCGCCGTCTGGCAAGGGCGCTAAGAACACAGACATCTGCCGAATTCAAGCTTCAGTCATCATGACTTACCCCACCCACCCGCGGCGGGTGGTTGCTCTGACCGGGGGGCGGCGCATAGTCCCGCCGTGCAGCGCAGCTTCCGACAACTCATCGCAGCGAGTAGACAGACAAGCCATGGGAACCCCAAGGCCGTCGGCTCGCCGATCCCTCCGATGGCGATCAAGTGAAGCGAGGCCGACCTGGTGCGCGCGGGTCGGCATACCGGCACCAATCCAGGAGGCAGGAAACAAGATGAGCTGGAACTACGGCCCCGAGGTTGTCAGCCGCCGCGAAAGGCACTTCGACGACCGGGTGATGCTGTGCCTGGCCGATCGGCCGGCGAGTCCCTACGAGGCCTTCGAGCGCGCGGTCGCGACGCGTCCCACCGCCGAGGCGATCGTCGCCGGCGAGACGCGCCTGAACTACGCGGCCGTGAACGACCGGGCCGCACGCGCCGCAGGTGGGCTGGCCCAGCGCGGCATGATGGCCGGCGACCGCGTCGCGATGCTGGTGTCCAACCGAGTCGAGTTCGTGACCACGCTGCTGGCGATCCTGCGCCTGGGAGCGATCGCGGTGCCGATGGGGACGCGGCTGCAGACGCCGGAGATTGCCTACATCGTCGACGACAGCGGTGCCAAGGTCCTGGTGCACGACGCCGACCTGGCCCCGCGGTTGCCCTCGGCGGCTGACGCGCCGCACTTGGGCGCGCGGATATCCGTCGGCGGCAACGCGCAAGGCAGCGAGCCCTACGAACGGCTCGAGGAGTCCGGCACCGTCGCCGATGTGCACCGCACACCCGAGGAAGCCATCTCGGTGATCCTGTACACCTCGGGCACGACCGGGCGGCCCAAGGGCGCGACGCTGAGCAACATCAACCTCGTGCATTCGATGTTGAACTACGCCCATACGATGAAGGTCGGCCCCGACGACCGCACGCTGATGGCGGCGCCCGCGAGCCACGTGACCGGGCTCGCCGCCAACTTGATGCTCGCCTGGGTGGCGCAGTGCACGCTGGTCATCCTGGCCGAGTTCAAGGTGCGCGCCTTCCTCGAACTGGCCTCGCGCGAGCGGATGACGCAAACCGTGATGGTGCCGGCGATGTACAGCCTTTGCCTGTGACGGCCTGATCGAACCCGCGGGCCGGGACCCTCCGGCGGCCCGCGGTGCCTTGCGCCCCAGCCAGAGCGCCTGGGCCCGCATTCGGGGGGACCACAACCACGTGCAACGCAGACGCGTCCGGCGAACGACCGGCGCGAAGGAAGACACCATGAAAACGAACAAATTTCTCAAGACACTGGGGATCAGCATCAGCATCGGCATTGGCCTCGTCGCCGCCGCCGGCGCGGCCCATGCGGCCGACAAGTACAAGGTCTACCTCAGCATGAGCTACATCGGGAACGACTGGCAGGACGAGGCCGCGAAGATGATGAAGGCCCTGGCGGCAGCACCCGAATACCGCAACAAGGTTGACCTCAAGGTTCAGGTCGCCGGCCCGAACGCGCAGAAGCAGATCCAGCAGATCAACGCGATGGTGCAGGCGGGCGCGAAGGCGATCATCGTCTATCCGATCTCGCCGACCGCCCTCAACGAGGCCGTCAAGGCGGCCTGCGACAAGGGCGTCATCGTCGTTGCCTACGACGGCGTGATCGACGAACCGTGTGCCTACAACGTGCACATCGACCAGGCCGAATGGGGCAAGGTCACGGCCGAGTGGCTCACCAAGAAGCTCAATGGCAAGGGCAACATCGTGATGATCACGGGCGTCAACGGCACGTCGGTCGACACGCTGCGCAACAAGTCTGCGCGCGAGGTGTTCGCGAAGTATCCGGACATCAAGGTCGTCGCCAACGCGAACGGCATGTGGAGCCAGGCCGTCGCGCGTACCGAGCTGTCGAAGATCGTCACCACCCACCCCTGGAACACGATCGACGGCCTGTGGATGCAGGTCGGCTGCCTGACGGCCTTTTCGATGCAGAGCGAGTCGGGCATCACCGACGACAAGCTCAAGCCCTGCGCCGGCGAGGGCACCAACGGCCACCGCATCCAGATGCTTCCCGCATCGACCAAGGTCGAAGGCGCCAGCGGCACCTACCGTCCGATGGGCGCGCCGAGCATCTCGGCCTCGTCGCAGGTCTATCCCGGTGCCATGGCGCTGAAGATGGCCGTCGACAAGCTAGACGGCAAGCAAGTAGCGAAACTGAAGCTGCTGTCGCCCACGCCGGTGACCAACGAGACGGTCAAGCTGTGCGACACGGGCTCATGGAAGGAATTGAAGGCCGGCTGCAACACCTTCTCGCCCTCGATCATCTCGAACCCCGGCTGGTTCGCCTCGATCTTCTCGCCGGACCTGCCGCAGCTCGGCCTGCCGGCGGCGCTCTTCGGACAGCCCGAGAACTGATCCGCCCTCCCGGCCGGCGGCCCCAGGCCGCCGGTACCCTCCACGCCATCGGGCCGTCCTGCCATGTCTGCTTCGCCGCCCGCCATTTCGGTCAGCGCGGTCCGCAAGGTCTACGGGGCCACTGTCGCCCTCGACGACGCGTCCATCACCGTCGCCGCGGGCAGCGTCCACGCGCTGCTCGGTGAGAACGGTGCCGGCAAGTCGACGACGGTCAAGATCCTCAGCGGCCTCGTCCAGCCCGACTCGGGCGAGATCCATATCGGCGGCGAGATGCGAAAGCTCGAGTCGCCCCGCGTGGCACAGGCCTGCGGGATCCAGCCGGCCTACCAGGAAATGACGCAGGTGCGCGACCTGACGGTGACGCAGAACCTGCTGTTGAACCACGAGCCCGTTTCCGCCTTCGGCTTCCTGCGCAAGCGGGTGGCAGAGGAACTGGTCTCGGCGCATCTCGAACGACTCGGGCTCGGATTCGTCGATCCCCGCGCCGAGGTGCGCGACCTCGACCTGCCGGTCAGGCAGAAGCTCGAGATCGCGCGCAGCATCTTCAAGAACCCGAAGGTACTTCTGCTCGACGAGCCCACCTCCACCCTGTCCGGCCGCGACATCGACTGGCTCGGCAACATCATCGCCGACGCCAAGGCGCGTGGCACTGCGGTCATCTTCATCTCCCACCGCATGCGGGAGGTGAATGCCTTCTGCGACTACGTGACCGTCTTCCGCAACGGCAAGGACGTCGGCAGCGCCAGGGTCGGCGAGCTGGCGGAGGACCAGGTGGTGCGCCTGATCATCGGAAGGTCGCTGGCCGCGACCTTCCCGCCGCGTGAGGACACGGTGCGCGTCGATGCCAAGCCAGCCCTCGCGGCGCGCAACCTCACCATCGGCACACGGTTGCAGAACGCGAGCTTCGAACTCCGGTAGGGCGAGATCCTCGGCGTGTCCGGCCTGTAAGGCATGGGCATGCTCGAGATGTTTCTTGGCTGTTTCGGCGCGCTCCCGCTCGACGGCGGCCACCTCGAGGTCAACGGACACAAGGTAACGCTGCTGTCGCCGCGCGATGCGGTGCGGGCGAACCTCGGCATCAGCCTTGTTCCCGAGGATCGCAAGACCGAAGGGTTGTTCCTCAAGCTCGACGGCTTGAAGAACATGTCGCTGCCGATCCTCGACCGCTTCACGCGCTTCGGCCTGATCGACGAGGAGGCCGAAGCGGGAGCAGTACGCGAGCAGATGAAGGCGGTGCAGCTCCACGAGCGCGCGTTGTTCACTCGCGCGGGCGCGTTCAGCGGCGGCAACCAGCAGAAGATCGCGATGGGCAAGTGGCTGCTGACGGGCGGCCGCGTCCTGCTGCTCTACGACCCGACGCGCGGCGTCGACGTCGGCACCAAGCACGAGATCTACGTGCTCATCCACGAGTTCGCGAAGGCCGGCGGATCGGTGCTGTTCTTCTCGTCGGAGATCCCCGAGTTGGTCAACTGCTGCCACCGGGTGATCGTCACGTATCGCGGCGCGGTCGTGCTCGAACTGACCGGTGATGAACTCGACGAAGAAACCATCGTCCGCGCGGCGCTCGGCGAAAAGAGCCAGCACACGTCTGCAGTAGCACATTGATGAGCACCCCAAGGCCGGCCAAAGCCGACCGTCCCCGACGGGGATCAGGGAAAGTGGCGGGGCCACATTTGCTTGAGAGCGCCGTTACCGTCGAATCGGTCGAGCGTCGCCACGTGCGCTTCGATCTCAAGCGCCACCGCGGCCTGGCTGCCGCCGTCGTTGTCTTCGGCGGGCTGCTCGCCTTCGTCGCGGCGGTCACCCCCGGGGGTCTCGGTTACCCCGACTTCGCGTCGCTGGCAACCAGTGGCGCCCCGCTCGCGCTTGCCGCGATTGGCCAGACGTTCATCATCGTCGTCGGAGGCTTCGACCTGTCGGCAGGGGCCACGATCTCGCTCGTCAATGCCGTCGTCGCGACCCTGCCTCAGCAGACGCTCGCCGGACAGATTGGCGCCGTGGTGGCCGGGCTGGTGGTCGGCGCCGCCGTGGGCGCCTTCAACGGCTTCTTCGTCGCCTTCCTGCGCCTGCAGTCGATCGTGGTCACGCTGTCGACGATGTTCCTGCTGCACGGCATCACGCTGCTGCTGCTGCCGAACCCCGGCGGCTCGGTCGCGCAGACGCTGACGAAGTTCTTCACCGGCAACGCCATTTCGGGGTTCTTGCCGGCGGCGGCCGTCGTCATCCTCGTCGGTCTGGCGACTTGGCTGCTCGTCAAGCGCACCCGCTTCGGAACCGCGATGTACGCAGTCGGCAGCGACGCGGAGGCCTCGCATGCGGTCGGCATCCCGGTGAACTGGACGCAGTTCCGCGCCTTCGTGCTTGGTGGCCTGTTCTACGGCGCGTCGGGCGTGTTCATCGGCGCGCAGACCGGCTCGGCCGACCCGCTGGTGGGCGATCCGCTGCTGCTGCAGAGCTTCACGGCGGTCGTGCTCGGCGGCACGCTGCTCGGCGGCGGACGCGGCGGCGCGGTCGGCTCGGTGATCGGCGCCTACACGCTGATGCTGACGATCAATATCCTGCTCGCGCTCGACGTCTCCGCCTACTACACGACCATCGCCGAAGGGGTCGTGCTCGTGCTCGCGGTGATCGGCTCGTCGCTCGGGCCCGACAGCGCCATGGTCTCGTCGACCCGGCACATCGGGCTGTAGTTCCGCGCCCGCGCCGAGCGAGTCCTCGCGAGCCAGGTCAAGACGGGCATCGCGCCGCCGAAGCCGCGCGAATGGTCACGGACAGGCGCATCGCAAAGGCCTTCGTGGATGGAACGCCATCGCGAGCAGTTGCGTTACATCCTCCCCGCGTATGTCGCGTTCGCGCTGGTCGTCGTGGCCACGCAGTTCGTCTTCTCCGAGAAGAGCATCGTGCTCTCGCTCAACTACTACGACTCGCTCGTGGTGCTCGGCGCGTTCCTCGCGATCCTCGCGCTCGGCCAGGGTGCGGTGATCCTCGCAGGCGGCCTCGATCTGTCGGTGCCCTGGACGATCGGCTTCTGCGGGATTTTGGCTGCTGGGCTGAGGCAGGGCTCGAATGCGGCCACCGTCTGGGTCGTGCCAATGGTCCTGCTGGTCGGCGCGCTGATCGGGCTCGTCAACGGCTTGGGCGTCGCCGCGCTCGGCCTGCCGGCCATCGTCGTCACGCTCGCCACCAACGGCGTGCTGCAGGGCATCGCGCTGCTCTACAGCAATGGCACGCCGAAAGGCTTTGCGTCGCCTGCATTGCGCTGGGTGATGACCCACCGGGTGCTCGGCGTCACCCTCGTCGTGGTGCTGATGATCCTGTTCGTCCTGTTCGGCGTCGTGCTGCTGGGGCGCACGGTATTCGGCCGTTGGGTCTACGCGCTCGGCAACAACCCGCGCGCCTCCTATCTCGCCGGCGTCGGCGTCAACGCGACGACGGTCGGCGTCTACGTGCTGAGCGGCATCTGCGCCGCACTCGTCGGCATCCTGATCACCGGTTTCAGCGGGCAGGCCAGCCTGGGCATGGGAGACGACTTCCTGCTGCCCTCGATCGCCGTCGTTATCGTCGGCGGCACGCTGATCACGGGCGGGCGCGGCAGCTATATCGGGATGCTCGGCGGCGTGCTGCTGCTCACCGCGCTGCAAACGCTGCTGTCGGGGACGACGCTGCCGCACGCGATGCGCGACATCATCTACGGCGCCGTCGTGCTGATCGCGGTGCTCGCGCTGCGCGACAAATAGGCCCGCGCGTCGGGACTCGGCACTCCGGCTTGCGAGGCCGTGAAGCGTGGTGGAGAGGTTCGTATGCGTCCCTCCAGCCGGTTGCCTCGCCGTACATCGCAACCAAGCCACCGCGCCGCAGCCCGATTTACTCCCCGGTCTGCGCAGGCAGACCAGCGAAGCAAGCGTCCTCAGTCTTTGCCAGCCACCGCGCCCCGCACACACATCTCTTGCTTCGCATCCTTGACCCATTCGCCGCCTGAGTTGGCGCACACGGCGCGTGCGGTGTTGCGGCGCTCGGCGACCCTGTCGTTGGCGGTGACGACCCTGAACAGCGCGGCACCGATGGCTGCTGCGATGACCACGCCGACCGCGAAGCGCGTGATGCGGATGCTTTTGCTCATGCTGCGGAACTCCTCTCAATGGGCTTGCGTTCATGAGAAACAAACGTCGGGCCGCCACAAGTGTTTCTCCTCCCCTCGGGGGCGGACGACGTATGTCGTCGGCCTGGGGGCGTTCTCAACCCACATTCTGCGGCGTTCGGTGCCGCTTTGCAGGCCGCATCCACTCTAGGGGCAACCGCCTTCGGGCGTGTGGTGCGCAAACCAATTCACAGATCTTTACCCCGCCGCCACCCTGCATTCACCCGCCGCAACCAGCATTCCGTGACGGGCAAGGTGCCCGCTGTTGCAAGGAGCAAGTGATGGTGGATTCAACCAAGGTGAATGGTGCCCGGACCGACCGCAAGCGCGGCATCAAACGGGTTTTGCTGGGCGTGGCGGTGGTGGTCACGGCGACACTGGCGTTGTCGGCCTGGGCCCAGCACGGCGCCGGTGGCTATGGTGGCGGGCATGGCGGGGGCATGGGCATGTTCGGCGGTGGGCCCGAGCACACGGGCCGCATGCTGGACCACATGCTGGACGGCTTGAACGCGACCGATGCGCAGCGTGGCCAGATCAAGCAGATCGCACAGGCTGCCGCTGCGGACATGAAGACGCAGCACGAGGCAGGCCGCGCGCTGCGCGAAAAAGGCATGCAAATTTTCAGCGCGCCCACGGTCGACGCGGCGGCTGCGGAGCAATTGCGCCAGCAGATGCTGGCCCAGCACGACCAGATGAGCCGCCGCAGCTTGCAGGCCATGCTCGACGCGAGCCGGGTGCTCACGCCCGAGCAACGCGCCAAGCTGGCTGAACGCATGAAGCAGCGCGGCGACATGATGCGCGAGCGCATGCACCGCGCAGACGGTGAGCGTCCGAAGTCGTGATGAGCTGATGCCGCCCACTCACCCGCGCACCCGCGCGCCCGCGCCCGCTCGGCTCAGTCTCGCGCCAGCGGGCGCTTTTTGGTGTTCAATCGTCGCTCGAGCCCGAACACAACCACGCCGCCATGACCTCTCGCTTGCTGCTCATCGATGACGACGCTCGATTGGCTGCCATGGTGGGTGACTACCTTCGTGGTGCCGGCTTCGAGGTGGACCACGCGGGTACGCTCTCCAGCGGCCGCGAGCACTTGGCTTCGACCCCGTTCGACGCCCTGGTGCTCGACCTGATGCTGCCCGACGGCGACGGCCTGGACCTGTGCCGCGAGCTGCGTGCCAGCCCGCGCACCCAGCACCTGCCGCTGCTGATGCTGACGGCGCGCGGCGAGCCGCTGGACCGCATCGTGGGCCTGGAACTGGGCGCCGACGACTACCTGCCCAAGCCCTTCGAGCCGCGCGAGTTGCTGGCCCGTGTGAAGGCGCTGCTGCGGCGTGCCGCACCGCAATCCAGCGGCGACGAGATGCTGCGCTTCGGGCGGCTTGAGATCGACCTGGGCGAGCGCGTGGCCCGCCTGCAAGGCAAGCCCTGCGACCTCACCAGCCACCAGTTCGACTTGCTGGTGGTGCTGGCGCAAAGCCCGGGCCGCGTGCTGTCGCGCGACCAGATCATGGACTCGCTGAAGGGCCACCCGCTGGAGGCGTTCGACCGCTCGATCGACGTGCACATTTCGCGCATCCGCGCGCTGATCGAGGAAGACCCGAAAAACCCGCGCCGCGTGCTGACGGTGCGCGGCGCGGGCTATGTGTTTGCCCGCAAGCAAGACGCCGATGACGCTCGGTAGTTCTGGCGTGCGACTGGCGGCGCGCCGGCCATGAAGACGCTCACCCTGCGCATCTACCTGACGGTGGTGGCGGTGCTGCTGCTGTTCGCCGTTGTCTCGGGCTCGGTGTTTCAGCACCACATCGAACAAGAGCGCACGCGCGCCGAGTCGGTGCTGTCCGACCGCATGTCGGCCTGGGGCGAGCTGATTCAGCGATCGCTGCCGAATGCCGATGCCCTGCCGGCCGAGCAGGCCGCCGCGCTGCGCGACTGGTCACAGCGCCTGCGCCTGCCGCTGGCGCTGGACAGCGCGCAGGGCGAACGCATCGGCGCTTCCGATTCCTTCCTGCGCCGCCAGGGCGACAACCCGCAGCGCGGTTTTCCGGTGCGGTTGGAAGATGGCCGCACGTTGTGGGTTTTGCGCCCCGGCATGCGAGCGGGAATGCACCCGCCGCAAGCCGGCATGCGCG
>JAYVCL010000341.1:0-8911 GCA_043749975.1 Burkholderiales bacterium
ATGAACCTGTCCGAGCCGCTGGCCGCACTCAATGTGGGCCGCTACGGCGTCTGGAGCCCGCGCTTCACGGCCCGCAACAGCAAGCCCGCCGTGCTGGCCTTCAACGGCGATGTCTACGAAGGACTCGACGCGGCCTCGCTCACCGACGCCGACCTGCATTGGGCGCACGACCACGTGGCGATTTTGTCGGGCCTGTACGGCGTGCTGCGCCCGCTCGATCGCATGCAGGCCTACCGGCTGGAGATGGGCACGGCGCTGGCAAACGAGCGCGGCAAGAACCTGTACGCGTTCTGGGGCGACACGCTTGCCAAGCACCTGAACCAGCGGGTGAAAAGCGACAAGTCGCCGGTGATCGTCAACCTTGCCTCGCAGGAATACTTCCACGCAGCCGATCGCAAAGTCCTCAAGCCGCGGGTCATCGAATGCGTGTTCGAAGACTGGAAGACCGACCGCTACAAAGTCATCAGCTTCTTCGCCAAACGCGCCCGCGGCCTGATGGCGCGCTACGCCATCGGCCAGCGGCTGGTCACGCCCAGGGGGCTGGAGGGGTTCGATCTTGAAGGCTACGCGTTCGACACCGCCGCGTCGGAACCCGACCGCCTCGTCTTTCGTCGCCGGCTTGCCTGACGCGGCGGCTCGGTCAAGACATTGCCATGAGCGTTCAGCACGTCACGCCCGATTTGCGCCGGTGGATCCTGGCCCAGGTCGGCGACGGTCATTCGCCCGAGGCGATTTTGAAGTCGATGCACGCCAGCGGCTGGACCGACTCGGTTGCGTTGCAGGCGTATGAAGACACGCTGCGCAGCCACCCGACGGCCCGCGCTGCCGACCCCGGCACGACCGCGAACCCGCCATCGCCTGTGGTCGTGCCCGAACCGGCCGTGGTCGACCAATCCACCTGCCTTCAACTGAGCGACCGCCAGGTGCCCATCCTCGCGTCGCTGCGCGAGCCGAGGGTGATCGTCTTCGGCGGCTTGCTCTCACACGCTGAATGCGACGACTTGGTGGCGCTGGCCCAGACACGCCTGGCGCGATCTGAAACGGTGCAGACCCACACCGGCGCGAGCGAGGTCAACACCGCGCGCACCAGCGAAGGCATGTTCTTCGGCCGAGGCGAAAACCCGCTGTGTGCCCGCATCGAAGCGCGCATTGCCGAGCTGCTGAACTGGCCCCTGGAGCGGGGCGAAGGGCTGCAGATTCTTCGCTACCTGCCCGGGGCCGAATACAGGCCGCACTACGACTACTTCGACCCTGCGCAGCCCGGCACACCGGCCATCCTGCGCCGGGGCGGGCAACGGGTGGCTTCGCTGGTGATGTACCTGGCCGCGCCTGAGCGGGGTGGCGCTACCGTCTTCCCCGACCTGAATCTTGAAGTCAACCCGGTCAAAGGTAACGCGGTGTTCTTCAGCTACGACCGCCCGGATCCGTCCACGCGCACCCTGCATGGCGGCGCACCGGTGCTCGAGGGCGAAAAGTGGGTGGCCACGAAATGGCTGCGTCAAGGGCGATTCGATTAAAAAACTGGGATTTTTTCTCGCTTCGACCTGTCAACCGGACCGCACAGGCAGGCGTTTAGAAAAGCGAGCAAGTAGCTCGACCCATTAAATACTCCTAGGAATTCGCATGAACAAGATCCTCGCTGCGCTGGTTGCTTCCCTTTTCACCATGGGCGCTTTCGCCCAGACTGCTGCTCCTGCAGCGGTTGCCGCCGCACCGGTCGCCAAGACCGCCATGGCTGCCCCGGCTTCCACGGAAATGAAGAAGCCGATGCATGCCAAGAAAGCCCACAAGGGCAAGAAGGCCCACAAGGCCAAGAAGGCTGCCTGAGCCATCAGTGCTGATTGAAAACCCGGCTTCGGCCGGGTTTTTTCATGGGCGCGGGGTTTTGGGTAGGGAACTCAACTGTCGCCCAGATGACAAACCGGACCGCTCGCGCCGCTGCACCCGACCTTCCCGCCAGCACCGCGCCAAGTACGCGCCCGTCAAAAGCACCGCCGCCGCCAACAGCCTCCGCCCGACGGTTTCTTGCGCGCTCGCATCCCAGGCCGTGCACAGCGCGACCGGCGCATAGCCGTACCAGACGGCGTACCTGACGAGCATGGCCACCTGCTCCAGCACCCAAAGGTGTCGAAGCACCGGTGCCCAGGTGACAAAGCAGATCACCGTCCCAGCCCCGGCGAACGCCAGCGAGCCGTCTCGCGCCATGCGAAACAGCGGCAGCGCTTCGGCCTTGTCCATCATCAGCGGCAGCATCCAGAACGGCATCACGAACGACGCCAGAACCAGCGCCGCAAGACTGAACACGCTGCAGGCCTGATTTGAGACGTGCCGCCGTGCGGCCCAAGCCAGCAGCATGCCGAACAGCATCGCCGCCGGCATTCGCAACAGCATGGTTTCAGCCACAGTCGCCGGCGCAATGGCTTTGCAGCGCGTCTTGAATGGCCAATACGAGCGTCTGCTTGTTCAGCGACGGCTCATACGCCAGCACGCGACCATCGGCGGCGACGAGGAAGATTCCCGTGGTGTGCCGATAGTCCAGCGCGCCGTCACGGATCGCCACCACGCCGATGCTGCGCGTCAAAGCGGCGAGCGCCGCGTCGTCTGCGACGCAAAGGCCATCCCAGCCCGGCTCGCCTGCGCTGAGTCTGCGAACCCGCTGGGCGATGCCTGCCGGGCAGTCGCCCGGGTCGACGCTGACGGACACGAAATGCAGCCGACGGGCGTCGACTTCGCCATGCAGCGCGCGGAACACTTCGGCCAGCGAGCCACCTTGCACGGTGCAGACGGTGCGGCACCGCTCGTAGGTGATCTCGACCACCCGCAGCAGGCCTGCTGCCGGCAGCCGGGAGACGATTTCGGCACTGCCGGTGCCGGTGCCGGTGCTGGCACCCGTGCGCAGGGGCAATTCGAACAAGGGGTGCTGCAAGGCGCGAACCGCAGGTTGTCGGGCGCTGGTCAAGACCCGAAATCCCTCGGTTTGTTCGATCAGCAGGCCCAGGCAGCCGGCCAGCGTCAGGCCGCCCAGCACCAAACGCCAAGCCAGCGTTTTCACTGCGGTCGCCCGAGTTCCGCCTCGCCCTTCCACGGCTCGACTCGGTCTTTCAACGCGGCTCGAATCTGCGTGACGGCCGCAGTCGTCACGGAGGTTGCGCCGTTGCCCCATGACGCGCGGACGTGGGTGAGCACGGCAGCGATCTCGGCGTCGGACAGTTGCTTGAAGGCGGGCATCTGGCCGTTATAGGTCTGGCCTTTGACCGCCACGCTCCCACCCAGGCCCAACAACAGGATCTTGATCGGAATCTCAGGCGCTGCCTTGACCCATTCAGACGCAGCCAGCGGCGGAAACACGCCCGGCAGGCCCTGGCCGCTGGCCTGATGACAGGCCACGCACAGCGACGCGTAGATTTGATCCCCGCCCGCCGCGCCGCCCCCCGCCGACGCGGCCGGCGCCACGGGCACCAGCGCAGACGCGGTTCGCATGTCGCCGTTGATGCCTTCGTCGCCCGCATAACGCACCATGTAGACGAAGCCGACCAGGGTCAGCACCGCCACCAGAATCAGGTAGGGCACCGGGATGGGGGTGAAGCGCTCGGTCGGCTCTTCTCGTTCGCGGCGGTGCGCCTCGGTGGGCTTGCGCGGTGTCATTGCGTCGTCCCCGGGTCTGAGTCGCCGAGCACGATGGGATAGCTGTGGTCGAGGCCCTTCAGGTACTCGACCAGGTCGAGCGCCTCGCGGGTTGCCACGACCGTGCCTGCACCCGAGCGCCTGAACGCATCGGGCACGTTGACGACGACCTCGCCGGTCTGGCCACTGCCCCTGCGAAACAAATACGGAAAGGCCGGCATGTTGCTGCCCGGCATCACGGAACGCGGCTGATAGAGATGCAGCAGGTGCCAGTCCTGGCTCGGTTGGCGCGCGCCGATGTTGAACAGGTCCGGCCCCGTGCGCATGGTGCCGAGCAGGGGCGGGCGGTCGTTCACATAGTCGGCCGGCACCGAGGGGCGGCCCCATCCGCGCGCCATGTCGGCAGGGGTCTGGCCCGGGTCGCGCGGCTGCTGGCTGTGACAGTACAGGCAGCCCTCGCGGATGTAGATGGCCCGGCCACGCAATTGAACCTGCGTGTACGGCTTCAGGCCCTTCGGCGGCTTGATGTCCGCCAACTGGGCATACGGAAAAACCACCAGCATCATGGTTGCGAACATGATCGCGATGAGCGCTCCGATCACCAGGTCGAGGTGGCGGTTCATGCCGCCTGCCCCGATGCAGGGCCAGCCCTGAAATAAGCCGGCCCGCTGCGCTGCGGCCCCCGCTCAAAGGCCAGCAGCGCGGCATGGCCGACGAAGATGAAATGGCTCAACACCATCATCGCGCCGCCGATGGAGCGCGCCTGCAGGTACGGCATCGTCAGCAGCACCGACTCAATGAACGGCCGCTTGGCGTCGAGCATCGCCTCGCCTTGCAGCACGCCGCCCACGGTCAACCCGACCACGTAGATCAACATGCCGATGAAGGCCAGCCAGAAATGCCAGGAAATCAGCTTCGGGTAAGGCCACTCACGCTCCAGCACCCGGGGCAGTGCGAAGTACACGCCCGCGAACATGATGAAGCTGAAGAAGGTGTACAGCCCGAAGTGCGCGTGGGCCACCGTGGCGTGGGTGAAGTGCATCACCGTGCTGACCGAGCGCAGGGCTTCGAACGAACCCTCGATCGAACTGCCGATGTAGCCTGCCGCGCCGACCACCGCGAAGCGCAAGGTCGGCGACAACTTCAGCGCGCGCCAGTTGCCTTTCATGGTCAACATCTGGTTCACTGCAAAGGCAATCACCGGCACCACCATCATGATGCTGGCCACCACGCCGACGCTCACCACCCAGGTCGGTAGCGGGCCGCCGACAAGGTGGTGCACGCCGGCCTGGCCGTAGAACAAGGCCAAGGCCCAGAACCCGACGAGGGACAGGTTGTACGAAGCAATTGGCCGGCCGAGAACTTTCGGAATCAGGTAATACGCGGTGCCGATGGCCACCGGCGTCACGAAGTAGCCCAGCACGTTGTGCCCGTACCACCAGTTCACGAGCGCCGCTTGCACGCCGAAATGCACGCCCGGCAGATTGGCCACGATGTACAGAATCGGAAACCAGATCACCGCCGCGCTCAGGTACCAGACCGAGACGTACAAATGGTCGACCTTGCGCTGGAACAGTGTCAGCACCAGGGGCACACCGACCAGGGCGCCGCCGAGTGAAATCAGCGGCGTGAACACCTTCGGAATTTCCAGCCATTCCATGCCGCCGTTCCAGCCGAGCACGACGGCGGTCGCGCCCAGGAACAAGCCCATGTGCCACAGCGCGGCCCCCGCCACAGCAAAGCGCGCACCGACCAGCGGCGTGCGCAACAAGCGCGGAAACAGCCACAGCGCCATTGCCAGGCCCGACATGGCCGACCAGCCGTAGGCCACCGCATTCAAGTGCAGTGATCGAATGCGCCCGAAAGTCAACTCGGGTTGTTCAACCAGCCAGTCCGGAAAATGCAGCTTCAGCGATGCAATCAGGCCCGCCACCGAGCCGATCAACAGCCATGCCATGGCACCGAACATGAAGGTCAGGAAGGCGGTGCGCGATGAACGGTCGAGCGCCGCCAATTCGTCGGCAGAAATGGACGAGGCGGCGGCCTGAGCGGCCGTGCCCGTCATCTCTGTTTGAAGCGCCCGCTCTTGCGTCGTGGTGCCGGCGGGCTCCTCGACCAAGCCGACACCCTGAAAGATGACCTCGGCGTTGCGCCGTTGCCCGGCGGGCGTTTTCGACGACAGCGACCACACGAAGGCGAACAGCCCGGCAGTGGAAAAGAGGAAGGTGACAGCCAGCAGGACACCGATGTAATTCATGAACGGTTGTGCCGCGTTGGTTGCGTGGGCCGACCGCCTTGCGTGAAGCCTGTTTCAGTGCCGCAAGCAAGCCGGAAAACCGCGAAAGGTAGGCAGCGCGGCCTACGCCGTCTGTGCGTTGGCGCACACAGTTCGAGCACGCAAATTGCCAACCCGCAATCTGCGGGACTTCGAGCCGAATCGTTCGACCTGAAGCGCCAGCGGCTCACCAACAAAGAAGTCGCGCGGCGGCTCCAGGTTAGCGTCAACACGGTGAAGAAGCACCTCAAAGCGAGCTTCGACACGCGCGGCCTGCACAGCCGCCGTCAGGCCGTTGCCCGGGTTTTCTTTTGCTTGCATGGCCAAGCCGACCACAAATAGGGATTGAGTCGAATCGCTGTGTGGTCTAGAAGGTTGGCAGACTTCGAAAGATTCGGCCATGCAGACTCAGGCAACAGACGGCACGGCTCGCCTGCCGTTGGTGGGCGAAGTCGCGCGGCCCACCGAGCGCCGCGTGCTGGCCGCCGGCCAGGACAAGGGACCGCAGACCGAGGCGCAGCATTGCGCGTGCGCCCCCATCATCGCCATCCACGGCGTGGGCGACTTCGCGCCCGGTGACGTGATCGGCGAGATTGCCCGCGACCCGGCCTTTTCGCGCTGTGACGACTTTCGGCGCGAGACGGTGTTTGCCCGCAACTACCGCTTCTCGCTGCTGCTGGACGGCCACCCTGGCGACGGCCGCCCCGACCAGACCCGCATGCTCGAAGTCAACTGGTCGGAGGTGCGCCGGGCGATGCCCAACTTGGTCGGGCTGCTGCGCAACTTCGTGGCCGTGCTGTTCGCGTTGAACCGCATCGCGGTCTTCGGTGCCAGCCGCTCCAAGGCCTTGAGCGTGCCGATTTTCAGCGGCGTGTTTTCGCTCTGGATGGTCGAGGCGCTGATGGTGTGGGCATCGTTGGCACCGGCCTTGTCCACGCTGCTGTGGCAACTCGACCCGGGGCAGCGCTTTGCGGCTGGCCTGCTGGTGTCCGGCGCGGCTCTGTACGGCGCCCTCGCAGTGCATCGGCTTAGCCTGCCGATGGCGGTGGGCGGCGTGCTCTATGCGGCGTTTGCTGCCTGGGCCGGCTGGCTGACCTGCTTCACCCCGCTGGGCCACTTTGCCTTCGCGGCCTTGTCTGCGCAGGTGCATGTGTGGATCACGCTGGCAGCCACGGCGGCGGTGTTGCTGACCGCGCTGGAGATTGCGTTTCGCCCGGCACCCGCCCCCGCCTTGGGCGAGATTCGCTGGGTGCACCGGCTTGCACGCATCGCCTGCCTGTGGTTGCCGCTGGTGTTGATGGTTTTGGGGCAGCCGCTCACGGTGTCGGCCTTGCTGCTGCCGATGGACGCCGACATGCGCAGCAACTGGGGCTATGCGTTCTCGATCGACCTGCCGTTCGAGCCTGTCGACGTGCAACGCGCTGTCGGCTGGATCGCGCTGGCGCTGGCCGGTGCGCTGTTGCTGGGCGCGTTTCAATTCAAGCTGGTACAACGATTCGGGCGCAACACCACGGTGCTGTTCGGCTGGATTTCAGGCATCGCACTGCTGGCCACTGCGCGTATGGTCGAGCGCACCGCCTTCGACGGCTGCGAGTTGTGCCAGCGCTGCCTGCACACCGAATGGCTGGCCGCCGCCGGCCTGCTACTGTCGCTGGGCGGCAGCGTGACATGGGTGCTGTTCGCACGCACCGACGTGGCCTGCGACCCAGCGGGGCGCTGCTGGTATCCGGCCGGTGCCTTTGCGCGCTTCTGGGCCAGCCTGCTGATGGTGGTGATGCCGCTGGTCTTGTGCGGCTCGTTCGGCTGGCTGGTGTGGAACATCGTCCAGCGCACCGAAGACATCGTGGTTTCCGACGCCGCCGAGGTGTTCATGCAGTCGACCAAATACGCGCTGCTGCTGGCACCGCTGGCCACCAAGCCGTTTGCGGCGTTTCTGGATGCCTTGGGCGATGTGTTCTTTTTTCTGGTGCGACAGCGCAACCTGAACACCCGGCTCGACACCTTGCCCCGATTGTGGAAAGCCCTGCAGCATGTGAACAACGGCCTCAACGGAAACCACTTCATCGTCTTCGCACACAGCCAGGGTACGGTGATTGCGGCGGCCATGTTTTCACGCATGGCCCGGGTGCTGTTGCGCTCTGACATTAGGCTCACCCTGGTGACCGTCGGCTGCCCGGTGACCACGCTGTACCGCAACTTTCTGGGCGCCCGGCTGGGGGTCGAGTTTGCCGATTTGTGCAAGGCGCGGCCAGACCGGTTTCGCTGGTTCAACCTGTGCCGCCCGGCCGATTACATCGGCGGTGCGGTGGAGCTGGAAGGCGTGGTGAACCGCGATCTGCTCACCGACGGCGACCACCGGGGTTACTGGTGCGACCGCGAATTGCTGGCTTGGCTCAAGGCGCTGTCGGAAGCCCGGGCGCCTTGAGCCGGCTCAGCGCAATGGCCGTGGGTCAGCGCTTGGGGCCCGCCGGACGCGGCACTGCAGGGCGGCCGTCGCGACGCGCCTCAGGACGCGGGCCTTGTGGCCGTGAGGCCGGCGCTTGGCGCGAGTCGGTGCGACCACCGGCGCCACCGCTACCGCCGCCGCCGTAGCCACGACCTCCGCCTCCACCACCACCATGGCCCCGGCCACCACCACCTCCGCCGCCGGAGCGAAAACCACCCCGGCCTGCGCCTTCGCCGATCACCATGCGTCCCAGCACGATGGGCTCGGCACGCTCGTTCGGAGGGGGCGCGAAGCCGGCCACGACCTCTTTCGGAATCTCACGCTTGATCAGCCGTTCGATCTCGCGCAGGAAGCCGTTTTCGTCAACGCAGACCAGCGAAATCGCTTCGCCCTGGGCACCCGCACGGCCGGTGCGCCCGATGCGGTGCACATAGTCTTCGGGCACGTTGGGCAGCTCGAAGTTGACCACGTGCGGCAGCATGTCGATGTCGATGCCGCGCGCGGCGATGTCGGTCGCCACCAGCACCGTCAGGTCGCCGGTCTTGAACTCGGCCAGCGCCTTGGTG
>JAYVCL010000342.1:0-10927 GCA_043749975.1 Burkholderiales bacterium
ATCGTGCTGGTGGAGCAGAACTTCCGCTTTGCCGCACCGCTGGCCGACCGCCACTACGTGCTCGAACACGGGCGCATCGTCGCCACCGTGAACAAGGACGAACTCGCCTCCAAGACCGACATGCTGCACGAGCTGCTCGGCGTCTGAATCTCTTTTGCAACGTCAGTTTTCTCTTTCTTTTCCAACCCCCCGGAGACACGCATGAACTTCAAATCCCTCAGCCTCGTTGCTGCCCTCAGCGCCGCCTTCGCGCCTGTGCAAGCCCAGGTGTCAGACAACGTGGTGCGCATCGGCGTGCTGACCGACCTGTCGGGTGCCTACTCCGACATCGCGGGCAAGGGCGCGATCATCGCCACGCAGATGGCGATCGACGATTTCAACGCCAAGGAGAAGCCCGCGTTCAAGGTCGAGATGGTCTCGGCCGACCACCAGAACAAGGCGGACATCGCCGCCAACAAAGCACGCGAGTGGTTCGAAAAAGGCGGCGTCGACATGGTCAGCGAAATGGTGACCACGTCGGTGGCGCTGGCGGTTCAAAAGATCGCGAAAGAAAAGAACCGCATCGCGCTGGTGTCGGGTGCCGCATCGACCCGCATCACCAACGAAGACTGCAATGACGTGACCGTGCACTGGACCTACGACACCTACGCGGTGTCCAACGGAACCGCCAAAGCGGTGACCCAGGGCGGTGGCAAGAAATGGTTCTTTCTGACAGCCGACTATGCCTTCGGCCAATCGCTAGAGAAAGACGCGACAGCCGTCGTCAAGGCCAACGGCGGCGAAGTCATCGGCTCGGTTCGGCACCCGTTTCCGGGCTCTGACTTTTCGTCGTTCCTGCTCAAGGCGCAGTCGTCGGGCGCGCAAATCATCGGCCTGGCCAATGCCGGTGCCGACACCATCAACTCGATCAAGCAGGCGGCCGAATTCGGCATCACGCCGAAGCAGCAACTCGCCGGGCTGCTGATGTTCATCACCGACGTGCACTCGCTCGGCCTGAAGGCGACGCAGTCGATGTACCTGACCGAAGGTTTCTACTGGAACCTGAACGACGACACGCGGGCCTGGTCGAAGCGTTTCTTCGACCAGCACAAGCGCATGCCGACGATGGTGCAGGCCGGCCAGTACTCGTCGGTGATGCACTACCTGAAAGCGGTCAAGGCGGTTGGCGGCGACGACACCGCCAAGGTCATGGCGCAGAAGAAGAAGACGCCGGTGAATGACTTCTTCGCCAAGAACGGAACCATCCGCGCCGACGGCCGCATGGTCCACGACATGTACCTGCTGCAGGTCAAGAAGCCGGCCGAGTCGACCACGCCGTGGGACTACTACAACGTGCGCGCCACGATCCCTGCGGCCGAAGCCTTCCAGCCGCTGTCGGCGTCGACCTGCCCGCTGATCAAGAAGTAAGCGCCTTCGCCGCAAGGCACCGTCCCTGCCAGGACGGTGCTGCGCGACATCACCTTTTCGGGGCAGCGGCATGCAAATCTTCGGCATCACCACACAGGAACTGTTCGGGCAGTTGCTGCTCGGGCTCATCAACGGCTCGTTCTATGCGGTGCTGAGCCTGGGGCTGGCGGTCATTTTCGGCCTGCTCAACATCATCAACTTTGCCCACGGCGCGCTGTACATGCTGGGGGCGTTTCTGGCGCTGCTGGGGCTCACCTACTTCGGCATGAACTACTGGGTGGCGCTGCTGGCGGTGCCGGCGCTGGTGGCGGTGCTCGGTGTGCTGATCGAGCGGCTGATGCTGCGCCACCTTTACAAGCTCGATCACCTCTACGGCTTGCTGCTGACCTTCGGACTGGCGCTGATCGCCGAGGGCACGATGCGCTACTTCTTCGGCATCTCTGGCGAAACCTACCCGGTGCCCGAGGCGCTGCAGGGCGGCGCGAACCTGGGCTTCATGTTCATGCCGCTGTATCGCGGCTGGGTCGTGCTGGCGGCGCTCACGGTGTGCTTCGGCACCTGGTACGTGATCGAGCGCACGCCCCTGGGTGCCACCTTGCGCGCCGCCACCGAGCGGCCGCAACTGGTACAGGCGCTGGGCATCAACGTGCCGGTGCTGGTGACCGCAACCTACGCCGCCGGCGTGGCGCTGGCCGGCTTTGCCGGTGTGCTGGCCGCACCGGTGGTGCAGGTGAATCCGCTGATGGGCTCGAACCTTATCATCGTCGTGTTCGCCGTGGTCGTGATCGGCGGCATGGGCTCGATCCTGGGCTCCATCGTCACCGGCCTGGGCCTGGGCGTCGTCGAAGGCCTGACCAAGGTCGTCTATCCGGAAGCGTCCGGTGTCGTGATCTTCGTGGTCATGATCATCGTGCTGCTCGTGCGTCCTGCGGGCCTGTTCGGCAAGCAAGCTTGAAAGCCAATCCATGACCACCGCTGCAAGTTCACAGACAAATTCGTCGCGCCAGATGCTGGGCTACGCGCTGCTGATCGTGGCCGGCGCCATCGCGCCGTTCGTCGTCTACCCGACCTTCCTGATGAAGGTGCTGTGCTTCGCACTCTTTGCCTGCGCCTTCAACCTGCTGCTGGGCTTTGCCGGTCTGCTGTCGTTTGGGCATGCGGCGTTTTTCGGTGCGGCGGCCTATGTGTGCGCGGCGTTGAGCAAGAACCACGGTGTCTCGCCCGAACTCGCCATCCTGGCCGGCGGCGTGGTGGCGGCGGCGCTGGGTTGG
Source organism: Burkholderiales bacterium (assembly GCA_043749975.1). Lineage (GTDB taxonomy): Bacteria > Pseudomonadota > Gammaproteobacteria > Burkholderiales > Burkholderiaceae_C > JANYJJ01. The sequence goes on from JAYVCL010000342.1 coordinate 2,679, forward strand.
GTGTTCGGCGTGCTGTCGATACGGCGCTCGGGCATCTACCTGACGATGATCACGCTGGCATTGGCGCAACTGGTGTATTTCTTTGCTGTGCAACTGCCGTTCACCGGCGGTGAAGACGGGCTGCAGGGCGTGCCGCGCGGCAAGCTGTTCGGGCTGATCGACCTGGCGAACAACACGGTGATGTACTTTTTCGTGCTGGCAGTTTTCTGTGCCGGTTTTTGGCTGATCCACCGCACCATCCACTCGCCGTTCGGCCAGGTGTTGAAGGCGATCCGCGAGAACGAACCGCGTGCCATTTCGCTCGGCTACGACGTGGCTCGGTACAAGCTGCTGGCCTTCGTGCTGTCGGCGTTTTTGGCCGGTGTGGCCGGCGGCATGAAGTCGCTGGTGTTCCAGTTGGCCTCGCTGACCGACGCGCATTGGCACATGTCGGGCGAGGTGGTGTTGATGACCCTGCTCGGCGGCCTGGGCACCTTGTTCGGGCCGGCGGTGGGTGCCTTCGTGATCGTCGCGCTGGAGAACGAACTGGCCGACAAGGTCGGGCCTTGGGTCACCGTCATCATGGGTGTGATCTTCGTTGTCTGCGTGCTGGCTTTTCGCCGTGGCCTGGTGGGCGAGCTGCTGGCGCTGCGCGGCAACAAGGCACCCCAGCAAGGGCATTGAGGTGCGCGGGCCATGCCGTTGACGCAGGGCCGGCTCAAATCAACCGCTGCTTGACCCGCTTCGCCAGTTCGTCTGCACTTTCGCGGCGTTCGCTGTAGCGATCGACCAAATACGGTGCCACATCGCGCGTCAGCAGGGTGAACTTCACCAGCTCTTCCATCACGTCGACCACGCGCTCGTAGTAGGCCGAGGGCTTCATGCGCCCGGCCTCGTCGAATTCCAGAAACGCTTTTGCAACCGACGACTGGTTCGGGATCACGATCATGCGCATCCAGCGGCCCAGCACGCGCAACTGGTTCACCGCGTTGAACGACTGCGAGCCGCCCGAGACCTCCATCACCGCCAAGGTCTTGCCTTGCGTGGGCCGTACCGCCCCCAGACTGAGCGGAATCCAGTCGATTTGCGCCTTCATGATGCCGGTCATCGCGCCGTGGCGTTCAGGCGAAGTCCAGACCATGCCTTCGGCCCACGCGGCGGCTGCGCGTAACTCCTGCACCTTCGGGTGGCTGTCGGGCGCGGCGTCGGGCAGCGGCAACCCGGCGGGGTCGAACACGCGCACTTCGCCGCCCATCGCCTGCAGCAGCCGCGCTGCCTCCACGGTCAGCAGCTTGCTGTACGAGCGCTCGCGCAACGAGCCGTACAGCAGCAAGAAGCGCGGAGCGTGGGTCGAGGTGCCAGCGCCGCTCAGGCGCGCGCCAGTGGGGCGGTCGAACAGGTCGGGGTCGACGTGGGGAAGGCCGCTGTCAGTCATGACCCAGGCTCCTGTGAATGATCAAGCCGATGAACGCACCGGCGAATTGTGCGACCACGAAGGCGCTGACGCTGGCCGGTGCGATGCCCGTGAAGCTGTCGCTGAACATGCGCCCGAAGGCGGCTGCCGGATTGGCGAACGAGGTCGAGGCGGTAAACCAATAGGCCGCCCCGATATACGCCGCGACCATCGCCGAAGCCCGGCCCGGCGCGGCGCGCAGGATCACCAGCAGCAGCCCGGCGGTGGCGACGGCTTCGGCAAGCCACTGGCCGTTGCCGCCGCGAACTTTGGTGGAGAACTGAACCATCGGCAGCTCGAACATCGCGTGCGCCAGCCACGCGCCGAGCATCGCGCCGACAAGCTGTGCCCCGACATAGGGAACCAGTTGCGCTTTCGGCAGCGTGCCGCGCAGCGTCATCACCGCACTGACGGCCGGGTTGAAGTGCGCGCCGCTGACCGGGCCGAACACCTCGATCAACACATACAAACCAGCGACCGTGGCCAGCGTGTTGGCCAGCAGCGCGATGGCCAAGTTGCCGCCCGACAGGCGCTCGGCCATGATGCCCGAGCCGATCACCACCGCCAGCAGCGCCGACGTGCCAAGAGCTTCGGCCAGCAGCTTTCGAGGCAGCGTGGACATCACTTGATGCGTTGCAGCGTGGCGGCGGGGACTCCGGCTGGCAGCCGCATGTCAGGCCTGGCCAATGCGCTTCAACTCGCGCTGGACCGCCATCGAATTCAGGCTTGAGATCGGCAGCGCCAGCATCAGCTCGATGCGCCGCTTGAGGGTCACGGCGGTGGCCATGAAGGCGCGCGCCTTTTCTTGGTCTGTTCCCTGCACCGCCGCCGGGTCGGGCACGCCCCAATGCGCCGTCATCGGCTGGCCGGGCCAGAACGGGCAGGTCTCGCCGGCCGCGTTGTCGCAGACGGTGAACACGAAGTCGAGCGTCGGTGCGCCCGGCAGCGCGAATTCGTCCCAGTTCTTGCTGCGATAAGCGTCTGCAGGAACGCCCAGTGCCTTCAGCGTCGACAGCGCGAACGGGTTGACCGTGCCGGTCGGGTGGCTGCCCGCCGAGTGCGCCTTGAAGCGCAGTGCGCCGAGTTGGTTCAACAAGCCCTCTGCAAGAATCGAGCGGGCGGAGTTTCCGGTGCAGACGAAAAGCACCTGGTGCAGGGCGTCGCGCATGTTCATTTCCTTAACAGCAGGTGTTCGGTTGCAGCGTCACCAGGCAGTCTTCGCCTTGGCAGCAGTACGCGGTGAGGTAGGCCAGCAGCGCGTCCATCTGGTCGTAGGCCGCGCGGTAGATGAGGTTGCGGCCATCGCGCTGCTGCGAGACCAGGCCGGCATGCATCAGTTCTTTCAGGTGGAACGACAGCGTGGTGGCAGCCACACCCAGTTCTTCACTGATGGCACCCGGCGTCAGGCCCGATGGACCGGCGATCACCAGCGTGCGAAACGCCCGCAACCGGCTCGGTTGGGCCAAGGCTGCAAGTGCCGCGACAACGCGTTGTTCTTCCATCATTCAATGATCGTTGAATAATAAAAACGTGTCAAGAATGTGTATTCGCGCAGCGAAGTCGGCCGACGCCTATGCGTTGCCCAATTTGTTGCAGTTTGCCGAGCGGGGCCTGGCGGCCCATTTGCACGACGAGCACGAGCATGCGCACGCCATGCCGATCATCCCGATCACCTTGCCAGAGGGCAGCCTGCAGGGCTGACTGTCTGGCCGGTTGATGCGATGAAGAAAGCCCGCACGGGGATCGCGCGCGTGATTCGACCGAAGGTGCTGGTGTTGCCCGATTCGGCCTTGCTGTCGAACCTCTTCAGCCACGAGGTGGTCGCGGCGCAAGTCTATTTCAGGGCTCGCCCGACCGCCCCAACCGCCTCGCCGCGACCCGCCGGAGTGCTTGCTGCGGGCACAAGGTGTTGCTGCTCGAACGCCTGGATGGGCCGATGTGCCGCGTTGCAGACGACAGTGGCAAGCCGGTCTACTCCGCGTTCGCCGGGCTGCGCCCGCTGACGGTGGGCTGAGGCGACTGCGCTCGCCCATTCAGCGAATGCGTGTGACGCGCATCGGGCTGTCGCCGCATCGTACCGCTGGCGATGAACACGGCACCGGCCATGGCCGTGGCAACCTGCAAATCGTCAAGATGCTCGGCCAGCAAGGACCAGGGCCGATCCAGCCCCTCGAGCGACGTGACTGAATGCAGCGCCGCCCCCAAAACGAAAAGGTTGACCGGCCACGCCCACGGTGCCGCCCACTGCAGGCCGCAAGCCACCACGTGGGCGCCGGGCCGCAGGTTTCTCGCTACGTTGTCCAGCGCACGGGGCTCGCGCAGGATGTCGTGCGTGAAATGGAACAGCGCAGCGTCTGCCGTCAAAGCAATCCGCGCGACTTCTGCCGATGCATCGATCAGCGCAATGTTGTTCCAGCCGTTTTGTCGCACACGCTGACGCGCCTTTTCGATCATCTCGGGGCACTGCTCTATGCCGACGATGCGGCCTGCTGCGTCGACTGCGTTGCGCAGCAGCGGCAGGCTCAATCCGGTGCCGCAACCCACGTCGATCACGCCATCGCCAGGGCGCAGCCCAAGCCGCTCGACGGCACGCCGGCGAACCGGCTCGAACAAGCTCAGTTCAAGGTCATAGACATTCGCACGCCGCCGGTACTGCTCGCGGGCGGCGGCGTGATCCGGCGGGGTACGGCGATGCACGGTCATGCGAACGCCCGGTTGATCGACAAGCGCCGATGCTACGCCGATGCGCTGCGTGCCCCGGCATGCCGCGCCCGACTCAAAACTTCGCATCGTGCAGCCAATACCACTGGCACAGAATGCGTTGGCCGACGCGGCGAAACGGCCCGAACGCCTGCGATTCGACCGCGATCCTGAGGTTGGCAAACGGCAGCGCCTGTTTGTCGATCGGCAAATCGAACACCGCCTGACCGACGCTGCGCGCGGTTGACCGCAGCGTCACCCGCAGGCGCAGCACAATCAGCGCCAATGATTGAATTCTTGACGCGAGCCTTCGGGCCCTGGGTGCCCAGGGTCGACAAGCAGACCCTTCGCGCTGACCTGATCGCCGGCTTTCTCGGCGCGCTGCTGGTGCTGCCGCAGGGCTTCGCGTTTGCATCGCTGGCGGGGCTGCCGCCCGAGTACGGGCTGTACACCGCCGTGGTGCCGTGCGTGATTGCGGCGCTCTTCGGCTCCAGTTGGCACGTGGTTTCGGGTCCGACGAATGCCAACTCGCTGGCCCTGTTCGCCACACTCGCGCCGCTGGCCGCGGCAGGCTCGCCCGCCTACATCCAGCTCGCGCTGGCGGTCACGGTGATGGTGGGCGTGATGCAGTGGCTGATCGGGGCGCTGCGCCTGGGCTCGATCGCCAACTTCATTTCACCCTCGGCGCTGCGCGGCTTCATGAGCGGCGCCGCAGCCTTGATCGCGGTGCATTCGCTGACCGACCTGCTCGGTGTCGCGGCACCTGCCAAACACGGCACGGCGGCGCTGCTGGTTCACTTGGCCGAGCAACTCGGTGCGGCACAGGCAGCGGCGCTCAGCGTCGGTATCTTCACGCTGGCGGTGGTGCTGGTGCTGCGACGCGTGCTGCCGCGCTGGCCGTACATGCTGATGGGTCTGGCGGCCGGAACGGCGCTGGCGGCGGCGCTGAACGGCGGGCTGGCAGGCTCGACCGGGGGTGCGGGCGCGGGTGCGGGCGCGGTGGCGGTGGTCGGTGCCATTCCGGCCATCTGGCCGCGCTTTCATTGGCCGGCGGTGCAGCTTCAAAGCCTGCCCGAGCTGTTGTCGATCGCCTTCGCGCTGACCATCGTGGCGCTGGGCCAGTCGATCTCGATCGCCAAGGCGATGGCCGCGCGAAGCGGCCAGGCCATCGACGCGAACCGCGAGTTTCGCGGCCAGGGACTGTCGAACATCGTCGGCGGTTTCTTTTCGTCGTATGTGTCGTGCGGTTCGTTGAACCGTTCGCTGCCCAACCTCGAAGCCGGTGCGCGCACGCCGCTGGCAGCGGTGTTTGCGTCGGCGTGGCTGTTGCTGCTGCTGGCCTTCACCGCGCCGCTGCTTGCCTTGATCCCGCTGCCCACCATCGCCGCGCTGCTGCTGGTGGTGGCGTGGTCGCTGCTGGATGTGCCCGGTTGGCAACGCCTGTGGCAGCACAGCCGGCAAGACTTCGCGATTGCCGCAGCGACGGCGCTGGCGACGGTCACGATCCGCATCGAGATGGCGATCTTGCTCGGCACCATCCTGTCGCTGGTGACCTATCTGCACCGCACCTCGCGGCCGCACATGCGTGTGATGGGCTTCGACAGCACCGGCCACGACCGTCCCTTCGTCGTGCGTGCCGATGTGCCTGCGCCGCTGCCCGAATGCCCACAGTTGAAGATGATCCGCATGGAAGGCGAGGTCTACTTCGGTGCCGTCACCCATGTGGCCGACCACCTGCGCGAGCTGCGCACAGTGCCCGGATCGGCCAAGCATTTGCTGGTGATGGCCAAGAGCATGAACTTCATCGACGTGCCGGCTGCCGAGCTGTGGCGGGCCGAGCTGGCAACGCGGCGCACCGATGGCGGCGATCTTTACTTTCACCGCCCGCGCCCGCCGGTGCTGCAACTCTGGCTGCGCGTCGGCTACCTGCAGGAGCTGGGCGCGGACCACATCTTCGCGACCAAACGGATTGCCATCGCGACGATTTTCCAGCGGCTGGACCGCCGCATCTGCGCGCACTGTACGGTGCGTGTGTTCGAGGAATGCCAGACGCTGCCGCCGCCAGTTCCGCTGCCGGTGGCGTGACCGTTTTCAGGTGTCGCAGGCAAGGTTCCCGAGCCTCTGTTACCGTCCGCGTCCAGACAGAATCAAGGAGACGCCGCATGAGCGGTTTGAGCCAACGCCTTCGCGCACTGCCCGATGCCCGCCTGGGTGAAATGCGCCGCGGCGTCGAAAAAGAAAGCCTGCGCGCGCAGCCCGATGGCGGCCTGGCGCTGACGCCGCACCCGGCGGCGTTGGGCTCGGCCTTGACGCACCCCAACATCACCACCGATTTCAGCGAGTCGCAGTTGGAATTCGTCACCGGCGTGCACGCCAGCGCTCAGGCCTGCGTGGACGAGCTGACGCAAATCCACCAGTTCAGCTACCGCGCGCTGCGCGAACTGGGCAACGAGATGCTGTGGGTGTCGAGCATGCCGTGCGGCTTGCCCACCGACGAGACGATCCCGATCGGACGCTACGGCTCATCCAACGTGGGGCGCGCCAAGAGCGTCTACCGCATGGGCCTGGGGCATCGCTATGGCCGGCGCATGCAGACGATTTCGGGCATCCACTACAACTGGTCGATGCCAGGCATTTCCACCGAAGAGTATTTCGCGCTGATTCGTAACTTTCGCCGTCATTCGTTTCTATTGCTGTATTTGTTCGGCGCATCGCCTGCCTTGTGTTCGAGCTTCGTGGCCGGGCGCGAGCATGGGCTGCAAACCCTCAAGGGCCAGACGCTGCACATGCCGCACGGCACCTCGCTGCGCATGGGGCGGCTGGGCTACCAAAGCGATGCACAGGCCTCGCTTTTGGTCAGCTACAACAACCTGGAAAGTTACGCCGCCTCGCTGCAAGAGGCGCTTACCCGGCCGTACCCCGCCTATGAAGCCGTGGGCGTGCGCAACCCGGGCGGCGACTACAACCAGCTCGGCACCAGCCTGCTGCAAATAGAGAACGAGTTCTACGGCACGATCCGCCCGAAGCGCGTGATCCACCCGGGCGAACGGCCGCTGCATGCGCTACGCGAGCGCGGGGTCGAATACGTCGAAGTGCGTTGCATGGACCTCGACCCGTTCGAGCCGGTCGGCATCGGTGCCTCAACCATGCAATTTCTCGACCTGTTCTTGCTCAACTGCCTGCTCGGCGACAGCTCGCCCGACTCGCCGGCCGAGATCGCTGCGCTGGCGCGAAACCAGCAGCGCGTTGCCGCCCGCGGGCGCGAACCCGGGCTGCGGCTTGAGCGCGGTGACGGCGAGGCGACGCTGACCGAATGGGGCGCGCGCTTGTTGCGCTCCATCGAGCCGATTGCGCTCAGGCTCGACGCACTGCACGGCGGCACAAGTTACCGCGCTGCGCTGGCGACCGCGAACGACACGCTGGTCAACGCGGAAATGGCAGCCTCGGCGCGAGTGCTCGCGGTGATGGCGCGCGACTTCGACAGTTCGTATGTCGCATTCACGCGGGCGCAATCCGAGCAAACCAAGAACCGCTTGCTCGGCCTGCCATTCAGCAGCGAGATGCAGGCGCGGTTCGCAGGCCTGTCAGCCGCGTCTGTCGAAGCACAAAAGCGAATCGAAGCCAACGACAGCCTGACCTTCGAGCAGTATCGTCAGCAGTACCTGTCGGTCGAGCGGCTGGGCGCGCCAGGAACGCGCACGCCGGTGCGCGCCTGAGTCGCCTCGACGGCGATCGGTGATCGCCGTCGGCAGACTCTCAGGCTTCGGGGTCTACAACGCGGTCGTGTTCCGGGTCTGCGGGAATGCTGGCCGGCACGGGCCCTTCGTCGGGTTCAACCGGCAGCGCCCCAGGCTCGGGATCGTCCGGCTGTTCAACGTGCGTGCGTTGCCTTTTGTGCGATGTGTGGGTCGCCATGGTGAACTCCTTGCGTGAAAACGCATCGTGCACGATTGTCTACACCGCGTCACTCGGACGAGGGCGCAAACCGGTGTCAGTGGGTGCCGACACGGGCAGCGAGAAGGCAAGACATCGCCGCATCGGGGCTGTGCCATCATTTCGATCGCGCGTTCGACGCCAAAGTCACGGCCATCGTCTTCACCCCTCGCGCCACCTCTTC
>JAYVCL010000343.1:0-4665 GCA_043749975.1 Burkholderiales bacterium
GGAAGGTGGCCAGCACCCGCTCATACGGCCAATCTTGCCGTCCGGCGCGGCCCGGGCGGGCGGCCATCACCAGGTTTTCACGCACGCTCAAATTGGGGAAGATGCCGCGTCCCTCGGGCACGTAGGCCACGCCCAGCCGCGCCACCTCGTGCGGTCGGGCTCTGGACGCCTCTTGGCCAAACAGCGTGATGCGGCCGCTGCGCTGCGCCACATGGCCCAGCAGGCTGCGGATCAAGGTGCTTTTGCCCATGCCGTTGCGGCCCAGCAGGCCAACGGTCTGGCCCCGGCCGATTTGCAGGCTGATGCCGTGCAGCACATGGCTGGAGCCATACCAGGCGTGCAGGTTTTGGGCATCGACGATCAGGTCGGTAGGGGCCGCGGCCGTGATCAGGCCGGCGCCGGGCCCGGTGGGTGGAGCGGATGGAGCGGATGGGGCGGGTAGAGCAGCCGCCATCTCAATGCTCGCCCAGATAAGCCGCCCGCACCTCGGCGCTGTTGCGCACCGCGTCGGGCGTGCCGCTGTAGATCACCGCACCGTTCACCATCACGGTGATCACATCGGCGATGCGGAACACCGCGTCCATGTCGTGCTCCACCAGCAGGATGGCGTGGCCGGGCTTCAATGCCGCCAGCAGCGCCAGCATGCGCTCGGTTTCTTCGGCGCCCATGCCGGCCAGCGGCTCGTCCAGCAGCAGCACCTGGGGCGCGGTGGCCAGGCACATCGCAATCTCCAACTGGCGTTTCTGGCCGTGCGACAGGCCGCCGGCCGGGCGGTCGAGCACCGCATCCAGCCCGGCCCGGGCGGCGGCCGTGCGGGCGGCGCCGGTGCTGGCCTGGCAGCGCTGGGCGCTTTGCCACCACATCCACGGCTTTTGCGTGCCGGCCTGCGCCGCCAGCCGGCAGTTCTCAAACACGGTGAAGGCCGGGTAGATGGTATTGCGCTGGTAGCTGCGGCCCAGGCCGGCCCGGGCGCGCCGGGGCTGTGACCAGGCCGTCACGTCCTGGCCCAGCAGGCTCACCTGGCCGGCGGACGGCGGCGTCTCGCCCGACAGGATGTTGATCAGCGTGGATTTGCCCGCGCCGTTGGTGCCGATCACCGCATGCACCTGGCCGCGCGCCAGCGCCAGCGAGACGGCATTGACCGCTACCAGCCCACCAAAGCGGCGGCTGATGCCGTGGCCGCGCAGCAGGATGTCAGCGGCCGATGGGTCGGTCATGGCGCGTCCGCGCGGGTGGCGGTGCTTTGAGCGGCAGCCTGGGTGGTGGCCTGGGTGGTGGCCTGGGTGGCGGCGTGAGCTGCGCCTGCCCGGCCCATCAGCCGGTCTCGCCACTGCCCTGGCAGGCCCACCAGCCCACGTGGCAACAAGGCCACGCTGGCGATGATGGTCAGGCCCAGTCCCAGGCTCCAGTGCTTGGCAAAGCTGCCAAAAATCGCCTCGGATTTGAAAAACTCCTGCAACAGCGCAAACGCAAACGCGCCCACCAGCGCGCCGCGCAAATGGCCCAGGCCGCCCAGGATGATCATGATCAGCACGGCGCCCGACAGATGCCAGCTCATCAGCTCGGGGTTGACGAAGCCGTCTTTGATGCCGAACAAAAAGCCGGCCAGCCCGGCCAGCCCGCCAGAGATCACAAACGCCGCCAGCTTGTACGGGTAGGTCGAAAAGCCGGTGGCCCGCATGCGCTGCTCATTGGCCTTGATGCCGGCCAGCGCCCGGCCAAAGCGCGAGCGCAGCAGCACCGCCAGAAAGCCGAACACGGCGGCCAGGCAGCCGAGGGTGAAGAAGTAGATCGCGCCGGCTTTGTCCAGATCAAACAATTTGATGCCGCCCGCCGCGCCGCCGATCACCAGCACCGGCTTGCTGGCCAGGTAGATGCCGTCGGTGCCACCGCCCAGCGGCGTGTCGTGCACGATGTAGTAGGCCATCTGCGCAAAGGCCAGCGTGACCATAATGAAGTACACACTCTGGGTGCGCAGCGACAGCGCGCCCATGAACAGCGCGTACAGCGCACCGGCCAGCATCGCCGCCGGAAGCAGCAACCACAACGAAGGCGCCTCGCCTTGCGGCGCGAGCAATACCGCCGCGTAGCCGCCCAGGCCGAAGAACGCGGCCTGCCCGAAACAGACGAGCCCGGTCGTGCCGACGAGCAATTCCAGGCTCAGCGCGAAGATCGCGTAGATCATGATTTTCGCGACCAGGTCGACGCCGTAGTTTCCGCCGACCAGCGGGTACAGCACGAGCGCTGCGCAGACGAGCGCAACAGGGATCAAACGGGGCAGGTTCATCGCGTCATCCCGCCTTGAACAGGCCTTCGGGCTTCCACAGCAGGATCAGCGCCATCAGCACGTAGACGAGGATGCCGGCGGCCTGCGGAAACACGACCTTGCCGAAGGTATCGACGACGCCGATCAGAAGCGACGCGAGCATCGCGCCGCGGATCGAGCCGATGCCGCCGATGACCACGACGACGAAACAGATGATCAGCACCTGGTTGCCCATGCCGGGATAGACGGTGGAAACCGGCGCTGCGACCATGCCCGCGAGCACGGCGATCGCGACACCCGCCGCGAACACGATGCGGTACAGGAACTTGATGTCGATGCCGAGCGACTGGACCATTTCGCGATTCGTGCTGCCGGCTCGAATCATCATGCCCAAGCGCGTTCGCTTGAAGACAAGGTACATCCCGAGCGCGAGCAGCAGACAAACCGAGGAGATGAACAGGCGATAGACCGGGTAGGTCATCAGGTCTCCGAGCGGCAGGCTGCCGCTCAGGAAATCGGGCGGCTGTACGCCGTGCACGTCGTCGCCGAGCAGGATGCTGCGCAATTCCTCGAACACGAGGATCAGCCCGTACGTCATCAGCACCTGCTGCAGGTGTTCACGCTCGTACAGGAAGCTGTAGAACGCCCACTCGAGCACGTAGCCGAAAATCACCGCGAGCACGAGGCCGACGAACAAGGTCGAAAAGAAGCCGCCGCCGAACGTCGCGCCGACGATCGGCGCGAGCGCGTAGGCCATGTACGCGCCGATCATGTAGAAGCTGCCGTGCGCGAGATTGATGACGCCCATGATGCCGAAGATCAACGTCAATCCGGACGCGACGAGAAACAGCAAGAGGCCGTATTGCAGCGCGTTCAGGCACTGGATCAGGAACGTGACGAAGTCCAAGGGCGTGTCGTCCGGTCAGAAGGGAGACGGCATCTGGGGACGCGTCACGTGCGCGCTTGCTCGCCGATGAAAGCGACGGTCGCGGCGATCAGCCGCTCCGGCTGGTCGCGGTGCGGCGAATGCCCGCAGTCGGCGAGTTCGAGAAGTCGCGCGTGCGGCACGCGCCGCGCGATCGAGTGGATCTGCTCGAGCGTCCCGTACTCGTCGTCGATTCCCTGCACGGCCAGGAGCGGACATGTGATCGCATCGAGCTCGTTCTCGATGTTCCATTGTTGGAACGGCGGGTGCAGCCACACGTCGTTCCAGCCGCGAAATGCCGAGTCCGGGTCGTCGTGGTAGCGCGCAAGTTTAACCTTCAAAATTCCCGCCGCATAGGCCTCGCGCGTGCTGCGGATACTCGCGAGGCCGAACTCTTCGACCATCACGTGCGGCGCGACGACGACTGCGCCTGCCGTTTCATCGGCGAAACGCGACGCATACAACAATGCGATCGAGCCGCCGTCGCTATGGCCGAACAGCCATGGCGGATCCGCCACCTCGAGCGCCGAAAGCAACGCCGGCAACACGTCGTGCGCCTGCCTGTGCATGAAGTCGACGCCCCACTTCTCGTCTTGCCGGCGCGGCGTCGATGCGCCGTAGCCGGGGCGCGAATAGACCAGCCCGCGATACCCGCCCCTTGAGCAAAGCAGGTGGGGAAAGCCTTTCCACATGGCGACCGATCCCAGCCCCTCGTGAAGGAAGACCAGCAGCGGGCGAGCGTGCCGCTCGGACGCGATCCATCGATGCTCGATGCGAACCATCCGGTCGCCGAGCGGGATCTCGACGAATTCGATTTCACCGCCGGCGGCGCTCATGCGCTGCGCTCTTTTTCGCGCAGGCGAAAGCGCTGGATCTTGCCGGTCGCGGTCTTCGGCAATTCCTCCACGAACTCGATGAGGCGGGGATATTTATAAGGCGCGAGCCGATCCTTGACGAACGCCTTCAGCCCCGCCTCGTCTGCCGCGTGGCCGCTTTTCAGGACGACGTACGCCTTCGTTTTCGTCAGCCCTTCGCTGTCTTCCTTGCCGATCACCGCGCACTCGAGGACGGCAGGGTGCTGCATCAATGTCGCTTCGACTTCGAACGGCGACACGAACATGCCGCTGACTTTCAGCATGTCGTCGCTGCGCCCCGCGAACGTGTAGTAACCGTCGGCGTCGCGCGTGTATTTGTCGCCGCTCCTGGTCCACGCGCCCTGGAAGGTCTCGCGCGATTTCTCGCGGTTGCCCCAATACATCAGCGCAGCGCTCGGGCCGCGGATGAACAGGTCACCGACCTCGCCGTCGGCGACCGGACGGCCGTCTTCGCCGCGCAGCTCGACCTCGTAACCGTCGACCGGCTTTCCCGTCGTGCCGTAGCGGATGTCGCCGGGCCGGTTCGAAAGAAAGATGTGCAGCATCTCGGTCGATCCGATTCCGTCGACGATGTCGCAGCCGAAATGCGCCTTGAAACG
>JAYVCL010000344.1:0-3481 GCA_043749975.1 Burkholderiales bacterium
CCAAGATCATCGGTTCAACCCAAAGGCATGAATATGAGCGCGCTTGAAACACAAAGTCTGGGCATGGTGCCCATGGTCATCGAGCAGTCTGGGCGTGGCGAACGCGCTTACGACATCTACTCGCGTTTGCTGCGCGAACGGATCATCTTTTTGGTCGGGCCGGTCAACGATCAGACCGCCAACGTGGTGGTCGCGCAGTTGCTCTTCCTCGAAAGCGAAAACGCCGACAAGGACATTCATTTCTACATCAACTCGCCAGGCGGTTCGGTCAGCGCAGGCATGTCGATCTTCGACACCATGCAGTTCATCAAGCCCGATGTGTCCACCATGTGCATGGGCATCGCTGCCAGCATGGGGGCCTTTTTGCTGGCGGCCGGCGCCAAGGGCAAGCGTCTGGCGCTGCCGAATTCGCGCGTGATGATCCACCAGCCCTCGGGTGGCGCGCAAGGTCAGGCCACCGACATCGAGATTCAGGCGCGCGAGATCCTGAAGCTGCGCGAAAGCCTGAACGTCATCCTGGCTGAGCGGACCGGCCAGACGCTCGAAAAAATTCGCGCCGATTCCGAGCGCGACTTCTTCATGTCGGCCAATGAGGCCAAGGATTACGGGCTCATCGACCAGGTGTTGCTGAAGCGCTGATTGACACGGTCCAAGCGCCAGATCAGGGCTGTCAACGGGGTCTTTCTTCTGTGCAAGGCCCCGTTTTCTTTTGCTCTATCATTTGGCCCGACTCTTCCTCAATATCCAGCAGCATTGCCCTGACCCATGGCCGACAAAAAAGGTTCTTCGAGCGAAAAGGTTTTGTACTGCTCCTTCTGCGGCAAGAGTCAGCACGAGGTCAAGAAACTCATCGCCGGACCCTCCGTTTTCATCTGCGACGAATGCATCGAACTTTGCAACGACATCATTCGTGACGAGGTGCCAGCCGACGCGGCAGAAGCAAAGACGGCCAAGTCCGATCTGCCGATTCCGAGCGAGATCAAGGCCAGCCTCGACCAGTATGTGATTGGCCAGGAGCCTGCCAAACGCGTGCTGTCGGTGGCGGTCTACAACCACTACAAGCGGCTCAAGCACATGAGCACGGTGAAAGACGGCATCGAGCTGTCGAAGAGCAACATCCTGCTGATCGGGCCCACCGGTTCGGGCAAGACCTTGCTGGCGCAGACGCTGGCCCGTTTGTTGAACGTGCCGTTTGTGATCGCCGACGCCACCACGCTGACCGAAGCCGGCTATGTCGGCGAGGATGTCGAAAACATCATTCAAAAGCTGCTGCAGAACTGCAACTACGAGGTCGAGCGTGCGCAGCGCGGCATCGTTTACATCGATGAGATCGACAAAATCTCACGCAAGGCCGACAACCCGTCGATCACCCGCGATGTGTCGGGCGAAGGCGTGCAGCAGGCACTGCTGAAGCTGGTCGAGGGCACGATGGCATCGGTACCGCCGCAAGGCGGACGCAAGCACCCGAACCAGGATTTTCTGCAGATCGACACCACCAACATCCTGTTCATTTGCGGCGGTGCGTTCGACGGGCTTGAGAAGGTGATCCGCAATCGGTCCGAAAAGTCGGGCATTGGCTTCAGTGCCAACGTCAAGTCCAAGTCAGAACGCAAGGTCAGCGAGGTGTTTCGCGAGGTCGAGCCTGAAGACCTTATCAAGTTCGGCCTCATTCCCGAGTTGGTAGGTCGCCTGCCGGTGGTGGCCACGCTCGGCGAGTTGAATGAAGAGGCGCTGGTGCAAATTCTCACCGAGCCGAAGAACGCCTTGGTCAAGCAGTACCAAAAGCTGTTCGCCATGGACGGCGTCGAGCTCGAGATTCGTCCGTCCGCACTGGCCGCCATTTCGCGCAAGGCGCTGGCGCGCAAGACGGGAGCGCGAGGCTTGCGCTCGATCATGGAGCAGTCTTTGCTCGACACGATGTTCGAACTCCCCACCATGCAGGGTGTCGCCAAAGTGGTGTTGGACGAACACACCATCGAAGAAGAAGCCAAGCCCCTGCTCGTCTACCGTGAGCACAAGGCCAGCGCCTGAAATGTCCGGTGCCGCACGCTGCCACCAGGGCACATCGCGCGGCTTCTTGCAATTGAATGCTCAGTCCCTAGATGGGTCTGAGAAAGAGAGGTTCCTCCATGTCCGGACATCCCGTATTGCCTGCTGAAAAAATCACCTTGCCGCTGTTGCCTTTGCGCGATGTGGTGGTGTTTCCCCACATGGTCATCCCGCTCTTCGTCGGCAGGCCGAAGTCGATCAAAGCGCTTGAAGCTGCCATGGAGGCGGGACGCCAGATTATGTTGGTGGCGCAGAAGGCCGCCGGCAAAGACGAGCCCAAGCCCGATGACATGTTCGATGTCGGCTGCGTTTCCACCATCTTGCAAATGCTCAAGCTGCCCGACGGCACGGTGAAGGTGCTGGTCGAAGGCATCCAGCGGGCCAACACCCACAGCATCAGTGACAACGGCGAGTTCTTTGTCTGCGATGTCACACCGGTGGTTCCAGAAGCCGAGATCAAGCCCGAAATCGAAGCCTTGCGTCGTGCCGTCACGCAGCAGTTCGATCAGTACGTCAAGCTGAACAAAAAGATTCCGCCGGAGATCCTGACCTCTATTGCCGGCATCGACGATGCCGGCCGCCTGGCGGACACAATCGCCGCGCACCTGCCGTTGAAACTCGAGAACAAGCAGTCGGTGCTCGACCTGTTCGCCGTCGACAAGCGGCTTGAGAAACTGCTCGAGCAACTCGAGCACGAGGTCGACATTCTCCAGGTCGAAAAGCGCATTCGTGGGCGCGTCAAGCGCCAGATGGAAAAGAGTCAGCGCGAATATTATTTGAACGAGCAGGTCAAGGCGATCCAGAAAGAACTCGGCGACGGTGAAGAGGGTGCCGACCTGGACGAACTGAACAAGAAAATCATCGCCGCCAAGATGCCCAAAGAGGCGCGCAAGAAGGTCGATGCCGAGTTCAAGAAACTCAAGCTGATGTCACCCATGTCGGCAGAAGCCACGGTGGTGCGCAACTACATCGACACCTTGGTGAATCTGCCGTGGGCCAAGAAGACCAAGATCAAGCACGATTTGACGAACGCGGAGAACGTGCTCAACGAAGACCACTACGGTCTCGACAAGGTCAAAGACCGCATCCTCGAATATCTCGCGGTGCAGCAGCGTGTGGACAAGGTCAAGTCGCCGATCCTGTGCCTGGTCGGGCCGCCGGGCGTGGGCAAGACCTCGCTCGGCCAAAGCGTTGCACGCGCCACCGGCCGCAAGTTCGTGCGCATGGCCCTTGGCGGCGTTCGCGACGAGGCCGAGATCCGTGGCCACCGCCGCACCTACATCGGCTCGATGCCGGGCAAGGTGCTGCAAAGCCTGACCAAGATTGGCACCAAGAACCCGCTGTTCCTGCTCGACGAGATCGACAAGCTCGGCATGGACTTCCGCGGCGACCCGTCGAGCGCGCTGCTCGAAGTGCTCGACCCGGAGCAGAA
>JAYVCL010000345.1:0-3988 GCA_043749975.1 Burkholderiales bacterium
CATGTCGCATCCGAACACCATCCGCCAGCAGGAAGCGGTGGACCGGATTTTGAAGGAAACCAATGGCCGGGTAAAAATCTCGGTGTTTCCGAACAACCAGCTCGGCGGCGACACCGACATGCTGTCGCAGGTGCGCTCGGGCGCGATCGACATCTTCACGCTCTCCGGCCTGATCCTGCAGACGCTGGTGCCGGTGGCCGGCATCAACGGTCTGGCCTTTGCGTTCAAGGACTACCCGACCGTGTGGGCCGCGATGGACGGCGACCTGGGCGCGCATGTGCGTGCGGCGATCAACAAGGTCAACTTGCACGTGTTCGACAAGTGCTTTGACAACGGCTATCGCAATATCACCAGCAGCACCCGGCCGATCAACACCGCGGCCGACCTGAAGGGTTTCAAGATCCGCGTGCCGGTGAGCCCGCTGTGGACGTCGATGTTCAAGGCGCTCGATGCCTCGCCCGCGAGCATCAATTTCAGCGAGGTGTATTCGGCCTTGCAGACCAAGGTCGTCGAAGGCCAGGAGAACCCGCTCACGCTGATCGACATCGCCAAACTCTACGAGGTGCAGAAGTACTGCTCGATGACCGGTCACATGTGGGACGGCCAGTGGATCCTGGCCAACGGCAAGCGCTGGGCCGCGCTGCCGGCCGACATCCAGGCCGTGATCACGAAGCACGTGACCGATGTGGTGCTGAAGCAGCGCGACGACATCCGCAAGCTCAACAACGGCCTGGAGGCGCAGCTCAAGGCCAAGGGCCTGATCTTCAACTATCCGGACAGCAAATCCTTCCGCGACGCTCTCTCGAAGGCCGGTTTCTACAAGGAATGGCGCGGCAAGTTCGGTGACGAGGCGATGGCCAAGTTGGAGAAATACTCCGGCAAGCTCGCTTAAGGCGTCGCTGTGCACGCCGACGCGATGCTCTTGTGTGCGGTGAAGAAGTGGCTGGCCTGCCGTCTGCGTCGCGCTTCGCCATGGCAGCGAGCAGTTTGCTACTCATCGATGAACTTCCACGTATCCGCTCCGTCGAATCGGCGAACGCGCACGGACGCAATGAGATCAGGATCGAAGTTCCCAAGATTCACCCCGTGCTTCGCGCCAGGAGAATGCTCCAGGGGCTCCCAATGCGTGACGCACCCACAAGTCTTGCAGTGGATGGTGCGCAGAGTCTTGTCGCCCCAGGTGTACTGCGCGGTCGCTTCCGGGTGGCCTTCGATCCGAACCGTGCCGAACTCGAAGTAGACCCAAGGTCCGCCAATGCGGCGGCACAGCGAGCAGTTGCAATCGGTCGCCACCTCGGGTGTAGACGGCAGGGTCATTCGAACCGCGCCGCAGTGGCACGAGCCGTTGTGCATCGGGGTCTCCGTGCGCCGGTCAAAACCGGCAAGGTGATGTGAATGAAAGTTTCATACGTTGAAGGCTTAGCCAGCTACGGCGGCCTCGAGTCGTGCGTATTTGCAAAAGCCTGGCGCAGTGATGTCTGACTCCGGGTTCAGTGAGTTTGCTCATCGCACTTGAGCCGGCTGCACCGCGCTGTGTGACGTTGAAATCACGCCGAGCCGTCTGAGTTCTGGCAATGCCGCCAGCGCGGCCTTTCGGCCGGCAGCGATGGAAGCAACACGGCCATCGTGCCAGACGCCGGCGTAGTACTCCATCCTGACGTGGATCACGGCGTCGGCGGCGCGCAATTCACCGTCGATCAAAATGCGTCGGCGAATGTCCTGCTCAACCCATTCCAATGTCAGAGATTCGACCGGTGGTGTGGTGCCGGCAAAGGCAGACACGTCGACCGCGAGGACTTTCCCGGCACCGAGCTTCCTGGCCGTTGTCGCAGACACCGGGGCGCAAATATCACCATCCGCCAGCAAACGCCCGTCGATCATCACGGGTACGAACATGCCGGGGCTCGCGCTCGAAGCGCGGACCGCAGCTACGACATCGCCATATCCAAATTCGACCCGTTCACCACTCGGGAGGGCGGTGGCCACAGTGACCAGTCTGATGGGAAGGTCTTCGAGTCGTGGGGCAGCACCGGCCGAGCGAACGAGGTTTTCTACTGAGCGGCCACGCAGCCAGCCGTGCCGCGACCAGGTCAGATCGCGAATCCAGTTCAGCCAGTCGGGGTTCAGCGCGCGCTGCTCCATCCTGTGCGGCGAGACGCCGGCCGACAACGCTGCGCCGATGATCGCGCCCATCGAGGTGCCAACGATGAGGTCGGGCTTGTAGCCCGCTTCATCCAGTACCTGGAGCACGCCGATGTGCGCAAATCCCCGCGGGCCGCCCGACCCCAGCACCAGCGCTTGCGGATAGCTGCCGACCATGCGCGAATCGATCGGCTGCGGCGGACTGTCGCTCTGGAGCACCACCGGCTCAGTCGAGCGGCTCACAAACAATGCGCCGACAACAGCAACCAGGAGCAATGCAGCCATTGCACAGCGCCAGCGATGGATCCATGATCGGTGCGGCACCGAGAGGCGTTGTTCGGTCATGGCAGCGTTTGCTTTGGAATCTGCAGGATCTTGATTTTGCATTCCGGCAGAGGGAGCCTTTCAGGTGAGGACAGCCGGCGCAGTCGCTGCGGTTCGATCTCAGGGTGTTGTCGGCAATCGTCGCCTTCGCTTTGCGTCTGACGCCGGCGTCTGCACCAAAGTGCCAGACCTTCGCGGCGACTGTCAATGCTTCAAGCTGGGGTCGTCTCAGAATTCGGATCGCAAAGTACGGTGAGCCGTCCATGTGCCCGGTTTGAGTTCAATCGTCAGAGAATTTTTCGCAGCATCGGCACCCGCAGCAGCCATCCAGCGAAGAAGAAGCAGAGTGCGCAACTCACCGTGCCCGTCACCGCAAATTTCACCAAAGCATTGGCCGAAACGCCGCGCCACGCCAAGGCGACTGCGACCAACACGGGCGGATGAATGATAAAAATCGCGTACGCGCGCCGCGCCAATGACTTCCACAGACCGTCCAAGACGATGAATCTGCGTTGGAACTCCCGGAGCATCCAGTGAGCCTAGAGTGCCGGCCGGGCATCTGTCTGACAGCCGAAGCCGTCGGGACTTGGCATCATCGGGTGCGCCAACGCCAACGCCATCGGCTCAATGCTACCGTGGCGTCACCTCAGAGCAACAACCCTTGCAAATGACCAATCGCCTGATCGACTCAACCGGCAACTACACCCGAACCGCGATCGCGCTGCATTGGCTGCTGGCGCTGTTGATCCCTCCCCAGATCGGCCTGGGCTGGTACATGCTCAGCGTCGAAAAAGAACCCGGCAGCGAAACATGGTTCGCGCTGCACATCTCGATCGGGCTGACGATCGCGATGCTGCTCGTGCTTCGGGTGGCGTGGCGTGCGGCGCATCCACCGGCGGCGCTTCCGGCGAGCGTGGCTTCGTGGGAAGTGAAGGCCGCCCGGTCCAGTCACCTCTTGATCTACCTGCTGATGTTTCTGCTGCCGGTGACGGGCTACCTCGGTGCTTCTTTCAGCGGTGACGCGGTCAGCTACTTCGGCGTGTCCTTGCTCGGCTGGGCGGCTAAGGACGATCCGCTCAAGGAACAGTTCTTCACAGTGCACGGGGTCATCGCCTGGGCGCTGGTGGGGCTGATCGCCCTTCACGTACTGGGGGCCTTCAAGCATTTGCTCAAAGACCGCGACGGCGTCTTTCAACGGATGTGGCCGCGCTGACGGCCTCAACTTCCCCTTGCGGCGCTCAGCGGCGTGCAAGTCTTGCCCGATCGAACAAGAAAGCCTCATCCATGCCGAGAAGTACCCACCCCGAACTCCATCGGTCCGATCGCATCGGCTGGCTTCGCGCCGCCGTGCTCGGTGCCAACGACGGCATCGTCTCGACCGCGAGCCTGATGCTCGGCATCGCCGCAGCCAATTCCGGCAAGCCGCAGGTGCTGATCGCCGGCGTCGCGGCGCTGGCCGCGGGCGCGATGGCGATGGCCGCCGGCGAATACGTGTCGGTCAGTTCACAACGCGACACCGAGA
>JAYVCL010000346.1:0-18054 GCA_043749975.1 Burkholderiales bacterium
CTTGAAGACAAAGGCCAGCGACACATGAAGATCACTGTCATCGGCGCCGCCGACCGGGTCCGCGAAACCCCGCCGGCAACGGCCTCGGGCCAACCGTCATGAACAAGAACAAAGTCGCCCTCATCACCGGCGTGACCGGCCAGGACGGCGCCTACCTGAGCGAGTTGCTGCTGAACAAGGGCTACGAAGTGCACGGCATCAAGCGCCGCGCCAGCCTGTTCAACACCGACCGCATCGACCACCTGTACCAGGACCCGCACGTTGACCACCAACGCTTCAAGCTGCACTACGGCGACCTGACCGATAGCACCAACCTGATCCGCATCATCCAGCAGGTGCAGCCCGACGAGATCTACAACCTGGCTGCGATGAGCCATGTGGCGGTGAGCTTCGAAACGCCCGAGTACACCGCGAATGCCGATGGCATCGGCACGCTGCGGATTCTGGAAGCCATCCGCATCCTCGGGCTCGAAAAGAAGACGCGCTTCTACCAGGCCAGCACGAGCGAGCTGTACGGCCTGGTGCAGGAGACGCCGCAGAAAGAGACCACGCCGTTCTACCCGCGCAGCCCCTATGCAGTGGCCAAGCTGTACGCCTACTGGATCACCGTGAACTACCGCGAGGCCTACGGCCTGTACGCCTGCAACGGCATCCTGTTCAACCACGAAAGTCCGCTGCGCGGCGAGACTTTCGTGACACGCAAAATCACGCGCGCGATGGCGCGCATCGCGCTGGGCCTGCAAGACTGTTTGTACCTGGGCAACATGAGTGCGCTGCGCGATTGGGGCCATGCGCGCGACTATGTGCAGATGATGTGGTTGATGCTGCAGCAAGACAAGCCCGAAGACTTCGTGATTGCCACGGGGGTGCAGTACAGCGTGCGTCAGTTCGTCGAATTCGCGGCGGCCGAACTCGGTGTGACCATCGCGTTCTCGGGCGAAGGCGACCGCGAAATCGGCACCGTGGCGAAAGTCGAATCCGTCGACGGCCGCGACAAGGTCAAGTGCAAACCCGGCGGTGTCATCCTGAAGGTCGACCCGCGCTACTACCGGCCCACCGAAGTGGAAACGCTGCTGGGCGACCCGACGAAGGCCAAGCAAAAGCTCGGCTGGACGCCCAAGACGACCTTGCGTGAACTGGTGCGGGAAATGGTCGAAGCCGATTTCGGCCATGCCCGGCGCGACAGCCTCGTGAAGATGGCCGGATTCCGGCCGTACGACTTCAACGAATAGACCGCCGCGAGACTCTGGGCACGTTCATGAACATGGTCACCACCATTCAGCATCCCGACGTTTACGGCGCGTCCGAAATCGACGCGCGTGCGGTCGTTTCGCCGCACGCCGTGATCGGCGACGGCTGCCGGGTCGCCAGCGGCGCCGTGGTTTGCGCAGGCGTAGTGCTCGAGGACGATGTCGTCGTAGGCCCCAACGTGGTGTTCGTCGAGTCGGCTGGCCCGACCGACGAACAGATTTCGCGTGTCGAGCGCGGCGTGCGGATCGGTGCGAACGCCACCCTCTACGCCGGCATCACGTTGGCAGCCGGGTCGCTGGTGCGCCCGGGCGCGGTCGTCACACGGTCGGTCCCGCCGAAGGCGATCGTCGACGGCAATCCCGCGGCCATCGTCGGTTACCTGGGGACCGAGTCGAGCGCGGCGGCGTCGCCGGTCTTTGCCGACAAGCGCGGCAGCGCCGTTCAACAAACCCCCGTCAGAGGCGTGAGCGTGCACACATTTCCCATCGTTCCAGACCTGCGAGGTAACCTCACAGTCGGCGAGTTCACTAGAGAAATTCCGTTTGTCCCACTTCGCTATTTCATGGTGTTCGGGGTGCCCAGCAAGGAGGTCCGTGGCGAGCATGCGCACCGGGAATGTCACCAGTTCCTCATCTGCGTACGAGGCAGTTGTGCGGTAGTGGCAGATGACGGTACGCGCCGTGTAGAGATTTCGCTGGACGCGCCAAACCGTGGCGTTCACTTGCCGCCGATGACTTGGGCTACCCAATACAAATATTCGGCCGATGCTTTACTGCTTGTCTTCGCATCGCATTACTACGACGCCTCAGACTACATTCGCGCGTACACCGAATTCGCTGCACTGATCAGAAAAGTATGAATACGCCCACGTTGCGAAAGGCGCAGACAGTACGGGGGCGAAGCATTGTGTTGAGAAACGTAGGCGACTCTGACGCTGCGTTCATTGTTACCCTCCGTACGGACGAGAGTAGGTCTCGACACCTGTCGGAAACGTCAGCGATGCTATCGAACCAGATTGCGTGGATGCATCGATACGCAGATCGATCGGACGAAGCCTATTTCATAGTTGAATCGCTGACGGGTGATTCACTCGGCACGGTTCGACTTTACGACCCCAGGGACGACAGCTTTTGTTGGGGAAGTTGGGTCATAAAGAGCGACGCACCCCAAGCAGCGGCAATCGAATCAGCGTTGTTAGTCTACGCATATGCGCTCGACAAACTCGGATTCACGAGAGCTCACTTTCAGGTTCGAAAGGAGAACGAGCGGGTGTGGATGTTTCATGAGCGTTTCGGCGCCGTGCGCGTTCGGGAGCATGGCGACGATTACGAGTACGCGATCTCGCATGATGCGATCAGGGCTGCTATGCGGCGCTACGCACGGTACCTGCCAGAACGAGTAATCGTGGAGACTTGAAGTGATTCCCTTCCTCGACCTCAAGAGCATCAACCTGCGTCAGCGAAGCGATCTCCACACGGCGCTCGACCGCGTCCTCGATTCGGGCTGGTTCATCCTCGGCGAGGAAACCTCGCGCTTCGAGCGCGAGTTTGCCGACCATTGCGGCACCCGCCATGCCATCGGTGTGGCCAACGGGCTCGATGCTTTGCACCTGGTGCTGCGGGCTTGGGGCATTGGGCCCGGCGACGAAGTCATCGTGCCGTCCAATACATACATCGCGACTTGGCTGGCCGTGACGCTCGCTGGTGCAACACCGGCGCCCGTCGAGCCCGACGAAGCCACCTGCAACCTCAACCCGGCGCGTGTCGAAGCGGCGATCACGCCGCGAACCCGCGCCATCATTCCCGTGCACCTGTACGGTCAGACCGCGCTGATGACGCCGCTGATGGCGCTCGCGCGCCGGCACGGCCTGAAGGTGCTCGAAGACGCGGCCCAGGCGCACGGCGCACGTTGCGATGGCCGCCGCGCGGGGGCTCTCGGCGACGCAGCGGGCTTCAGCTTCTACCCCGGCAAGAACCTCGGCGCACTCGGCGACGGCGGTGCCATCACGACCGACGACGATTCGTTGGCCGAGCAATTGCGCGTGTTGCGCAACTACGGCTCGCGAACCAAATATCACAACGAAGTCATAGGCTACAACTCGCGGCTCGACGAACTGCAGTCGGCATTCCTGCGAGCGAAACTTCCTTTGCTTGACGCCGACAATGCGCGCCGTGCCGAGATCGCGGCGCAATACCACGAGGGTTTCGCAGGCGTCGACGGCCTGGTATTGCCCGCCGTCGCTGCCGGGTGCGACCCGGTCTGGCATGTGTACGCCATTCGCCACCGGCAACGCGACGCGCTCGCCAAGGCGCTCGCGCAAGCGGGGGTGGGCACGGTCATCCACTATCCAGTCGCGCCGCACGCACAGCCGGCCTACAAGTCGCTGGGCATCTTGCCCGGCGCCTTGCCGATCGCCGAGCGAATTCACGCGCAGGTGCTGAGCTTACCGATCGGGCCGACCATGACCGAGGCCGATGTTCAATCGGTGGTCAAGGCGCTTCGCACTGCGGTGGTGTCGATTCACCGGCCATGAGCCTGGTCAAGACCACCGTGCTGAGCGCGCTGTCGGTCATCACCCGCATCCTCACTTCTGTCTTGCTGAACAAGGTCGTCGCCGTCTATGTCGGGCCGGCAGGCTACGGCGTGATCGGCCAGTTTCAGAACCTGGTGGGCATAGTGGCCACCCTCGCGAGCGGCGGGGTCAACACCGGCGTGACCCGGTACACGGCTGAATTTTCTGCGCACGCCGACCGGCAGCGCAGCCTCTGGCGCACCGCCTCTGGCCTGGGCTTGATCGGCGCCGGCGCTTGCGCGGTGGTGTTGGTGCTCGCGCGGAAGCCTTTGGCGCGCTGGGCGCTCGGCAACGCCGACTACGCCGACGTGCCGGTCTGGCTCGCCGCTTCGCTGGTCTTCCTGGTCATGAACGGGTTGATGCTGGCGATCCTGACCGGTCGCAAATCGGTTCGCAGCCTCGTCTTCGCGAACATCGCAGGCAGCCTCGTCAGCGCAGCGGTCGCGGCCGCACTGGTCTCGACACGCGGTCTGCACGGCGCGCTCGTCGCGATCGCGACGAGCCAGGCGATCGCTTGCGGCGTGACGTTGATGGTCTTTCGCAGCGGACGCACTCTCGCGGTACGCGATCTGTTCGGCCACATGGAGCCGGCGATGGTCAAACGATTGGGCGCCTACGCGCTGATGGCCCTCACCTCGGCACTGGCCACACCTATGGCCCAACTTTTCATTCGCGACCAACTCGCCGTCGACCTGGGCTGGTCCGGTGCCGGCCTGTGGCAGGCCCTGTGGAAAATCAGCGAACTGCATTTGATGCTGCTGACCGCCACGCTGTCGGTCTACCTCTTGCCCCGGTTCGCCGAAATTCAGAACGGTGATGAACTGGTGCGCGAAATGCGAGCAGGCTATCGATTCGTCATGCCACTGAGCTTGGTCACGTGTGCGGCCATCTACTTGCTGCGAACGCCGCTCGTGCAGGGTCTGTTGACGGCGGAATTCCTGCCATTGGTGGGCGTGCTCGGCGTGCAACTCATCGGAGACTGGCTGAAGATCAACAGCTGGGTCATGGCGTACACGATGGTGAGCCACTCGATGACGCGCATCTTCATCCTCACCGAAATTGCCTTCGCGCTGATGCTGGCCTTCACCACGGTGCTGATGGCACGCCGCTTCGGCCTGCTCGGCACCGCCGCCGCCTACGCACTCACCTATGCTGTCTACTGGTTGGCGATGGCTGCGGTGTGTCGAAGCCTCGTGTTGCGGCTGCGGCTTCGCCCGGACGATGCACCGACCCAAACCCCAGACCGGATTCATTCATGACCTCCTTCGACCGCCACCTGATCACCCGCGTGCGCACCCGGCTCGGCCTGCCGCTGTCGGGCCATCGCGAGTTCGACCGCCTGTTCGCCGGCAAGAGCGGCCTCGAGATCGGCGGCCCGAGCGAGTACTTCATCAAGCGGCTGCCGATCTACCAGGCGGCGCAAGCCGTCGATCAAATCAACTTCAGCGCGACGACGGTCTGGAGCGAAGCGGCGAATGCCGGCGCATCCGCTTCGGCGCCCGCGCTCAAGCGCAGCCGCACCCTCATTTGCGACGGCACCGAACTGCGGCCTGTCGCCGATGCGCAGTACGACTTCGTCCTGTCGTGCCACAACCTCGAACACATCGCCAACCCGCTGAAGGCACTGGCCGAATGGGCGCGCGTCATTCGGCCGGGCGGCCACCTGCTGCTTATCGTGCCGAACAAGGAGGGCAATTTCGACCATCGCCGGCCGGACACGAAATTCGAGCACCTGCTCGACGACCAGCGCCGCGAAATGGACGAACGCGACTTGACCCACCTCGACGAAATTCTCGCGTTGCACGACTTGAGCCGAGACCCCGGTGCGGGCGACGCCGCGAGCTTCAAGGCGAGGTCGATGCTGAATTTCGAGAACCGGTGCCTTCACCATCACGTGTTCAGTCTTCCGTTGGCTTTCCAGGTGATGCGGCATTTCGGGTTCGCGGTCGTGCGGCACACGACCACGCCAGCCGAGTTCGTCGTGGCCGGTTGTAAGAAGTGACCGCCGCTTGGAATCTTCCAGTGCGTCTTCGCAAAGCGAGGCCTTCAGCGACATCGCGTGGAACCGCATGAAAATCCTGATTCCCATCGCCACGTTCGAGGTCGGCGGAGGCTATCGCGTGCTGTCGGAACTGGCCAACCACTGGATCCGGTCGGGTCACGACGTCACGTTCCTCGTCGATGCGCGATCGGGCCCGCCGTGCTACCCGACCAGCGCGCGCATCGAACGCTTCGACCGATCGGGCGCGCAGGCCCCCGCATCGATGCCGCGTCCGGCGTTTGCCGCTTCGGGCAACACCCGCAACCTGTACCTCGGCATGCTGCGGGCCCTGCGGCGGGTAGGTGCGCTGCACGACGTGATCCTCGCCAATCACAGCTTCACGGCCATACCCATCGCCTTGGCGCGCACGGGTCACGCACACAAGTGGTACTACATCCAGGCCTATGAACCCGAGTACTACTCGTTCGTGAGCGGGTGGAAAGGCCGGGTGCTTCAGGCCATCGCCGCGCTCAGCTACTACATGCCTCTGATGCAAGTCGCCAATGCGCCGATCTACATCGGCTACAAGTCGATTCGGGCCAGGCACTGGGTGCCGCCGGGTCTGGACCCGCGCGTTTTCTACCGACGTACCGACACGCCCCGCGCCGACCCGCAATACAAGATCACGCTCGGCGTGATCAGCCGACACGAGCAGACCAAGGGCACCGCGTACGTACTCGAAGCCTTCGAGCAACTCGCTGCCAAAGACCCTCGCTACCACCTCAAGGTTGCCTACAACAACCTGCCGCAGGGCTGGTCGCACGAGCGGTGCGAAGTCGTGATGCCGGCGGGCGACGCGGGTCTGGCCGACTACTACCGGTCGATCGACGTCATGATCGCGCCCGGCACCGTGCAACTCGGCGCCTGCCACTACCCGGTGCTCGAAGCCATGTCGTGCGGAACGCCGGTCATCACCACCGGTTACTTGCCTGCCGACGACATCAATGCGTGGATCGTGCCCGTTCGAGACCCCGCGGCCATCGAGCGGGCGGTCGACGACTTCGCATCCCTTGCAACGCCGCGACTACAAGGCAAGCTCGACAGCGCGCACCGCGCGGTCCAGTCGTTTCACTGGGACGCCGTGGCAAGCCAGTTCATCGACCTGATGAAAACGCCCGGCTGACCGATGACCTACGTGCTCGTGCTCGGCGTCTTCGCGTTGCTGCTGCGCGCGACGCGCGCCGTGCGCGAACGCCACCTCCTTGCGTTTATCGTGGCGTGCGGCCTGGCAACCTTCACCGCATTGCGCGGCGACGACGTTAGCAACGACTTCCTGGTCTACCAGGACTGGTATCGCATCGGCATCGATGCCGACGGGCTTCTCGAGCGGCCGCCCGTGCTCGAGTCGTTGTTTCTCGCAGGAATGGCGCTCAGCAGCGGCGTGGGCTTCCCGTTTCGGGTGTTCGTGTGGGCGGTGGCCGCGCTCGCGATCGGGTTGAAGTTCCACAGCATCCAGCGCGTAGCCCACTCTGGCGCGGCGCTATGGGCCGGCGCCTTTTGCTACCTCTTCTCGGACTTCCTGCTGCACGAATTCACGCAGTTGCGCGCCGGGCTCGCCATCGGCATGTTCATGCTCTCGCTGGTGTACTTGCG
The DNA here is from genome assembly GCA_043749975.1 of Burkholderiales bacterium. Taxonomy (GTDB): domain Bacteria; phylum Pseudomonadota; class Gammaproteobacteria; order Burkholderiales; family Burkholderiaceae_C; genus JANYJJ01. The sequence goes on from JAYVCL010000346.1 coordinate 7,458, forward strand.
CGAACGCGACACGCGAGCCTTCCTGATCGCCACCTGCCTGGGCGCACTAATCCATTCGTCGGCGCTGCTCGGCCTGATCGCCTGGCCGCTGTCGCACTGGCGGCGCGGGCGCGCCGATTTCGTGCTTGTGAGCGCGCTGCTGGCGGCCGCCGCGAGCCGGCTCGCCGCAATCTCGATCGTCGCGCAGCTACTGGAGTCGCTCGGCGCGCTCGACGCGCGGCTCGCCTTGTATGTTCAGCTGGCCAACTCGGGCTTGACCGAAGCGGCGGAGCCGTTTTCGGTTCGCACGGGGTTGGTGTGGCTGCTGATCTTCATCAGCTACGCCGTGCTGATTCGCCAAAGCCGACGCCGTGTTCCGGGCCCGGCACTCGAGCGGACCGAGTCGAATCGAACATCGCTGCTGACCTGTCTGCGCCTGATCGTTCTGGGGCAGATCGCTCTTTTCATGTTCGCAGACGTCAGGGAAGTTGCGGTGCGAACCATGGAATTCTGGATGGCGTGTCTGCCGCTCTACGCCGCGCACCTCGCGCAAACGCGTGGCATGAAGCTGCCCTCGGCCATCGTGTGGCTGTGGCTGGCGGCCACCTTCGCGAACTTCGTGTTCCGCACGCCGACGCTTGTGGGGCCGTACTCGATCGGCCTGTAGCGCCGCGCATCTACCGGCTCGGCATCGGCCCTGTCACGGACCTTAGCCCGTCTTGCAAGCCCCTAAGAATCATCGCCCGGTTCAGTCGCGCATCGGGCGCCAGCAGCCCGTGGAACAAAACGATTTGCGCCGTCTGCGTGAAGTCGGCCGCGCGCCAAGCCCAGCGCATGCGTCGCGCGCGCTGCAGCAGCACGCTGTTGCGAACCATGTAGTAGTAGCGAAAGGGCTTGTGCACCGGCAGCCGCTTGTTCCGCCACCACCGCACCGTGAGCACACTTTCGCCGAGGCGATGGTGCAGTTGCGCACCGGGCACGCCAAACAGCCGAAACCCGCAGCGCCACGCTCGCAAGCACCATTCGGTATCGACCTTGTCGATGAAGAGCCCTTCGTCCATCGGGCCGATCGCGTCAAGCGCCGCGGTCGGCATCAACGTGCCCGACGCGATCAGCATGTCGCATGGCGCAGAACGTGCGCCGGGCGGCGCGTCGACCTGCATGTAGCGGCCCCAACGGAACATCGTGAAGCGCGGGCTCGCGGGCGACAACCCGTCGAGCAGCGCCGGGCCGACCGCGCCCACTCGTTCGCCGGCCGACACGAGGGCTTCGCAGGCCGTCCTCAATCGATCGACCATCTCGGGGCCGGCCACGCTGTCCTGGTCGAGCAGCAACACGTACGCGGCTTGCAACTCGCGAGCTTTCTCGATGCCGCGGTTCTGCGCCCAGGCGATCCCGAAGTTCGACGAGAGTTTGATGACCGAAACCCGCGGCATGGCCGCAATGTCGTCGAGCACCGTCGCATCGGAGCCGTTGTCGACGACGACGACTTCATCGACTTGCGGGAGGATGGCCCGCAGGCCTTCGATCAACCGGTCCGCGTCGGGGCGGTAGGTCACGACCACGGCGACCGTGACCGGAACTCGATCCAACACGGGTGCGTTCATTGACAGATGAAGAGTCGTGTTCGGACCATAATTGTGCCACCCCGCCCACCAAACCCGACACGCTCTTCCACGGTCGTTACCTCGTTCGGCGACGGGACCATTCGGCCTCGCCGCGGATTCTCACCCGACTCGTTCTCCTCATGCGTCAACCGGTTTCGGTCGCGATGGCCGTCTACAACGGCCTGCCCTTTCTTCACGAGCAAATGGCCTCGGTCCTGGCCGAGCTTCGGCCGGACGACGAACTCGTGATCGTCGACGACCGTTCCACCGACGGTTCGCTTCTTTGGCTGAAAACGTTGAACGACGCACGGATCGTGTTGCTGCCGAACGAGTGCAACCTCGGCGTCCGGCGTTCATTCGAGCGTGCACTGGGAGCTTGCACGAAGTCGATTGTGCTGCTCTGCGATCAAGACGACATCTGGCTGACAGGCAAGCGCGACGCCTTTGCGCGACCGTTCGCCGAAGACCCGCTTTGCACGGTGGTCATATCGGACGCCGAAGTCATCGACGCGCATGGGGCGACGATCTCGCGATCGTTCATGGCCGGTCGCGGCGGTTTCGACGGTCGCTGGTGGCCCACCCTCGTGAAAAATCGCTTCCTGGGTTGCTGCATGGCGCTGCGCCTAGACGTCGTCGAGCTCGGCCTTCCGATCCCGCCGAAGGTGCCGATGCACGACATGTGGTTCGGCATGCTGGCCACCCGACGAGGGCGCGTGCACTACTTGCCCCAGCCTTACCTGAAGTACCGACGGCACGAGAAGAACGTCAGTCCGGCGGAGCATGCGGGTCTGGCGCAGATGATTCGATGGCGCTGGAACCTGTTGGGCGCACTGCGTGCGCGGCTGCCCGCGCGCTGACCTGGCAAGCGGCTGCCGAGAGGCAGTCTCCAACGGCTCAAGAATTCTGCGGTGCCTGCCCCTTTGCCCCTTGGTTCACTCAAACCTTCGAATGAAAATCAGCGTCATTACGGTCTGCTTCAACAGCGCCAAGACCATTGCCGACACGTTGAAGTCGGTGGCCGTGCAAAGGCACCCCGACGTCGAGCACATCGTCGTCGACGGCGCATCGGTCGACGACACCTTGTCGGTTGTTCGAGCGCACGCTTCGCGGGTCGCGCGGATGGTCAGCGAACCCGACTGCGGTATTTACGACGCGATGAACAAGGGCTTGGCGCGTGCTTCTGGCGACGTCGTTGGCTTCCTCAATTCAGACGACGTTCTTGCCGATCCACTTGCCCTTGAACGTGTTGCAACCGCCTTCAGCGACCCGGAGGTGGACATGGTTTACGGAGATCTGGTTTTTGTGGCCCAAAACGACATGACCTGCGTGGTGCGTCTGTGGACTTCTCGTTCCTACACGCCAGGTCTGTGTTCGCGCGGGTGGATGCCGCCCCATCCAACCCTGTACGTCCGGCGCTCCGTCTACGAGAAGTTCGGTAACTACGACCTTGCGTTTCCGGCTGCTGCAGACTTTGAGATGTCCCTGCGTCTGCTTGATGGTGCGAAGATCAAGTCGGCTTACATACCGGCCATTCAGGTCCGCATGCGCATGGGCGGGCAGTCGACCCGAAGCATTGGGAACATCATCTCTGGGAGTCTCGAGGTCTCACGAGCGTGCCGCAAACATGGGCTCGCTGGGGGTACTTACTTCTTGATCATGAGGCTCTTGGCGAAGGTTCCGCAGTTTCTGCAACGCTCGAGGAGTCGATGATCTTGGCGGGGCTTCTTTCAGTTCTAGGCTTCGCTATGGCCAGCAGGTTCACGTCTGCAGTGCGCCGATATGCCCTGTCCACTCAGCTGCTCGACCTGCCGAACGAGCGAAGTTCACACACCATACCCACGCCACGCGGCGGCGGCATCGCCATCGTGGCGTCCTGCCTTCTTCTCGCGGTCGCCCTCGCCTCACTCGGCCTGATCGAACCCCGCCTGCTGACCGCCACGCTGGGCGCCGGGACGGTCGTCTCGGTGCTCGGCTTCATCGACGATCGCAGCAGCCTCGCAGCGCGCTGGCGCTTCCTGGGCCACGCCGCTGCCGCCGCATGGGTCGTTTTCTGGCTCGATCACATCCCCCAAGTTCCAGTGTTCGGCATGCTGGTGAACCTGCATTTCATCGGCCCCTTGATCGCGGGCTTCTACATCGTGTGGATGGTCAACCTGTTCAATTTTATGGACGGCATCGACGGCATTGCGAGTGTCGAGGCCATCACCTCGGCGCTCGGCGGCGCGCTGCTGTGGTGGTTGGCCGGCAGCGGGTCGGGCTGGATACTGGCCTTGGTGTTCGCTTCGTGCGTGGGCGGCTTCTTGCTGTGGAACTTCCCGCCGGCCAAGATCTTCATGGGCGACGCGGGCAGCGGCTTTCTGGGGTTGATGGTGGCCCTGCTGTCGCTGTGGTGCGGGCAGTCGGCCCCGCATCTGTTTTGGGCCTGGTTCATCTTGATCGGCTGCTTCATGGTCGACGGCACCACCACCCTGGTGCGGCGCGTGCGGCGGGGCGACCAATTCAACGAGGCGCACCGCAGCCACGCCTACCAGTACGCGGCGCGCCGGTTCGGCGCGCACCGGCCCGTGACGCTGGCGGTGGGTGTCATCAACCTGTTGTGGCTGTTGCCGATCGCGGTGGCGGTGGCGCTTGGCTGGCTCGATGGCGTGGTGGGCGTGGCCATTGCCTATGCGCCCTTGCTGTGGCTCGCCTTTCACTTCAAGGCGGGCGACCGGGCAGCGCAAGAGTCATGACCGTGGGGCACTCGTTGATGGACATGCTGTGCAGATCAACCGATTTATAAAGAAGCTCAGCCGTGATCACCGTCACTTCCGTGCAGGCCCAAATCCGGTTTGGTTGGTTGCACGACACGGTGCAACGCGAGCCGGTCAGCATGACCCCGCACAGACCCTGGCGGAAAACCACGAGCGCAAAAGCAGGCTGCAAGGCACCAACCTCTCGACAAGGGCATCTGCAAGTAGTTTGTTGCGCGTCGGTGGCGCAGCCAACCCTGCGGGGGTGCCGGAGCGCGGCCACGCGAAAGCTGGCTGCGGCGCTACACTTTGCGCCATGCGCCTGACTGCCGACGAACGCGCCACGATCCTGCGAGTGGTAGACCGCCTCACGGAAGGACGCGGGCGGGTGTGGCTCTTCGGCTCGCGCACCGATGACAGCGCGCGCGGCGGCGATCTGGACCTGATGGTCGAGTCGCCTGTGCCGGTGCAGCATCCGGCCCGGCTGATGGCCGCCATCGGCGCCCGGCTCGAGATTGACCTGGGCGAGCGCCGCATCGACTTGCTGCTGCAGGCGCCCAACCTGCAGCAGTTGCCGGTGCATCGCGTGGCCAAGGCGACGGGGACACTGTTGTCGTGACAGCGACACCGGCGCTCAACGCCGAGCGCGAGCGCATGCTCTTCCTCGCTCGCGTGGTCAAACGTGAAGCAAGCTATCTTGCAGACACCGACAGCCGCCTGTTTGCGCTGCCGATGACGCCCGAGCGGGCATCGAGCCTGCCCACCGACGCGGTGCTCGCCGAGCGGGTCGACGCCTTTGTGGCCCGCTTCGCCAGACTTCAGGACACCCTCGCCGACAAGTTGCTGCCTGCCCTGTTGCGCTGGCTGGGCGAGCGTCCCGGCCCCTTCATCGACAACCTAAATGCCGCAGAGCGACAAGGCTGGGTAGGGAACGCGGCTGGGTGGTTCGAACTGCGGCGCCTGCGCAACCAGATGATCCACGAGTACGTCGAGGATCTCACCGTGCTCGTCGACGCGTTGAACGCCGCGCATGCGGGCGTGCCGCAACTGTCAGCCGCGGCCTTGGCAATGTGCGCCGAGGTCGACCGCCGCGTCGCGACGGGCTGATTCTCCGGCCGTTGCGCGGTCGGTCCTGCCATTGCAAATCGCTTGCTCGGATCGAGCCGATGAGCCCTTATCGCCGGCAACCCAAAACCGCGTCCTCACCGCCGAATAGAGGCGGTTCCTGACCGGCGCTCACACCAGGTCAAGGCGCTGGCGAAGCGGTTCCCGGTGCCGATGGATGCGCTGACGGCTTGAGTTGCGGACGCAAAAAAGGGCTCACTCCGCAAAGACTTCTTGCAGCGTGCCCAAGGTGCCGAGCAGCGTCTTTGCCGATACCGCGCCCAACCTTTTCGCGAGGCGTGCCTTGTCCACGGCGCGCAATTGATCCAGCAGGATCAAGCCCTTTTGGCCGCCGTGCTTCACCGGCACGCGAAACGGTGCCGGCCGGCTCTTGGATGTCATCGGCGCGACGATCACCGTGCGAAGGTGGTCATGCATTTCGGCCGGCGACACCACGACGCAGGGGCGCGACTTCTTGATCTCGCTTCCGATGGTGGGGTCGAGGTTCACGAGCCATATCTCGCCGCGCTTCACCACACCAGATCCGCATCGGCCTCGTTGCCGAAGGTTCCCATCACCAGCGCGTCGTCACCTTGCTGCGCGATCTTCTGGGCGGCTGCGGCCCAACCGGTGCGTGCCGGCTCGGCGGGCTTGCGCAGTACGAGGGCACCGCCTTCGATGGTCATTTCCGCTACACCGCCCTCGAGGCCCAACTGGGCCAACAGCGGTTTGGGGATCACGACACCTTGCGAGTTGCCGATCTGCCGAATGGTCACGTTCATGGCTTTGTAGTGGTAACAATGTTAATACAAGAACTCTACGCGGCAACTCTCGCACTGTCAAGCATGGCGACCTCGAATCTGAAGTGCAACACCCGCCCGCCCGGTGAGGCCCGCACACGAAGAGAACGAGCTACAGCCAACCGCAAGCCGACGAGCGCTTGACGATTGCGAGCATGAAACAGCGGGGGCTCGGGCTGCGCGAGATCGCACGCCCGCTGCGCCAATCCAGCCTGCCGTGACCCCAAAGACGATCAATTTCTGGCACTTGTCCGCGCGTGCGACGCCGATGCGCTGATCAGCAGCGATGGCGATTACTCGTCTTGCATCCCTGGCAAGGCGAACCGATCTCGACACCAACCGCGTTTGTGGAGCAAGCAAACCTGCGCTGAATAGTCAGCCCTGCAAAATTCCCGCAAACGAATCCGGGTCGTCGCCGGGCTGTTTGATGACTGACGCACGGCAGCCCGGCGACGCACCCGCCCTGAAACTTCTCTGGAGTCGTCAGCCGCAACGCCATCCCAAGCCGTCTGAGACAATTCACGCGCATGTCACCCATCTCCATCGCCAGGCGCTTGTCGCAGTTGTCACCGCAGGCCAAGTTCCGCGTGATGATCGGCGGCGACGCGATCTTTTTGCCGCTGTGCCTGCTGTTGTCGGTGGCGCTGCGCATGGGTTCGATACCGGCTGCACTCGAGACGGCACCCGTCGTGCAGGTTCTGCTGGCGCTGCTGACCTTGCCGGTGCTGGGCGTGGCGGGCCTGTACCGCACCGTCGTTCGCTACATTGACCTGCGCGTGCTGGCGGCCGTGAGCGGCGCGCTGGCGCTGGTGGTGTTGCTGGTGTACGGCCTGGCGTTCGCGTTTCAGGTGCAGGTTCTGCCGCGCTCGGCCCTGCTCATCTATTGGTTCGTCGCTTTCGCCTATGTGGTGACTTCGCGCTTCATCGCGCGCACCTTGTTGCGCCGTGGGGTCAGGCACGGCGGACGGCCGCGGCTTCGCGCTGCGATCTACGGTGCCGGAGACGCCGGCGCGCAGTTGGCGCAGGCGATGCAGTTCAGCCCCGAGTACAAGGCGATCTGTTTTCTGGACGACAGCGAAGACCTGCAATACAAGACCGTCGGCGGCTTGAAGGTGTACCCGCCGTCGGCCTTGACCGAGGCGGTGTTCATGCACGACGTGGGCCTGATCGTGCTGGCGATTCCTTCGGCCACCACGGCCCTGAAACGTCGCTTGATCCAGCGTGTTGAAAGCGCCGGGCTGCCGGTGAAGATCTTGCCGGGGCTGGCCGACCTGGAAGATGGCCGGGCCGGTGTGTCCGACATCCGCGAGGTCGACGTGGCCGACCTGCTGGGCCGCGACGCGGTGCCGCCCGACCCGGCCTTGTTCGCACGCAACATCGCCGGCAAGGTGGTGCTGGTGACGGGCGCGGGCGGCTCGATCGGCAGCGAGTTGTGCCGCCAGATCCTGTCACAGCGGCCGGCACGCCTGGTCTTGCTCGACCACTCGGAATTTGCGCTGTACACCATCGACCACGAGCTGCAGCAACTCGCGCGCGCCGGGGTGCCGGTGGTGACCTGCCTGGGCTCGGTGCTGGACGAAGAGCTGATGCGATCTTTGATGCAGCAGCATGGCGTGCAGACGATCTACCACGCGGCGGCCTACAAGCACGTGCCCATCGTCGAGGGCAACATGCGCCAGGGCCTGCGCAACAACGTGTTCGGCACGCTGAACGTCGCGCGCGCGGCGCTGGAGGCGGGGGCCGAGACCTGCATCCTGATCTCGACCGACAAGGCGGTGCGGCCGACCAATGTGATGGGCGCGTCGAAGCGGGTGGCCGAGCTGGTGTTCCAGGCGGCAGCCATTCGCTCTGCCGGGCGCACGGTGTTTTCGATGGTGCGCTTCGGCAATGTGCTGGGCTCGTCGGGTTCGGTGGTGCCGCTGTTTCGGCGCCAGATCCAGGCCGGTGGGCCGGTCACGATCACGCACCCGGACATCATTCGCTACTTCATGCTGATCCCCGAAGCGGCGCAGTTGGTGATCCAGGCCGGCGCGATGGCGCGTGGCGGCGAGGTGTTCGTGCTGGACATGGGCGAGCCGGTGCGCATTGCCGACCTGGCGCGTTCGATGGTGCGTTTGTCGGGCTTGAGCGAGAAGACGGCGGACGAGCCGGCGGGCGACATCGAGATCAAGTTCGTGGGCCTGCGCCCTGGCGAGAAATTGTTCGAAGAACTGCTGATCGGCGACGACGTGATTCCCAGCGGCCACCCGCGCATCATGTGCGCGCGTGAGCGCTACATCGACCCGGCCTTGCTGGACAAGATGATCCAGTCACTGCGCCAGGCCTGCACCGACAACCAGACCGAGCCGATGCTGCGGCAGGTGCGCAACCTGGTGCCCGAATTCCGCTCAGCGGAAGAGGTGAACGCCGAGGTGTCGGCGGCGCTGGCAGGGCGGTAGACCCCTGCGTCGGGGGTCCGTGCCGTACTCTTCGATGAAGGATTCACCGTGGTACCAGCCGAAGCCGCCAGCGGGCATAAGCGACCGACACTTCACGCGCCGCCTGGATGCCGGACTTCAGCGAGGCGAAGCGCAGCTCCGGCGCGTCAGGATATTCATGCGCCAAGCGGTTTCTCACCTCTCGCCAGCGCAGCCAGTCGGCCACATCCAGGTAGCCCAATTTTTCAAGCCGATTCAAGCGGTCTCGCATCGGCCAGTCTTCAAAGGGCTCGGCCAAGTGGGCAAGCGTTGCCGGAATGAGTCGTTCACCCAGCGCGTCTTGCAGTTTGGTGAACCTGAACAACATCTGGTCGACGAGCCGCACGAGCAGTGGGTTTTGCTCGATCTCCTGAAGGCCAAGAGTGCAAACGGGAGCCCAGTCGGCCAAGGCGGTTTCGAGCGCGACCACGTGACGGTCGGCTTCCCACAGCGACGCAGCGAGGCGGTCGCTGACGCTCATGTTCGGCTCAGCTCCATTCCGTGCAGACGCGCCGCCTTCACGACCGGGCGAGGGTCATCGAGCGTTTCACAGGCCACCAACACGTCGATGCGTTGTTCGTCCAGCAGCGCATACAGGCGGCTCACAAAGCGACTGCGACGCGCCACCAGTTCATCGGCGGGCAACACGGTTGCAGGTTCGATCAGCAGGTCGATGTCACCCCCTCGACGCGCATCGTCGACGCGCGAACCAAACAGCACCACCCGGGTTCCCGACGGAAATGCTTCGCGGGCGGTGAGTTCGATGGCGCGGCGCTCGGACGGGGACAGACGCATCCTGCGCAGTATAGGCAAGACGCTTCCCTGCCCGGTGATGCGGACCAGCCCGCCGTTTCTTATCCCCACGGGGGGGCGGACGACGCATGTCGTCGGCCCTGGGGGCGCTCTCACGCTTCGGTCTGCAGCTCGCTTTGGCTCGGCACCGTCAGCACCAGCAGCCCCGCGTGCCGGGCCAGTTCGATGGCATGCGCGCGTTGCTCGGGCGACGCGCCCGGCATGGCCACGATCACATGCGTTGCACCGGCGCAGATGTGCGGCAGGGCCAGGTCGGCCAGGCGGCCCAGCACCGGGATGCCGCCGACGCGCTCACCTTGCTTGGCCAGGTTGTCGTCGAGCAGGCCCAGCACGGTCCAGCCATCGCGCATGTGGATGCCGGCCACCAGGCGGCGTGCCGCTTCGCCGGCACCCAGCACGATGGCGCGTCGCGGCTCGCCCTCCAAGCCGTTGGCGCGTGCGCGGGCGTGCTCCCACACCATGCGGTAGACCATGCGCGTGATCGACAACACGGCAATGCAGAACAGCGGGTGCAACAGCAACACCGCGCGCGCCACACCCGTCAACTGCGCCATCAACACCGCCACCGCGCTGAGCACGCCGGCCAGCAGGCAGGCCACGGTGATGCGCTTCAAGTCGTCGAAACCGAAGAAGCGCCAGATACCGCGGTGCGCGCCGGTGAAGGCCAGGCACAGCACATACACCGCCACCACGCCGAACGACACATAGTCGTCGTACCACGGCCGGCCAGGCTGGTAGCGCTCGAAGCCCAGGCGGAACAGGTAGGTGATGTGCCAGCACACCAGCACCGTCAAGGCATCTGCCACGACGACCGCCAGGCGACGCTGCGGCTGCAGCGACGACATGACCCGGTCGAGCCGGGCCCAGAGTTTGCTGTCGGTCATGGCGATGAAGCTCCTTGGCACGGGCAACGAGGGAACGAACACGGTGCGCAGCGTCAGGCCCAGCACGCGCAGGTCGCCGGCCACCGACGCGTTGTCGACATAGTCGAGCGCATAGCGCAACTTGGACGGCAGGATGACGTCGACATACTCGCGCTCGGGGTCGCTGGCGCGCGCCAGCAAGGCGTTCTCGTTGCGGTAGCGCAGCGAGGCGAAGTCGGTGAT
>JAYVCL010000347.1:0-2562 GCA_043749975.1 Burkholderiales bacterium
AAAGGTGAGCCCTGAGATCGGCTCTGCGGAGCAGAAATATTGGCATCTTTTCAAAGGTGTGGTGACAAAACAAACCGCGCTCCGCGGCGGGCCGCTTCCGACCCTTCAGCGACATCCGCCCTCCGAATCTCGCAGCCGCAAAGCTGCCGGTCGGATCCGTGCGCGGGCACTCAGCGAAGGTCGCGGGATGTCGAACGGTGGCCGCGGCGCGTCGTCGCCACCGGTGCCCTCGCCGTGGGCCTCGCATGCGTCAATCTCGGCTTCATTGGCGTTGGGGAAGTCACGGTAGCCGTTACGCAGCGACGCGCAGTACGAGCTTGCCGCGCACTTGGCCCGACACCAGCGTATGCATGGCGTCCGCTGCCTCCTCGAGCGGGAAGACGCGATCGACCGCGGGCGTCACGCCCGGCTGCCCGAGTATGTCGGCGAGCGCCTGCAGCGGTTCCGGCTTCACGAAGCCCACCAGCATCGCCAGCCGCTGCCTCAGGAACATCGACCACAACGCCGCGCGCAGCATCCGCCCCATGCCGCCGAAGAAGCGGTCACCGCCTTCGCCGCCGCCGAGCACCAAAGTACCCCGCGGCGCAAGCGCCTTGCGCAGCACGCTCAATGGCCGGTTGCCCGCGAGATCGAGGATCACGTCGAAGCGGCCATCGGTGGGCAAGGGCACCTTCGTGTAGTCGATGACCGAGGTGGCGCCGAGCGAGCGCACGAACTCGACCTTCGAGGTGCTGCACACCGCGCTGACGTGAGCGCCGAAGTACCGTGCGAGCTGCACGGCCCACGAGCCAACGCCGCCGCCCGCGCCGATCACGCACACCGACTGGCCGGGCAACACCCTCGCCACGTCGCGCAGACCGATGAGCGCGCTCACGCCGGAGATGGCCGACGCCGCCGCTGGTTCGAAGCTCAGGCGTTCGGGCTTGAGGCCTATCTGGTCTTCGCGCGCGCAGGTGAGCTCCGCGAACGTCCGCGACGACGCGCCGAACACCGAATCACCGACCCTGAAACGCGTCACCGCGGCGCCGACAGCCTCCACCACGCCGCTCACGTCCATGCCGAGCACGCGCTGATTCGGCTTCGTCAGGCCCGTCGCGAGCCTCATCGCATACGGCTTGCCGGCCATGAGGTGCCACTGGCCGTAGTCGAGGCCGGCGGCCTTCACGCGAATCAGGACTTCGTTGTTCTGCGGCACGGGACGCTCGAGGGTCGTGACCTGGAGCACTTCGGGGTTGCCGTAGCGCGAGTGGATGACGGCTTTCATGACGACTCTCCGTGCTGAGGGCTCAACCTGCCAGGAGCTCTCGCTCCCGTCGGGTGCGAGCCAGCATAGCCAATGCCACGATTACCGCTGCGGTCACGTCGAAGGTCATGCAGAACGCCGGCCAGACCTGTGGCACGCCGATGTTGTGTACCAGGTGGTCGTGGAAGGCGTCCATCACGCCGTGCCCGCCCAGTGCGACCACGGCGATCCACGGGTTGAGCTTGAACCCCGCCACCGCCCCGGCGATGAAGACGGCCGCGATAGCCACTTCGGACAGCATGACCCCGTTGCGGCCATCGACGACGGCAAACGCCAGGTAGTAGGAGGCGACGGCCATGACCACGGCGGGGTAGAACACGCGCTCGCGGTCCATGCCCAATCCCGCGGCAGCTGCGCAGAAGAACAGCGCGAGGGTGAGTCCGACGATGTATTCCATGGCTTGATCTCCTTGCCTCAAGGCACGAGGTGCTGCAGGTCCGCGGGCACCGGCATCGGCTTGAAGGCGCTTACGCGCGAGCGCCCGCTGTTGCCACGCGGCACCCACAGCCGCGAGAACAGGATCGAGGCCACGATCCGCGGCACCTGGCCGACAGCCTCGCGCAGGTCGCCGCGGCGCAGGCCGGCCGCCAGCATCCGCCAGTGGATGAAGGTGTGCCGCACCGTCATCCGTTGGGCCAGCACATGGGCCCGCTCGAGATACCTGAAGGCGCCCTCGAAGTCGTCTCGCCGCAGCGCCTGGTCGGCCCTTTCCACTTCCTGTTTGTACGCTTCGTCCACGTCGGTGCTCCTGGTTTGCGCGAACGCGACATGTGTTCGCTGCTGTGCACTGTCGCGGGCGCTGGCGGGCAACGACAGCAGCATGCGCCCAACCGTCGAAACCGGTCCGGCAAGGGTATGAAGCCGCGCTCGAACGGTGGATGCCGCCGACCGGCACACCGTGTGCGCATCGCCAGCCCGGCACGCAGCGATGGCGCGACCACTCGGTCGATGGGCGAGACCGCTCCCGCACGCGTGCTGCCCGTTCGTCTCATTTGGCTGTCCGTGCGCCGCTGCACCACCGAAAGTGCAGCCATCGAAGACATCCCGTCGTCGATGCAAACCGAAGGAACACCGCCATGAACGCTACCCAGCAAGTCCCCTGCAACTGCACCATGTGTCCCGGTACCGGCTGCACGTGCGGCTGCCAGCAAGCCGCCGAGCAGACCTCCGGCGCCAGCGGCCCGCAATGCCAATGCGGCGCGCAGTGCCAATGCGGCGCCGGTGCCAACTGCGGCCAATCCTGAGCCGGGTTGCATCCG
>JAYVCL010000348.1:0-9970 GCA_043749975.1 Burkholderiales bacterium
TCACCTTCAGCGACCTCGGCTACCGCACCGCCGACGAAGTGCTGCGCGACGCCGACCTGGCGATGTACGCCGCCAAGGCCGACGGCCGGCGCCGCGTCGTGCTGTTCGATCAGAGCATGCACGAGCGCATCGCCGAGAAGCTCAAGCTCGAAGGCGACTTGCGGCGCGCCATCGGCGAGGGCCAGTTGTCGGTCGTGTACCAGCCGCTGTTCGACCTGGAGCCCTACCGTCTGAGCGGCTTCGAGGCACTGGCCCGGTGGAAGCATCCCGAGCGCGGGCCGATCAGCCCCGACGTGTTCATCGCGCTGGCCGAAGAGAGCGGCCACATCGAGGCACTCACGGCCTGGGTCATCGACCAGGCAGCCGGGCAACTGGCGCAGTGGCGTGCGGCCAGCCGGCAGAGAGAGACGCTGGGAATGCACGTCAACATCTCCGGCCGCGACCTTGCGAATGCGGCCCTGGTGCCGCTGGTGCGCGAGGTGCTCGCACGGCATGAGTTGCCGGCACAACTGCTGACGTTGGAGATCACCGAGACCTCGCTGATGGGCGACCTGGCGGTGGCGCTGGTGGCGCTGAACGCGCTGCGCGAGGTCGGCGTGAAGTTCAGCATCGACGACTTCGGCACCGGCTACTCGTCGCTCGCCTACCTGGGCACGTTGCCGATCGACAGCCTGAAGATCGACCGCTCGTTCGTCATCGGCATGCACCAGCAGCCGCAGAACATCGAGATCGTGCGCGCCGTGCTGATGCTCGGCCGCTCGCTGGGCAAGAAGGTCATCGCCGAGGGCATCGAGACGGCGGAGCAACTCGCCACCTTGAAGGACATCGGCGTGCCGGTGGGCCAGGGCTACCTGCTGTCGCGTCCGCTGCGGCCCGACCAGGTGCCGGCGCTGTTCGAGCAGGTGCTCGCCCAGGCGGCTTGAAACGGGGCACGCCGTCGGCGTGATCGTCCCCCACGCCGTCGGCGTGAGCAGCAACGTACCAACTCCGACCCGGGTTGTTGGCACGCCCGCCACACATGGCGGCGAATTCATCCCGGTACAGGCATCTTGAGGTGGCAATTCGCGGCGAATCTCACCAGAATCACGGCGTCGGATGTCGACAGCCGGGCTCGAGACCCCGCGGCGGCATTCAGCACCTTCGGTCGGGCGTGTTCGCCCCCGTCGAAAACCACAACCCTGAGGAGTTCCCCATGTCACTTCGTCTTTTGGCCGCAAGCGCCGCCGCGCTCCTGCTTGCCACCGCTTCGCTGACGCGAGCCCAGCCAGCCTCCGCGCCCGCGGCAACCGCCGCTCCGGCGGCTGCCCCTGCTGCGGCGGCTGCGCCGGAGAAGGCATCAACGGCCGACGCATCCGACGGCAAGGTGGCCCATTACGGCCGCAAGTTCGCCGGGCGCAAAACGGCCAGCGGTGAACGCTTCAACCCCAACGCGATGACGATGGCGCACAAGACGCTGCCGTTCGGCACCATGGTGCGGGTGACCAACCTGAAGAACAAGAAGAGCGTGGTGGTGCGCGTCAACGACCGCGGCCCGAGCACGCCCGACCGTGTCGGCGACCTGACCACCGGCGCTGGCCGCAAGATCGGCATGCTGCGTTCGGGTGTCATCGATGCCAAGCTGGAAGTCGTCGGCAAAGGCAAGATGCGCAAGGCGAAGAAGATGAAAAAGGGCTGAGGTCCTCTGAAGCAAAAAAACGCCGCCAGCGCCAACGCGCTCGGCGACGTTTTTCTTTGCGCTTTGAGAAAACCGCTACTTGCTGCTCGGCACCTTGCCTTCGACGCCCTTGACGTAGAAGTTGATGCCGCCCATGAACTTGTCGTCGGCGACGGCATCCTTGGCCAGCATTTCCTTGCCGTCGGAGCCGACGATGGGGCCCTTCCAGATCGTGAAGCTGCCGTCTTTCAAGCCGGCCTTGACGGCGTCGAGCTTGGCGCGGGCGTCGGCAGGCACCTTGTCGGACACCGACACGAAGTCGATGGCACCTTCCTTGACGCCCCACCAGGTGCCCGAGCCGCCGGCCCACTTGCCGTCGAGTGCATCGCGCGTGGCCGCGATGTAGTACGGGGCCCAGTTGATAACGGCCGAACCGAGGTGCGCCTTGGGCGCGTAGGCGGTCATGTCGGAGTCCCAGCCGAAAGCGTACTTGCCGGCTTTTTCGGCCGTTTGCAGCACCGCCGACGAATCGGTGTTTTGCATCAGCACATCGGCACCGCCGTTCATCAGCGACTGCGCGGCTTCGGTTTCTTTCGGCGGGTTGAACCATTCGTTGATCCAGACCACCTTGGTCTTGACCTGCGGGTTGACCGATTGCGCACCCAGCGTGAAGCTGTTGATGTTGCGGATGACTTCGGGGATCGGGATGGAGCCGACCACGCCCAGGGTATTGGTCTTCGTCATGGCCCCGGCGATCACGCCGGCCATGTACGCACCCTCATAAGTTCGCGAATCGTAGGTGCGCATGTTGGGCGCGGTCTTGTAGCCGGTGGCGTGCTCGAACTTCACGTCCTTCAGGTCGGCGGCGGTCTTCAGCATCGGTTCCATGTAGCCGAAGGTGGTGCCGAAGATCAGCGTGTTGCCCTGGCCGGCCATGTCGCGAAACACGCGCTCGGCGTCGGCGGCCTCAGGCACTTTCTCGACGAAGCTGGTGACGACGCGGTCACCGAATTCTTTCTCGACCGCCTTGCGCGCGTTGTCGTGTGCAAAGGTCCAGCCGCCGTCACCCACCGGGCCGACATAGGCGAACGCGATCTTCAACGGCGCGGATTTGGCGGGCCCAGAGGCCACAGCCGAAGGTGCCGGCGCGGCAGCCACCGGCGCTTCTTCTTTCTTGCCGCAACCCACCAGCGCCGCCGCTGCGGCGATCGAGCCGAGGGTTGCCGCTTTGAGCAGATGTCGTTTGGTGATCGGGGTCATGTGTTTTCCAGTTGAAGGTTTGCAGAAACGGTGAGGAAGGTGCGAGCGGATTATCTGGGCATCAAGCGCCCGGGAAAAACGGCTTGCCGATCGACGCCGGCATGTTCACGCGTATGAAGCCGGCGTTGCGCGAGATCAGCACCAGCACCACGATGGTCGACAGGTAGGGCAGCATGCTCAGGAACTGGCTGGCAATCTGCACGCCCTCGCCCTGCAGGTGAAACTGGAGCATGGTCACGCCGCCGAACAGGTAGGCACCTAGCAAGACACGGGCCGGTCGCCAGGTCGCGAACGTCGTCAGGGCCAGTGCGATCCAGCCCTTGCCGGCGACCATGCCTTCGACCCACAGCGGCGTGTAGACCACCGAGAGGTAAGCCCCCGACACGCCGCACAGCGCGCCGCCCAGCAGCACCGCCGCCAGCCGGATGCGCCGCACCGGGTAGCCCAGCGCATGCGCCGATTCGGGCGACTCACCCACCGCACGCAGCACCAGTCCGGCGCGCGAGCGGTACAAAAACCAGGCCAGCGCAAGCGTCAGCGCCATGGCCGCGTAGACCATCGGGTGTTGCTTGAACAAGGCCGTGCCGACGAAGGGAATGTCGGCCAGCAGCGGCACTTCGAAGTGCGGCCGGTCGAGCAGCTTTTGCTGCGTGTAGCCGATGCCGACGAAGGCCGAAAAGCCGGCCCCGAACAAGCTCAGCGCCAGCCCGGTGGCGTACTGGTTGGTGTTGAGCCAGATCACCAGCCCGCCGAAAGCCGCCGCCATGAAAGCGCCCGCCGCAGCCCCGGCCGCGAAGCCGAGCCAGTCGCTGCCGCTGTGCACCGCGGTCGCGAAGCCGGCCACGGCGGCGACCAGCATCATGCCTTCGGCACCGAGGTTGACGATGCCGGCACGTTCGTTGACGAGCAGGCCCAGCGAGGCGAAGGCCAGCACCGTGCCGGCGTTCAGCGTGGCGGCCAGCAGCAGGGCAAAGGTTTCCATCAGGCGGTGCCGTTCACGGCTTGGCGCCTGGCCTGCCAGCGGATGCGGTAATGGATCAGCGTGTCGCAGGCCAGCAGGGTGAACAACAGCAGGCCCTGGAACACGCCGGTCAGCGACTTGGGCAGGCCCAGCCGCGACTGCGCCAGTTCACCGCCGATGTAGAACATGCTCATCAAAATGGCCGAGAAGACGATGCCCAGCGGATGCAGCCGCCCGACGAAGGCCACGATGATGGCCGCGAAACCGTAGCCCGCCGGCACGTGCGGCGTCAGTTGCCCGAGCGGCCCGGCGGCCTCCAGCGCGCCGGCCAGCCCGGCCATGCCGCCCGAGCCCAGCAGCGCCAGCCACAGCGCCTGGCGCGACGAGAAGCCGGCGTAACGCGCGGCGGCTGGTGCCAGCCCGCCGACCTGCATCTGAAAGCCGGCCTGGCTGCGAAACATGAAGAGCCAGAACACGCCCACCATGGCCAGCGCGATCAGCACGCCGATGTTGACCCGCGAGCCGATGAACAGGCGCGGCACCTGGGTCGATTTCAGGAAGCTGATGGTCTGCGGAAAGTTGAACCCGGACGGGTCTTTCCAGGGGCCGTAGACGAGATAGCCGAGCAGCATTTCGGCCACGTAGACCAGCATCAGGCTGACCAGGATTTCATTCGCGTTGAAGCGGTCGCGCAGCAGCGCGACGAGTGCCGCCCAGGCCATGCCGCCGAGCACGCCGGCAAGCAGGACCACGGCGACGATCCAGCGGCCGGTGGCTGCGTCGGCCCCCATCGCCACGCCGCTGGCGGCAATGGCCCCGAGGATGAATTGACCCTCGGCACCGATGTTCCACACGTTGGCGCGAAAGCACACCGCCAGCCCGAGCGCGATCAGCAACAGCGGTGTCGCCTTCATCGCCAGTTCAGACACGCCGTACCAGCCCTTCAGCGGCTCGACGAAGAACATCTGGAGCCCGCGCAGCGGGTCTTTGCCGAGCAGCATGAACAGGAGGGTGCCGACGGCGACAGTGATGGCCAGGGCCAGCAGCGGTGACAGCACCGACATCGCCTTCGAGGGATTGGGGCGAGGTTCAAGGGTGAGCATTCCGGTCTCCTGTGTTGCCCCCACCCCCATCCCACAACCCGCTCATCCACTCGCCAATCATCTCGACCGTCGCCTGCGCAGCCACCACGCTCGGCGACACCCGACCCTGCGCCATCACCAGCAACCGGTCGCAGATCTCGAACAATTCGTCCAGCTCCTCGCTCACCACCAGCACGGCGCAGCCTTCGTCGCGCAGCCTCAGCAGCTCGCCACGAATCTGCGCCGCAGCGCCCACGTCGACACCCCAGGTCGGCTGCGAAACGATCAGCAGTTTCGGCTTGGCGTCGATCTCGCGCCCGACGATGAACTTTTGCAGGTTGCCGCCCGACAGGCTGCTGGCCGGCGCGTCCGCCCCGCCGGCCTTGATGTTGAAACGCTGGATCAGATGCTGAGCCAGCGCGGACACCTTGGCCTGGTCGATCCAGCCACTGCGACCGACCGCCTCGGTTCGCGTCAGCAGCGTGTTTTGCGCCAGCGACAGGCTGGGCACCGCACCGCGCCCGAGACGCTCTTCGGGCACGAAATGCAAGCCCGCCTCGCGCCGGCGTTGCGGCGAGCGCGCACCGATGGCCTGGCCGAACAGCAGCACCGATTCAGGCCGCGCGCGCGGGTCTTCGCCCGACAGCACCGCCATCAACTCGTGCTGGCCATTGCCCGAGACACCGGCGATGCCGACGATCTCGCCGCCGCGCACCTCGAAATCGATGCCCTTCAAGCTGACGCCGAACGGGTCGAGCTGCGGCAGATTCAAGCTGCGCACCGCCAGCACCACGTCGCCCAGCCTGGCCGCAACGTGCTGCAACGGCGGCGGCTCGGCACCGATCATCAGGCGCGACAGGCTGGCATTCGTCTGCAGCCGCGGATCGACCTCGCCGGTCACCTGGCCGGCGCGCAGCACGGTGCAGCGGTGGCACAGGGCGCGGATCTCGTCCAGCTTGTGGCTGATGTACAAGATGCTGCAACCCTCGGCGGCCAACTGGCGCAAGGTGATGAACAGCGTGTCGACCGCCTGCGGCGTGAGCACCGAGGTGGGCTCGTCGAGGATCAGCAGCTTCGG
Organism: Burkholderiales bacterium; assembly: GCA_043749975.1. GTDB lineage: Bacteria > Pseudomonadota > Gammaproteobacteria > Burkholderiales > Burkholderiaceae_C > JANYJJ01. Next base: position 6,036 of record JAYVCL010000348.1, read on the forward strand.
CTTGGTCATCAGCGCACGCACGATCTCGACCCGCTGGCGTTCACCGACCGACAAGGTGTGCACCGGGCGCAGCGGCTCGACATCCAGGCCGTAAACCGAGGCGACCTGGCCAATGCGCTGCGTGACCTGCGCCAGCGAGAGCGCCTTGTCCAGCCCCAGCCAGACGTTCTCGGCCACCGTGAGCGTGTCGAACAAACTGAAGTGCTGGAACACCATGCTGATGCCGAGCGCGCGCGCCTGCTGCGGGTTGCGGATGTCGACCACGTCGCCGTTCCAGCGGACTTCGCCTGCGTCGGGCCGCACGGTGCCGTAGATGATCTTCACCAGGGTCGATTTGCCGGCACCGTTTTCACCCAGCACCGCGTGAATCTCGCCGGCCTGCACACGCAGGCCGATCCGGTCGTTGGCCTTGACAGAAGGGTATTGCTTGCTGATGCCGGTCAGCTCAAGACGAAGCACTGATGGCGCCCCAAGGCCGACGACATACGTCGTCCGCCCCCCGAGGGGAGGAGAAACACTTGGGGCGGCCCGGCGTTTGTTTCTCATGAACTCCTCAGGCGATCAGGCGCGACGCGCCGGCCACAAAACACGCCACCAAATTGCGCTCGTCCGACAGCGTCATCCACGCGAACAACCGCTCATGCAAGCCCTGCGCCACGTCCATTCGCCGCGCCGCCACCGGCCCCACGGCCCAATCCCAGACGCACACATCGGCGGTGCAACCGACTTCGAGCGAGCCGATCTCGTGCGCCAGACCCAGCGCCTGCGCCGCGCCGCGGGTGGCGGCGTGCAGGGCCGTCCAGGCCGACAGGTGATGGCCCGACATCGCCTGCACCTTGTAGGCATCGGCCAGGCTGCGTTGCATCGACAGGCTGGTGCCGCCGCCCACGTCGCTGCCCAGGCTCACGGCCACGCCGGCCGCCTCGGTCGCGCGCCAGTCGAACAGGCCGCTGCCGAGAAACAGGTTCGACGACGGACAGTGCGCGATCTGTGCGCCGCTGTCGCGCAACACGGCGCGGTCGGCGTCGTCCAGCCAGATGCCATGCGCCAACACGCTGCGCGGGTTCAGCAAGCCGGCCTGGGCGTACACATCGAGGTAGCTGCGGGCCGACGGAAACAGCTCATGCACCCAGCGCACCTCGTCGCGGTTCTCGGCCACGTGGGTCTGCATGTACAGGCCCGGACAGGCCGCGCACAGGGCAGCGGCCATGGCCAGTTGCGCGGGCGTGCTGGTGGGCGCGAAGCGCACGGTCACGGCATAGGCCAGGCGCTGCTTGCCGTGCCAGCGCTCGATCAAATCGGTGCAATCGCGCTCGGTCTGGGCGGGGTTCGACGCGTCGTCCAGCAGGCCCTCGGGCGCATTTCGGTCCATCAAGACCTTGCCGGCGATCAAGCGCATGCCGCGCTCGGTGGCGGCGGCAAACAAGGCGTCGGCGCTGACCTTGTGAACCGTCGGATACACCACCGCGCTGGTGCTGCCATGCGCCAGCAGCGCATCCAGAAAATAGGCCGCACCGGCGTGCGCGTGCGCCGGGTCGGCATGCCGCTGCTCGGCCGGAAAGGTGTACCTTTGAAGCCAATCCAGCAGCCCGCTGCCGTGGCTGGTGTGGCTGGCGATGGCGTCGAGTTGCGCGCTGTGCACATGGGTGTCGATGAAGCCGGGCAGCACCAGGCGGCCGCGGTGGTCGTGCCTGGCCCAACTGTCGTCGGGGCTCTGGCCGCCCGGCTGGGCACCGACGATACGGCCACCCTCGACCAGCAGCCAGTGGTCGGCGCGCAGGCGCACCGCGCTCGTTTCGGTCGCTCCCCAAGCGGGCGCGGCGATGAAGTCGAGTAGGTCGCCTCGGATGGCGAGGCGTTCGAGACACTGGGCGGGCATCACGTTCAGTCGGGCGTGTCGGAAAACAGAAGATTGGCACGATGCAGCATGCCATGCCACAGTTGCGCATGGTCACGCAACCGATCCGGTTTTTTCACCGCGGCGAGACGGTCGAAGTCAGCGCTGCGCACCCCACCCGTTCGGTGCTCGACTGGCTGCGCGAAGACGCGCGCTGCACCGGCACCAAGGAAGGCTGCAACGAAGGCGACTGCGGTGCCTGCACGGTGGTGATCGGTGAATTGCCGCGCCCGGGTGACGCGACCAGCGCCTCGGTGCACGGCCTGAAGCTGCGCAGCGTCGCCGCCTGCATCCAGTTCCTGCCCACGCTGCACGGCAAGGCGCTGTTCACGGTCGAAGACCTGAAGGCCGGCACCGGCCGCGCGCTGCACCCGGCCCAGCAGGCAATGGTCGAGTGCCACGGCTCGCAGTGCGGTTTTTGCACGCCGGGCTTCGTGATGTCGCTGTGGGCCACCTACCAGCATCACCTCGCCAACAGCACGCAGCCGAGCCGCCAGCAACTGGCCGACGAGTTGTCGGGCAACCTGTGCCGCTGCACCGGCTACCGGCCGATTCTGGACGCCGGCCAGCGCATGTTCGAGCTGCCGGCCGTGCCGCTGGACACCGCGCCCGCAGTGGCGGCGCTGAACGAGATTGCGGGTGCCCACACGTTTTCGTACAGCGCGCCCAACCCGCATGCGCAGGGCCGCATCGACACGTTTCATGCGCCCAAGACGCTGGCTGCGCTGGCCGCTTTGCGCAGCCGCCACCCCGCCGCGCAACTGCTGGCCGGCGGCACCGACGTGGGCCTGTGGGTGAACAAGCAGTTTCGCGACCTGGGCGACATCGTCTATCTCGGAGACGTTGCCGAACTCAAGCAGGTGGAACTGCGCGCTGATGAGTTGTTCATCGGTGCCGGTGCCTCGCTGGAATCAGGCTGGCGCGCCCTGGCCCAGCGCGCGCCGGCCCTCACCGAGGTGTGGCTGCGCTTTGCGGGGCCGCCGATCCGCAATGCCGGCACGATGGGCGGCAACGTGGCCAACGGCTCGCCCATCGGCGACGTGGCACCGGTGCTGATGGCGCTGGACGCGCAGCTCGAGTTGCGCCGTGACGAGCGCGTGCGCCGCCTGCCGCTGCACGCCTTCTACACCGGCTACATGCGCAATCAAATGGAACCGGGTGAGTTCGTGCAGGGCCTGGCGGTGCCGCTGGCGGCGATGTTGCGCAAGCTGCGCGCCTACAAGATCAGCAAGCGATTCGACTGCGACATCTCGGCGGTGTGCGCCGGCTTGTCGATCGAGCTGGATGGCGACACCGTGGCCCAGGTGCGGCTGGCCTTCGGTGGCATGGCCGCCACGGTGAAGCGCGCCGCGCAGGCCGAGGCGGCACTGACTGGCAACGCTTGGACGCAGCCCAGTGTGGACGCCGCCAAGGCCGCGCTGGCGCAAGACTTTCAGCCGCTGTCCGACCTGCGCGCCAGCGCCGCGTACAGGCTGCAGGCGGCGCAGAACCTGTTGCAGCGCTTCTGGCTGGAGACGCGCCGCGTCGACCCGCTGCCGCTGCACGCCACCAGCGTGTGGAGCGTGATGTCGAGCCAGCGACGGCACGAGCACGAGCACGAGCACGACACCTCAGCCCGGGAGTTGGGCGCATGAACCAGCCGCTCGACCCCACAGTGTTGCAGCCCGCCGAAGCCCTGCGCGGCGGCGCGCAAGTGGGCGTGAGCCACCCGCACGAATCGGCGCACCTGCACGTGGCCGGCGAGGCGGCCTACATCGACGACCTGCCTGAGCTTGCCGGCACGCTGCACGCGGCGCTGGGCCTCTCACCCGTCGCTCATGGCCGCTTGACGGGGATGGCGCTGGAGCGCATTCGCGCCCTGCCCGGCGTGGTGTGGGTGATGACGGCGGCTGACATTCCCGGCCCGAACGACTGCGGCGCCATCGTGCACGACGAGCCGATCCTGGCCGACGGCGAACTGCGCTACGTGGGCCAGCCGGTGTTCGCGGTCGTCGCGCGCACCCGTGCCGACGCGCGCCGCGCGGCCGCGAAGGCGCCC
>JAYVCL010000349.1:0-8130 GCA_043749975.1 Burkholderiales bacterium
GCAGTTCCAGGCGGCGGCGCACGTTTTGAAACTGAGCCAGGGCTTTCGCGGCAGCGTCGGGCGGCACGCCCACATGCTCGGCAGCGGCAATCGCGGCCAGCGCATTGAGCTGGTTGTGCTCGCCCAGCAGCGACCAGTCGACGCGGCCGATCTTCAGGCTGCCGCGCAGCACGTCGAAGCCATGCGGCTCGCCGCGCGCGCGCCATTCGCCCGGGGTCTCCTTGCGCGCGCCGAAGCGCACCACCTCGCTCCAGCAGCCCATGGCCAAGACGCGCTGCAGCGACTCTTCCCGCGCATTCACCACCAGCCTGCCACTGGCCGGCACGCTGCGCACCAAATGGTGAAACTGGCGCTCGATGGCCGCCAGGTTGTCGAAGATGTCGGCGTGGTCGAACTCGAGGTTGTTCAGCACCGCGGTGCGCGGGCGGTAGTGGACGAACTTGCTGCGCTTGTCGAAGAAAGCGGTGTCGTATTCGTCGGCCTCGATGACGAAGGTCTTGCCTGCACCCAGGCGGGCCGACACGTCGAAATTCAGCGGCACTCCGCCGACCAGAAACCCCGGCTGCAGCCCGGCGTGTTCCAGCACCCAGGCCAGCATCGCGGTGGTGCTGGTCTTGCCGTGCGTGCCGGCCACGGCCAGCACATGGCGGCCCTGCAGCACGTGGTCGGACAGCCACTGCGGCCCGCTGGTGTAGGCGTGGCCGGCGTCCAGAATCGCTTCCATCAGCGGGTTGCTGCGGCTGACCACGTTGCCGATCACGAACACATCGGGTTTGAGTGCCAACTGGTCGGCGCCGAAGCCCTCGATCAACTCGATGCCCAGTGCGCGCAACTGGTCGCTCATCGGCGGGTAGACGTTGGCGTCGCAGCCCGTCACGGTGTGCCCGGCTTCGCGTGCCAGCGCCGCCAGGCCGCCCATGAAGCTGCCGCAGATGCCGAGGATGTGAAGGTGCATGTGGAGGGTGGGTGATGTCGTCGCGGTGCTGCCGCCGTGAGGGTGACAGCGCGGGCAGGTGCCGCCGTGTCAGCGCAGTGCGGTGCGGGCGACCTGGAGCGTGTCGGTGATGTCGGCCGCCGTGTGCGCCGAGCTGACAAAACCAGCCTCGTACAGCGCGGGGGCCAGGTACACGCCGCCGTCCAGCATGGCGTGAAAGAAGCGGTTGAAGCGCTCTTTGTCGGTGGCCATCACGGCGCTCTGGTTTTGCGGCAGCACATCAGTGAAGAAAAAGCCGAACATACCGCCTTCGCTGTCGCCCACCATCGGCACACCGGCGTCTGCGGCGGCATCCGTCAGCCCGTCGACCAGCGAGCGGGTGCGTGCAGCCAGCGCGTCGAAGAAGCCCGGTTTCTGAATCTCACGCAAGGTGGCCAGACCGCAGGCCGTGGCCACCGGGTTGCCCGACAAGGTTCCGGCCTGGTACACCGGACCGAGCGGAGCCAATTGCTCCATCACCGCGCGCTTGCCGCCAAACGCCGCCAGCGGCATGCCGCCGCCGATGACCTTGCCGAACACGCTCATGTCGGGCGCGAAGCCGGGAATGACTTGCGCGTACAGGCTTTGCGCGCCGCCCAGCGCGACCCGAAATCCGGTCATCACCTCATCGAACACCAGCAGTGCGCCGTGCTGTGTGCACAGCTCGCGCAGCCGCTTCATGAACGGGACGCTGGCGCGCACGAAATTCATGTTGCCGCAGATCGGCTCGACCATCACGCAGGCCATTTCGGCGCCGTGCAGGTTGAACGCCGCTTCGAGTTGGTCGAGGTTGTTGTACTCGAGCACCACCGTGTGCTGCACCACCTCGTCTGGCACGCCCGCGCTGGTCGGGTTGCCGAAGGTGGCCAAACCGGAACCGGCCTTGACCAGCAATGCATCCGCGTGGCCGTGGTAGCAGCCTTCGAACTTGATGAACTTGTTGCGGCCTGTGGCACCACGGGCCAGGCGCAGCGCGCTCATGGCGGCTTCGGTGCCCGAGCTGACCAGCCGCACTTGCTGCATGCTGGGCACGAGCTTGAGGATCTCTTCGGCCAGCTCGACCTCGCGCTCGGTGGGCGCGCCGAACGAGAAGCCGTCGAGCGCGGCCTTTTGCACTGCATCCAGCACCGCAGGATGGCCGTGGCCCAGGATCATCGGGCCCCAGGAGCCGATGTAGTCGATGTAGCGCTTGCCCTCGGCGTCGAGCAGGTACGCACCTTCGGCCCGCGCGATGAAGCGCGGCGTGCCGCCCACAGCGCGGAACGCTCTGACGGGGGAATTGACGCCGCCGGGAATGACCTTCAGCGCGCGTTGAAACAGGGCCTCGTTGCTGATCATTGTTTCAATGCACCTGGCGCGAACCGGCCGGCGCATCGGGCACCTTGCCGTCGCCGGTTTGCTCGCCTTCTTCGTCTGATGGCAGGGCCCAGAAGAAGCGATCGGGGATGACGTTGCCCATGCCGGGGCGAAAGCCCGCGTCGAGCGCCTGGTCGAGGAAAGCCAGGCTCTCGCCCACGGCGGTGTGCAGTTCCGCGCCCGAGGCCAGCAGCGCGGCCAGCGCCGCCGACAGCGTGTCGCCGGCACCCACGAAGCTGACCTCGAAGCGCTCGAACTTTTCGCCGGTGATCGCCCCTTGGGACGAAGCCAGCACGTTGTCGAAAAACTGTTCGGGCGTTTTCGAGCTTTGCACCAGCACGCTCGTCACCAGCACGAAGCGCGTGCCGTGCTCGGCCGCAGCCACCGCCAGTTCGCGCGGAGATGCGGGCCGCTCGGCGGGCCAGTCGGGCAGCAGGAAATCGGTCAATGTCTGGTGGCTGCCCACCAGCACCTCGGTCTGAGGCAGCACCAGCTCCCGGAACGCGTCGAGGTAAGCCGACTGCGCGTCTTCTTCCAGCCACGACAGGTTGCACATGTAGGCCACCAGCGGCACGTCGGGGTAATCGGACAAAATTTCTGCGACTGCGCTGACGCCCTCGGCCGAGCCCAGAAAGCCCACCTTCCAGGCGGCAATGGTCACGTCTTCGAGCACGCCGCGGGCCTGCTCGACCACCACGTCGGCATCGATCACGTGGTGGTCGAAGACTTCGGCCGTGTCGCGCATGACGATGGCGGTGACCACCGGCAAGGCGTGCGCGCCCATCGCGGCAATGGTGGACACATCGCCGGCCAAGCCGCCGGCACCGCTCGCATCGCTGGCATTGAAAGTCATCACGCAGGCGGGCGGCGCAGCGTCTTGATCCGGTTCGGTGTCGATCACGGCAGGGCTGGTTTCATCGGTCATGGGAAGCGGTGTCCGAAGGCGGGTTTCGGGAGCAGGTTTCAAGTCGAATGGCGCGTTGCCCGCAGGCTGGCACGACTTCTAGAAAAGTGTGAGGAATGTTGCGTATGTACCTACGAGCGCTTGGTTTTTCGTGAGTTTGCATGGCTACAATCCGGCTCCATTGTAGAGAACCCTGACACGCAACGTGACTCAATCAAGAACCTGGATGTGCCTGATTTGCGGGTGGATCTACGACGAAGCCGCAGGCGATCCGGATCACGGTATTTTGCCGGGCACGAAGTGGGAAGCGGTGCCGATGAACTGGACCTGTCCCGAATGTGGCGCGCGCAAGGAAGATTTCGAGATGGTGCAGATTTGATCTCGCGTCGACCCCGCTGCGACGCTGCGTGATCAGGCGCGGTGCCCGCCGAATTGGAGTCGTCGAGGAGAACGCTCAATGAGCAACGATAGCCCAGCGCAACCTGCGAGCGTCAAGGTGCTTGTCATCGACGACAGCAATACCATCCGGCGCAGCGCGGAAATTTTTCTCAAGCAAGGCGGCTACGAAGTGCTGCTGGCTGAAGACGGCTTCGATGCGCTGTCCAAAGTCAACGACCATGCGCCCGACCTGATCTTTTGCGACATCCTGATGCCTCGCCTGGACGGCTACCAGACCTGCGCCATCATCAAGCGCAACGCCAAGTTTGCCGGCGTGCCGGTGATCATGTTGTCGAGCAAGGACGGTTTGTTCGACAAGGCTCGCGGCCGCATGGTGGGTTCGCAGGACTACCTGACCAAACCCTTTACCAAAGACCAGTTGCTGCAAGCCGTGCAAACCCACCGGCGGGCCGGCTGAGGTAGAAAGCTCTTCAGCTCGTCGGGCGGCGTCCGAAGGTGATGCATGCGCCAGTCGGCGGCGCGGCAGCGATTGGCTCGCACAGAGGACACACACAACCATGACGATTCGCAATATCTTGCTGGTCGACGATTCGAAGACCGAGCTGCATTACCTTTCGGGCGTGCTGGTCAAGCGCGGCTTCGAAGTGCGCACGGCCGAGAATGGCGAAGAAGCGATGCGCCGGCTCAACGAAGCGAAGCCGGACCTGATCTTGATGGACGTGGTAATGCCGGGCCAGAACGGTTTTCAGTTGACCCGCACCATCACCCGCGACCCGCGCTTCGTCGATGTGCCCGTGATCATGTGCACGAGCAAGAACCAGGAGACCGACAAGGTGTGGGGCATGCGCCAGGGCGCGCGTGACTACATCGTCAAGCCGGTCGACGCCAACGAATTGGTGAGCAAGATCCGCGCGTTCGACTGAACGGCTGCGATCCCGTCCACTCACCCCAGCCTGCCTCCCGAATCGTTCTGAATGGCCAACAAGGAAGCACTGCGAGCACTTCAAAGTCGGCTGGCCGGGCGACTGCAAGCCGCCCGCACGCAACAACGCGGACGCTCCTGGCTGGCGGTCGAATGCGGGGCGCACGGCTTTCTGTTCGCGCTGAAAGATGCGGGCGAAATCTTCGCGCTCGCACCCGTCGTACCGGTGGCTCATGCACAGCCCTGGTTCCTGGGCGTGGCCAACCTTCGCGGTCACTTGCACGGCGTGGTGGATCTGGCTGGGTTTCTGGGCGCAAAGGCAGCCGCTCGGCCGAGCGAAATGTCTCGCGAGCAGACGCGGCTGGTGGCCTTCAACGCCGCGTCGGAGATCAATTGCGCGTTGCTGGTGGACCGGCTTGCCGGCCTGAGAAACGAAGCCCAGTTGACGCCACAGGCTGATGACGGCGTGGCCCGCCCCGCCTTCGTCGGTGCCCGATACCGGGACGCTGAACAGCGGCTGTGGCAAGAGTTGAACCTGACCGAGCTGGCAGTCGACGACGCGTTCCTCGCGATCATCGGCTGAGCGGCGCTGCCCCCGAAATATGACCCCCATGACGCCGATGACGCCTTCACTCCAAAAGGGATCTATGAGCTTCCTGAACAAGATCAAGACCCTGGGCCAGGACCGATCCAGGGATACGGTCGGCAATGCGCCGTCGCATGAGCAGGCGTTCGACCACATCGACATCGCGCTGACGTCCGAGGCGCCGCTTCAAGACGGCGCCACAAGCCTGCCCTTGAGCCAGCCCGAGGCTGAAGCCGAGGCCCGCACCGTGCAGCTTTCGGCGCCCGACAACCCCTCGATCATCAGCGAGGAAGCGCCGTCCGAACTGGCCGACTTTTCGGAGACGCGCACGCCGGACGCGGACACCGTTGCCGCAGTTGCCGGCACCGGTTTGCCGCTCATCGGGCTGCGGACCGTGCCGCAACAGCAGCGCATCCTGGCGGCCCTGGTCGCAGCCGGCCTGCTGGGCTTGATCGTGCTGGTGTCGACCACGCTCATCGCGGCAAGCCAGGGATCGGCGCAAGTCGGTGCCAGTGGCCAGGCGCTGATGCAATCGCAGCGGCTCGCCAAGTCGGTGTCCCAAGCCCTGGTCGGGAGCCCACAGGCCTTTCCCGAGGTTCGTGAAAGTACCGAGGTTCTGACGCGCACCGTGCGCGGGCTGAAGACGGGCGACTCCGGCCTCTCCGCTGCGCCCTCGGCGGTGCAGGACTTGTTGGCACCGGTCTTGCCGCTGGTGGAGCGGGCCGAGAAGAATGCCAACACCGTGATCGCCCAACAAAAGACCCTGACCCAGGTCGGGCAGGCGCTGCGCGCCATCAACCGCCAGTCAGCCGACCTGTTGGAGACGGCTGAAACCATCTCGTCGCTCAAGTTGCAGCAAGAAGCATCGCCGGCCGAGTTGTCGGCCGTGGGCCAATTGGTGATGCTGACGCAGCGCATCGGCAAGAGCGCCAACGAATTCCTGACCATGGAAGGCGTCAGCCCCGAAGCGGTGTTCCTGCTTGGCAAGGACTTGACTTCGTTCCGCGAAATCGCCCAGGGCCTGACCGATGGCAACGCCGAATTGCGTCTGCCGGGTACCAAAGACCCGCAAACCCGGGAGCGTCTGGTTTCGCTGCTGAAGCAGTTTGAAGAGACCCGCATCCAGGCCGGCGCCATTCTGGGCAACCTGCAAGGCTTGGTGTCGGCGCGCGAGGCGCAGGCCTCGATCGTTGCCGACAGCGAGCCGCTGCGCAAAGGACTCGAATCGGTGCAGGAGCGGTTGGGCACGGAAACCCGCTTCGGCGGCCTGCGCCTGTTTTTGATGTTGCTGTCGGCGGCAGCGCTGCTGGCCGGCGGCTACGGCTTTTTGCGGCTCTACGTTCGCGAGCAGGCGCAACGCGCGTTGCTGGCTGAAAACCAGCGCGTTGAAGCCGAGCGCCAGCAGCAAGAAGCCAAACGCGTCAACGACGCCAATCAGGCCGCCATTTTGCGGTTGATGAACGAACTGCAAACGGTGGCCGAGGGCGACCTCACGCAGCAGGCCACGGTGACCGAAGACATCACCGGCGCGATTGCCGATTCGGTGAATTACACGGTCGAAGAATTGCGCAGCCTGGTTTCGCAGGTGCAAGGCACGGTGGGTCGGGTGACCGAGACGACGCAGCAGGTGGAGGCCACGTCCAGCGAATTGCTGGCCACCTCGAGCGAGCAGTTGCGCGAGATTCGCGATACCGGCGAGTCGGTGCTTCAGATGGCCGGGCGCATCAACGAAGTGTCGGCACAGGCCCAGCAAACCGCCCAGGTGGCGCGTCAGTCGCTGGACGCAGCGGAGTCGGGCTTGCGCGCGGTGCAAAACACCATCGGCGGCATGAACTCCATCCGCGACCAGATTCAGGAAACCTCCAAGCGCATCAAGCGCCTCGGAGAATCGTCACAGGAGATCGGCGAAATCACCGAGCTGATCTCGGACATCACCGAGCAGACCAACGTGTTGGCGCTGAACGCCGCCATCCAGGCCGCTTCCGCCGGCGAAGCGGGCCGCGGTTTCTCGGTCGTGGCCGAAGAAGTGCAGCGCCTGGCCGAACGCTCAGGCGACGCGACGCGCCAGATCGCGGCCTTGGTCAAGACCATTCAAACCGACACGCAAGACGCGGTGGCCGCCATGGAGCGCTCGACGCAGGGCGTGGTCGAGGGAACGCGACTGACAGACGCGGCCGGAACCGCATTGGGCGACATCGACCGCGTGTCACGCCAACTGTCCGACCTGATTGCGCAGATTTCGAACCAGGCGCTTCGCGAAGCCGAATCCGCCAACGTGGTGGCCGCCAACATCCAGCATATTTTCGCGGTCACCGAGCAGAGCGGCGAGGGCACGCGCTTCACTGCTCAGATGGTTCGGGAACTGTCGAAAACCGCCGAAGAACTGAAACAGTCGGTGGCCCGGTTCAAGATCGAATAGGTTCCAACCGCGCGCCCCAGACCGCGCACGCATGCACACGCCCGCCACTGCGAACATCGACCCTGACGAAGAAGGCACCGGATGGACAGCTTGCGCCCTGCACCGACGATGAGCGACATCGACACCACAGACGACCTCAGTGCGCTGGCCTGGGTCCACGACGAATTGCGCTGCTCGCTCGACGCGGCGCACAAGGCCTTGCGCCGCTTCGTGAAGGAAGCCGAGGCGATGGCCGGCTCTGACGTGGACGCGGTCGATCCGGTGGTGCTGCGCACCGCCCGTCAGCAGATCCACCAAGGTGTGGGCGCGCTCGAACTGGTTGGGCTGCCGGCGGCGGCCACCTTCCTGCGCGCCAGTGAAGCCGCAGTGCAGCGCGGTGTGGCCAAACCGGACAAGCTGAACACGTCGATGGTCGACGACATCGAGCGCGCGTCGTTTGCCTTGCTCGACTATCTGGCCCGCATGCTGGCGGGCAAGCCGGTCTCGGCGCTGTCGCTGTTTCCGCAGTACCGCGCGGTGCAGGAAGCGGCCGCAGCGAGCCGCATTCATCCCGCCGATCTGTGGACCTTCG
>JAYVCL010000350.1:0-3209 GCA_043749975.1 Burkholderiales bacterium
CAGCGTTGCGCGCCTGCTTCACAGACACGAGACCGTGCCCCAGAAACAACATTTTCAAACCGGCCGTTTTCGTACATGTTCGCGCCGTCGGCCACACCAGAGCGAATTTGCTTCATCAAAGTAGCTTCGAGCGCACCTTTGGCGATCGCGGCGGCATATAGCGCTTCTGCCTGATCGTAGGGGACACACAAAAAGCCATCGTCATCACCAATCATCAGGTCGTCAGGCTCAATGACCATTCCGTTGATCGCAATTGAGGTGTTGATTTCACCGGGGCCGTCTTTATAGGGTCCCCGATGCGTAACGCCCGCGGCAAATACGGGAAAGTCACTTTCTTTTAAGGCTGCGGCATCGCGCACTGCGCCGTAGATCACCATCCCCGCGAGCTTGCGGTGCCGCCCGACGCTGGTCATGATCTCACCAACAAGAGCATTGGTGAGGTCACCGCCACCGTCAACTACGATGACGTCACCGGGCATCGCCATTTCAAGCGCCTTGTGAATCATCAGGTTGTCGCCCGGGCGGACTTTGACGGTAAATGCGGGGCCGGACATTGGATCGCCCCTGTGCATCGGACGAAGGTCTGCGCCGCCGCCGAACAGGCGCGACATGCAGTCGCTCACATTGGCGACTGGAACCGTTAGGAATTTCTGGGCAAGCGCGAGGCTGACGGCGCGTTGCCGTTGACGTATCTGTAGGCCGACCATGGTGTCCTTTTATTGGGCTGCTGCGCATGCGCTGCATTTGGGATGATTCTTTAGCCGGGAGTACACCCCGAGCGCGTTGTCTGCATAAATCATTTTCTTTGTCGCGGCAGAAATTTCTTTGGACGCGTCTACATAAAAGCGCGTGTCGTCGTAGTAGCGATCAGTCCTGGGATCGATGCCTCGCACCGCCCCAATCGTCTCCGACCCAAACAGGATGTTCTTGGCCGGAACGACTTTGAGCAGCAGATCTATCCCGGGCTGGTGGTAAACGCAAGTGTCAAAAAAGACATTATTCAGCACCTTGTCTTCAAGAGGTGCCAGTCCCATGTCCTGTGCAATGCCGCGGTAGCGCCCCCAATGGTAGGGGGCCGCGCCGCCGCCATGTGGAATGATGAACTTGAGCGTTGGAAAGTCTTTGAAAATATCTGACGTCATGAACTGAACAAACGCGGTGGTATCGCCGTTGATGTAATGCGTGGCGACGGCGTCGAAGTGGGGATTGCACGAACCGCTAACGTGGATCATGGCCGGCACATCCAGTTCGACCAGTTTTTCATAAAGTGGATACCACCAGGTTTTGTCCCAAAGCGGCGGGTCGCTCCAGCGACCACCTGTTGGGTCTGGATTCAAATTGGCTCCGATAAATCCGTAGCCATTTATGCAGCGATCGAGTTCATCGAAAACTTGCTGACCGGGCCTTGTGCCTCCGGCCTGAGGTAACTGGCAGGCCCCGACGAAGTGATCGGGAAAGAGCGTGCAGGCGCGGTGCACCAGATCGTTGTTAAACCGGGCCCATTGCACGTTGGTCTCTTCGTTGCCGAAATGGTGATCCATGCCCACGGCGCGGGGCGAAAAAATGGTCAGATCGATTCCCCGCTCGCGCATGCTCCGCAGCTGGTTATTGGAAATGCCTGACCGTATTTCCTCGTCGGTAACCTCGGGAGGCTCGATCCGCACAGCCTTTCCCGTGCGATGGTACTCGGCGACCTGCTGTGCACGATATGCCGGCACTTGGGGTGGCGTGGTCGTAAAGTGGCCATGACAGTCGATGATCATGTTGGTTCCTCTGTGATGAGATTGATGGTTGTAAGAAAAAGACTGACAGGTCAGTCTGACGGCAATCGGACGAGGCTGACCCTTGCTGCTTTGCAATTGATCATGGCTTGCTGCCGAACGGTTGAAGGGCATTTTTAAGCAAGACCATTGGCTTGCCGGTGCGGCTGACCAGTGCGCGTGGCATGGACGCCGCCAGCTGCGCCTCGTCGTCCTGCCTCAAATTCATGATGATGGTGAGAAGCACGTTGCGGGTGATTTTCAGATTTGTCGTCGAAATTCCTGCGACGCCCACATTGTTGCTCTCAATGGCCAGCGGCACCAGCTTTGCCTGCAGTTCACGGCCCCTACGCGTGAGATGGATATACACATTTTTGCGGTTGTCGGGGAGCCGCCTTCGCACTATGTAGCCCAGCGCCTCCATTGATTTAATGGCAACAAAAGTCGTCGGCGGCATTACGCCGGCACGCTGGCTGAGTTCACTTTGTAAAAGACCGTCGTACTCCCAGAGCACCCGCAGGAATGTCCAGTGCCCGATTGGGACTTTATGCTGATCAAGCCGGAGTACCAGCGATTTCGTAAAAGCCTGCGCTACATCTCGAACTAAGTGCGCAAGCCTCTCTTCAGGTATCGCCTCGCGCCAGTCGTTGCTTGGTTTTACTTTGTCGTTTGTCATGAAGTCGATGCTGTAAAGGCCGGGCTCTTCATTGACGAATAAGCGTTTACCCCAAGAGCCTCGGACCGAATACTGTTTACATTGTTTAATATTAGCTGTCTAATAATACTTGCTAAAAATAGCATATTCAAGTTATTTTTCGGATATGTTTATTGGCATTCAAATTGAAACCGGAGAAGAGTATGTCAAGCGATAAAAAGCGTTCCCTTGAGATCGCTGGTGTAAGCCACGGTGGTGCACCCATTCCTATGGGCGCACGCGTTGGCAATATGATTTTTTCATCGGGAATTGCGGGCAAGGATCCTATGACGGATACCCTGCCAACGGACAGCGGCCAGCAGGCTAAGTTCGCCTTCCAGAACATGAAGGCGTTGCTGGCGGCTGGCGGCGCATCGCTTGACCATCTGGCTCGTATGACGGTTTTCATCAAGGATGAGTCGGTGCGTGCCGCAATCAATGAGGAATGGGTCAAATGCTTTCCCGATCCGCACGACCGTCCCGCGCGCCACACCTTGACCTACGACCTGCGAGGTGGAATGCTGCTTCAGCTCGAGATCGTTGCGGTTGTCGCCTGATGGCTTACGGTGGCATTCACCAAATGAGCAGGTAGCCCTGTAGGCGCCGCACTTTCGTGTGCCCTGCCGGATCGCGTCCCATAGCTCCCCCAAGGCAAAGCAAGAGCTTGACTCCCGTGTTGTTGAATCTAAAATCACGTAATATTAGTAGACTAATGAAAACTGCGTTTTTTCACTATTGAAGGAGAAAATGATGCT
>JAYVCL010000351.1:0-6858 GCA_043749975.1 Burkholderiales bacterium
CTGGAAGGGCGACCAGTGGAAGACCGGCGGCGGCACCACCTGGGGCTGGTTCAGCTACGACAAGGCGACCAATGCCGTGTACTACGGCACCGGCAACCCGTCGACCTGGAATCCGTCGCAGCGTCCTGGCGACAACAAGTGGTCGATGACGATTTTCGCGCGTGACGTGGACACCGGCATGGCCAAGTGGGTCTACCAGATGACGCCGTTCGACGAGTGGGACTTCGACGGCATCAACGAGATGATCCTGGCCGACATCGACGTGAAGGGCAAAGCGACCAAAGCGCTGGTGCACTTCGACCGCAACGGCTTCGGCTACACGCTCGACCGCGTGACAGGCGAACTGCTGGTGGCCGAAAAGTACGATCCGCAGGTGAACTGGGCCACGCACGTCGACATGAAGACAGGCCGTCCGCAAGTGGTGTCGAAGTACTCCACCGCGCAAGCCGGTCCTGATGTCAACAGCAAGGGCATCTGCCCGGCAGCCCTGGGCAGCAAGGACCAGCAGCCTGCATCGTACGACCCCGAGACCAAGCTCTTCTACGTGCCGACGAACCACGTCTGCATGGACTACGAGCCGTTCAAGGTCGAGTACACCGCAGGCCAGCCGTATGTGGGTGCCACACTGTCCATGTACCCCGCCCCGGGCAGCCATGGCGGCATGGGCAACTTCATCAGCTGGAACGCTGGAACCGGCAAGATCGTGCAGAGCCATGCAGAGAAATTCTCTGTCTGGAGCGGCTCGCTCAATACCTCCGGTGGTCTGTCCTGCTACGGCACGCTCGAGGGTTACCTGAAGTGCGTCGACAAGAAAGACATCAACAAGGAACTTTTCAAGTTCAAGACACCCTCAGGGATCATTGGCAACGTGTTCTCGTACGAGCATAAGGGCAAGCAGTACATCGGTGTGTTCTCGGGCATTGGCGGCTGGGCCGGTATCGGCATGGCGGCTGGGCTTGAGAAAGACCAAGATGGCCTGGGTGCCGTGGGTGGTTACAGGGAACTGAGCCAGTACACCGACCTCGGTGGTTCTTTGACGGTGTTTGCTTTGCCGAACTGAAGCCGAATTGCAAGGGGGCCGCGCCAACATTGGCCGAACCCCTTGGCCAAATCGGGAGATGGCAACCGCGAGGATGCCGTCTCCCTTTTTTCTCTGATTCAAGGATGATGAACTCATGAATGTGCAGAAGGTTTTTCTCGCTGCGGTGTTGTGTTGCGCAGGCGCGGTTCACGCACAGGACAAGCCGTACACCGTGGTCGACGGGTACAAGGTCGACGCCGAAACGATGAAGGGGTTTCGCGCCTGGCGTTCGGCCGCATGTGACCGCTGCCATGGTGCGAATCAGGAAGGTCTGGTCGGGCCGTCGTTGGTCAACAGCCTGAAGGTTCTGACGAAGGCAGAGTTCGTCACCACAGTCACCAACGGGCGGCTTGAGAAGGGCATGCAGAGCTTCGGCAACAGCCCTGTGGTGATGGACAACATCAACCAGCTCTACGCCTACCTCAAGGGGCGCTCCGACGGAGCGATCACCCGCTCCAAGGTCGAAGAGTTGCCTAAATGAAGCGCACCGTTTCCGTCGCCGACAGGGCGCGTGCCAGCGCGCACCGGCTGTCGGTGAGCGCAGCGATTGGCCTCGCGCTGACGCTGCCGATGGCGGCCGCGATGGCGCAAGACAAGCCTGAACCGCGCACCGCGTTGCGCGTCTGCCAAGACCCGAACAATTTGCCGTTTTCGAACGTCAACGGTGAAGGCATTGAAAACAAGATTTCCGATCTGTTCGGCAAGGCGCTGGGCCTTCCGGTCACCTACTATTCATTTCCGCAGCGGTTGGCGTTCATCCGCAACACGCTGAAATTCAAACTGCCGGGCGAAGACTATCCCTGCGACATCGTGATCGGTGTGCCGGCGGGCTACGACCAGGTGGCTGTGACCAAGCCTTATTACCGCTCCACCTATGCGCTGGTGTTCCCGAAGGGCAAGGGTCTGGATCAGGTCACCTCGGGCGAGGACTTCCTGAAGCTGGATCCGGCCAAGCTGTCGGCACTGCGCATCGGCGTCTACGACCGCTCACCCGCCTCCGATTGGCTGAGCCGGCACAAGCTCGTCGATCAGGGCGTGCCCTACCAGATCATGAATGCCGACCCAAAGCAATACCCGGGCGAGATCATCGAGAAAGACCTCGCTGCGGGCAAGCTCGATGTCGCCATCGTCTGGGGTCCGATCGCCGGCTACTTTGCGCAGCGGGTCAAGACGCCGGCGTTGACGGTGGTGCCGCTGAAGTCGGAACCCGGCGTCAAGTTCGACTACCAGATGGCCATGGGTGTGCGCTACGGCGAGCGCGAATGGAAGCAGCAGATCGAAGCTCTGATCGAATCGAAACAGCCCGAAATTCAGGCCATCCTGAAGCAGTTCGGCGTGCCGATCGTCGATGCCTCGTACGAAAACAAGAAGCCCTAAGCATTGTCGCCGCCGATCGCCAATGAAGTGTCTGAACGTATTTGCGCTTTGGGTGTTGTGTCTGGCGGCAGCGCTGCCGGCGCGCGCCGAAATGGATCGGGCTGTGCTCTTTGGTTTGAGCGCCAGCGTTTTGAAGATCGAAGTGCAGCGGGTGCAGGGCGGCTTCTCGCTCGGATCCGGGGTCGTGGTGGGCCCTGAAAAAATCGTCACCAATTGTCATGTCACGCGCGACGCCTTGAGAATCAATGTGCTGCGAGGAGACTTGCGCTGGTCGGCGGCTTCGCAACTGAGCGACATCGACCACGACCTGTGCCTTTTGCGCGTGCCTGGTCTGCAAGCCAACGCCGTGCCGTTGGGGCGGTCTGACCAGTTGAAGCCCGGGCAGCCGGTGACTGCGCTTGGGTATACCGGTGGCCTGGGTATTCAAAACAGTCAAGGCGACGTGGTCGCGCTGCACCGCCACGACGGCAGCCGCGTGATCCAAAGCTCGAACTGGTTCAGCTCGGGCGCCAGTGGCGGCGGGCTGTTCGACGAACAGCTCAATCTGGTGGGCATCCTGACGTTTCGGCTGCGCGGCGGCGAAGCGCACTATTTCGCCGCTCCGGCAGAGTGGCTGCAGACCCTGCTCGATGCGCCACCGCACGAGGGTTACAGCGACGTGGGGCCGGACAAGTCGAAGCAGTTGGCGTATTGGCAACGGCCCATTCTTGCGCAACCCCGGTTTCTGAAGGCGGCGCTGCTGCAGCGCGACGACCAGTGGTCGGAACTGGAGTCGATGGCCTCGGAATGGGCACGTGCCGATGCCAACGATCCCGAGCCTTGGTACCTGATGGGCCTGGCGCTGTATCAACTTGAGCGGCTGCCCGAGGCGCAACACGCACTCGAGTGCGCGTTGGCCTTCGAGCCCACATCGTCCGCTGCGTGGGCACGGCTCGCCTTGGTCTATGGTCGCCAGGGCTTGACCGAGCGTGCCTCGCAAATCGAATTGCATCTGACCCAGCCGAATCCGTCGGCGGGGTTGAGCCCGCTGCCGGCATTGAGCACAAGCACACCGTGCGCCCTGGGCGCACCTTCTTCGCGAACACCATGAAATTCACCGCACGCACCCCGGCCCCATCGAACACGTTTCCGAGCTTGATCCTCGTTCTGGCCTTGGCACTGTCGCTGCCCGGCATGGCGATGTCGGCCACCGACTTCTCCGCCGCCGAGCAGGCGCTGTTCACCAACAACCAACTCGCCAAGCTGAAGCCCCCGCTGACCTTGCACTACGACTACCGTAAGAGCGGGAGCCTGGAAGAGGCGTTCGACGACAAGGTGGACGTGGTGCTGAAGGCGCAGGCCAACGGCACCTGCTGTGCTGTGAGTGCGCGGTTTCTGACGGGTGCGCACGAGATGCGCCAGCCCGACGTGGACGGTGCCGAGGGCAACCCGGCGATCCTCTACTTCCTGGAACGCGACATCGCCGAGATGCAGCGCCTGACCAAGGGCAAGGCCAACTACTTCCGCAAGCGAATTCGCATGGCCATATTTCAAGCTGCCACCATCCGCAACATCACACTGCCGTACCGGGGTCAACAGGTGGCGGTGCAAGAGATCAACATCGCGCCCTACCTCGACGACCCGAACCGCTCGCGCTATGAAAAACTGGCCAACAAGCAGTACATGTTCATGCTGTCCGACACCGTGCCGGGCGGGCTCTACGGCATTCGCTCGCGCATCAGCGGCGAGTCTGCCGACGCGCCGCCGCTGGTGGTCGAAGAAATGCTCGTCGACGGTGCCCAAGCCCAACCCGCCGCCGCCGCGAAACGCTGACCCCTGATCCGATCCCGCTCACATCATCGCCATGAAAAAATCGCTGCCTACCTTGTGCGCCCTGCTGCTGGCCAGCGCCGCCGCCTGCGCTAACGACTTCCCGACGGTGGACCGGGTGATCTTCGTGCAGGAATGCATGCGCGCCCATCCCGGCCAGGCGTTCGAGATGATCCACAAGTGCTCCTGCACACTCGACGCCGTCGCCGCAGAAATCAGGTACGACGACTACGTCACCTTGAGCACGATCAGCAAGGCCATGACCATCGGCGGCGAGCGTGGCAGTTCGATACGCGACGCGCCGTCACTCGAACCGCAGGCCAGGCGCTTCCGCGAGTTTCAGATCAAGGCCGAAAAGGGTTGCTTCATCAACTCGCTGGCCAACTGAGCCTGTGATGCCCGGCGTGCGGCCTCCTGTCCCGATGCCGCCGCCGTGTTGGCTGCGCGCGGGCTGGGTTCCGGGCCTGCTGATTGCAGCAGGCGGTGTGTTCGGGCAGGCCGCCGACAGCCCGGAGCCGCTGCGGGTGACGCAAGTGAGTCCAGGCGTTTACGTGCATCTCGGTGCACTCGAAGACTGGGCACCTGTCAATGGCGGTGACGTGGCCAACATCGGCTTCGTTGTCGGCAGCCGCTGCGTCGCGGTGATCGACACCGGCGGCACCCCAGGCGTCGGTCGGGCCTTGCGCGCGGCAATCGAACGCACGACGCCGCTGCCGGTGTGCTATGTCATCAACAGCCACGCCCACCCCGACCACATGCTGGGCAACGTGGCCTTCGACGATGCGAAGTCATCCTCACGGCGTGCGCCTCAGTTCGTGGCCAGCGCCGCCTTCACCCGCACGCTGAAAGCTCGCGAGCCGTTCTACCTGAACGCACTGCGGCGCGACTTCGGCATCCAGCTCGACCCCTCGGCCATCGTCTACCCCGGCATCAGCGTGGACAAGACGCTGGAGCTCGACCTGGGCGATCGTGTGTTGACGCTGCAGGCCTGGCCGACCGCTCACACCGACAACGACCTGACCGTCTACGACCAGCGCACGCACACGCTGTTCGCGTCCGACCTGCTGTTCGTGCAACACCTGCCTGCGGTCGACGGCAGCCTGCGCGGCTGGATCTCGGTGATGGCCGACTTGAAGCGGCTCGACGTCGCCACCGTCGTGCCGGGCCATGGCGCGGTCAGCAACGATTGGCCGGCGGCGATGGACGCGCAGGCCATCTACCTGGGCGGGCTGCTGCGCGACACGCGCGCGGCGGTCAAGCACCTGATTCCAATCCAGCAGGCGATCGACCGCATCGGCATCCCGGCCGGCCCGCACTGGCTGTTGACTGATCGCTTCCATCGGCGCAATGTGACGGCTGCGTATGCCGAGCTGGAGTGGGAAGAGGAAACCCCCGAAGCGTCCCCGCCCGCAGGCAGCTCAGCCACAGCCCGTTGAACAGCGTCTGAATTGATCCGCATCGGCTGAAACTCTGTAAGAGGTTCGACACCATGAACAACCCAAGGCCCATCTCTTCCATCCGTCGGTTGGCCGTCTGCGCTGCGCCGCTTGCCGGCCTGCTGGGCCTGCTCGGCGCTGCCCCTGGCGCGCAGGCCCAAATCAAGTCGGGCGACAACCCCGAGGCCAGCGAGGTGTGGAAGAAGGTCCGCGCCAGCCTGTTCCAGTCGCGCCCGATCGAGGCGGCCACCGACGACATCATTTCACTGGAGCTGCCGGTGCGCGCTGAAGACGCAGCCATCGTGCCGATCGCGATCAAGACGCGCATGCTGCAAAGCGCGGCGCGTCACATCGACAAGGTTTACCTGATCGTCGACAACAACCCGTCGCCGATTTCGGCCATTTTTCAATTCACGCCGCTGAGCGGGCGCGCCGACATCGAAACCCGCATCCGCATCGACGAGTACACGCACGTGCGCGTCATCGCTG
This sequence comes from Burkholderiales bacterium, assembly GCA_043749975.1. GTDB lineage: Bacteria > Pseudomonadota > Gammaproteobacteria > Burkholderiales > Burkholderiaceae_C > JANYJJ01. Next base: position 6,193 of record JAYVCL010000351.1, read on the forward strand.
AAACCAACGACGGTCAACTGCACATGGCCACGCGTTTCCTGAAGGCGGCAGGCGGCTGTTCCGCGCCTCCCGGCAAAGACGCGCAGGCCGCGCTGGCAAGCCTCGGGCGAATGAAGTTTCGTGTCGAAGGGGATGCGAACGGGAAAGAGCCGGTGCTGGCTCAATTGATGATCAGCCACCCGAACAACTCCGGCCTGGCGCTGGACCAGGTGTCGCGCCTGTTCACGCCGGCACACTTCATTCGCCAGGTTCGCATCAGCTATGGCGGCCAGCCGGTGATGTCGGCCGACGTTGATTTTTCGATCAGCGAGAACCCGAACTTCCGTTTCTATTTCATGCCCAGCGGCGACGCCGAACTCAGGGCCGAGGTGGTCGATTCCAACGACCTGCGCTTCGAGAGTTCACTCAAATATCGGCGGCCTGATTGAAGCGCTTGTTGCGCCTGCATCAGCCGACCTGTTGCAGTCGTTCATCCCTCGCGTTCTTGTGTGTGCTCATGTTTGCGTGCATGTTTGCGATCAGCGCCTCCGCCCACGCCGAGCCATTTGCCTACATCACCAACCAGGGCAGCCACGACGTCTCGGTGATCGACCTGGCGACACAGAAGGCGGTGGCGCTGGTGCCGGTGGGGCGTTCGCCGGCGGGTGTGGTCGCGTCGAGCCGCGC
>JAYVCL010000352.1:0-4189 GCA_043749975.1 Burkholderiales bacterium
ACCTGTGCAAGACCGAGATAGAAGTCCATGTTGTTTCCTAGTAGTTCGTTTCACCAAAAGCAATACGAAATGAAACCGATGGATTTTTTCGCCAGGCTAAGCGCAGACCCGCTGCCGCACTGCCGGTGCGGCAAGGGGATGGAACGACGCATGGTGGAAAAAGACGCGGTTTCATGTAATGGTTTTGGTGAAACGAACTACTAGCATGACCACGCATGCTTCCGACTGACTGCTGTCAGTTTTTGCAGACTGCCGCTTCGCAGCGAAAGCGGTCTAAGGCAACCTCTTTCAAAGGAGGGATGTTCAAACCACCTCGTTTAATCGAGAATCTCCAAGAGGCGCAACGATAGCTTCCAATTTCTGAATACCACCATGCCAGACCACGACCACGACCACGACCACAGCCCTGACCCCGAGCACAGCGAACTCAGCGAGATGGACCTTCGCGTGCGAGCGCTGCAAAGCGTATTAACCCAAAAAGGGTACATCGACCCGTCGGCATTGGACGTGCTGATTGACACCTATCAGACTCAGGTGGGGCCGCGCAACGGCGCGCGGGTGGTAGCACGGTCCTGGGTCGATCCGAAGTTTCGCGACTGGCTGCTGCGCGACGCTACGCAGGCTATCGCCTCACTTGGCTATTCGGGGCGGCAGGGTGACCACATGGTGGCGGTGGAAAACACCGCCGAGCGGCACAACCTGGTGGTGTGCACCCTGTGCAGCTGCTACCCCTGGCCAGTGCTGGGCCTGCCCCCGGTCTGGTACAAGAGCGCGCCCTACCGTTCGCGGGCAGTGAAAGACCCGCGCGGCGTGCTGGCCGATTTCGGGGTGTATTTGCCAGAGAGCACCGAGATTCGCGTCTGGGACTCAACCGCCGAGGTACGCTACCTGGTGATTCCGCAGCGTCCGGCCGGCACCGGGGATTTGAGCGAAGACGAACTGGCGGCTCTGGTCACACGCGATGCGATGATAGGCACACGGCTGGTGGAGGCTCCGGCATCACAGGGGGCGGCATGAGCCACTACATCACCCACGCCGATCTGGGTGGCCGGCCCGGCTTCGGGGTCGTCGTACCAGAGCCCGAAGGCGACTTGTTCCACGCCGACTGGGAGCGCCAAACCTTGGCGCTGACTCTGGCGGTAGGCGCCACCGGCAGTTGGAACATTGACCAGAGCCGCGCCGCCCGGGAGACCCTGCCCGACTACCTGAAGCTGAGCTACTACCAAATATGGTTGACCGCCCTCGAAAAGTTGCTGCAAGAGCATGGCCTCGCCACTGTCGACGAAATTCGCAACGGTAGCTTGCAGCAGCCGCCACTGCCCGTGGCCCGCGTGCTGCAGGCGCAGGCTGTGCCCGCTGCTCTGCTCAAGGGATCGCCCGTAATGCGCACGCCTGCGCAGCCAGCCCGTTTCAAGCTCGGCCAGCGTGTGCGCACACGCAGAGAGGCGGTGGGGCACCACACGCGCCTGCCGGGCTACGCGACGGGTAAGCAAGGGGTGATCGAACGCATCCATGGCGTGCATGTATTTGCCGACAGCCAGGCCCAGGGACTGGGCGAAGACCCTCAATGGCTTTACGGTGTCGTGTTTGACGAGGCCGAACTGTGGCCGGAGCGCGCTTGGTCCAGCAGCGCCCAAGGTCTTAAGGTGTCGATCGACGCCTGGGAGCCCTATATGGAGACGGCATGAGCAGGAACACAAGACTTACCCCCAGCCGGACCGGTGACATGCAGTCTGCAGATTTGTCCCTTCTGAAGGGCTTGCCCGTAGAAGACGACAGCCCGGTGTTCCGTGAACCCTGGGAAGCCCAGGCCTTTGGTATGGCGCTGGCGCTGTACGAACGCGGTCTCTTCACCTGGGACGAATGGGCGCAGGCGCTGTCCGCGCAGATCCTCGCAGCCCAAGCCCAAGGTGATCCCGATCTGGGTAACACCTACTACCGCCATTGGCTGGCCGCCATCGAGACACTGGTCAGCGTCAAAGGCGTCAGCTCGCCAGAAGAGCTGGGCCGCTATCAACAGGCCTGGCACCACGCCGCTGACCGCGTACCGCATGGGCAGCCGATCGAACTATGCGCGGGGGATTTTGCGGGTTGATGATTTACCCAGCACCCGTGCTATTCAAAGCCATTTGCTCGATATGTCATATGTGAACCGCGCATTGAGTTTGTCGAAGTGGGGCGCTTTGGGCACGAGGGACTGCAATGAACGTCGATTTGCCAGCTTGCTGGTGATATAAAAAATCACTGCTTTAAACCGGTCGCTCACTAATGTCGGCAGCTGGCCGCTTGCGGGTGCTGTAGGCCTTCAACTGACAGCCAGTTTGGCGACACTCGCCCCTAGGTTTGAGTGTCCGGTATGAAGCAAGCAGATTGAATAGTTGTATAGCCGCAGTCAGTCTGAAGCCGCCCCTTGGCGGTTTTCCCTGATGTCGGCAATCGGCCGTTAGCCGAAATTCAAACTGAGACGCTTCAAGGCAGTTTCACAAAGGCAGTTTCACACTTTGCCAAAGTTTGTCAAACGTGCTAGGCTTTCACGCATGACCACCATGAATATTTCACTGCCCGAAGGCCTGAAAGCCTATGTCGATGAGCGCGTTCGGGCCGATGGCTATACGAGTTCAAGCGAGTACGTTCGCGAGTTGATTCGCCTTGAAAAAGACCGTCGCCAATTTCAGGAGCATTTGCTCGCCGGCCTGCGTTCCGGCACGGCGGGAAACATGGATTCGGACTATTTCGCCACCTTGCGTCAGGCGTTGGTCAAGCCGGCACGCCAGAGCGCTGTCTGAAGCCTGGATGAAGCGTAGGTGAAGCCAGCACAGCGCAGCGCGCAGGCCCAGGCGGATATCGAAGCCGCACTGGCCTGTTTCCAGAGTGAAGCGCCGCACCTGGCGGGCAATTTTCTCGATGCGCTGGAGAAGGATGTCGCCCACATCCGGCGCGCTCCGGGCGCCGGTTCACCGCGCTACGCGCATGCGCTGGATGTGCCGGGTTTGCGCTTCTGGCTACCCGGCAAATTTCCTTATGCTCTTTTTTACCTGGAGCATGCGGACTGTTTGCTGGTGATCCGGCTGGTTCATATGAGCCGGGATATACCGGTTTCGCTTCAGGGCTGAGGCTTTCTCCACCGGGATTCTTATGGAAAAACGTCATTTTTTGAATGCTTCCCTGGTCAGCGCAGCTGCCAGTGCCCTCGCAATTCCCGCCTGGGGGGCAGTTCAAGGCGGACGCCAGGCCACACCCGGCCCGGCGCTGCTCACGGTTAGCGGGCAAATCGGCGCCGGCAACCGCGGTCGGCTCGATCCGGCGATTGACCAGATGATGGTCAAGCAAAAAATCGGCTTCGACAAGGCGCACACCTTCGACTTCAGCGCCATCACGGCCTTGCCAGCCGTTGCGATCAAGCCGACGCTGGAATATGACGGCAAGCCGCACAGCCTCAAAGGGCCTTTGCTGCTGGACGTGATGAAAGCCAGTGGCGCCAGGATCGGCGAAAAAACCGTCCTTTTTTTGCATGCGGTCGATGGCTACGCGGCGCAGGTCTCGGCTGCTGACGCGCAGAAATACCGCTATATCGTGGCCACCCACCTTGACGGCCAGCCCATGGCGCTGGGTGGTTTGGGTCCGCTGTGGGCCGTTTACGATGCCGACCGCTTTGCCGACATGGCCGCCAAACCCCTGCCGGCGCGTTTTGCCGCTTGCCCATGGGCCACTTATTACATCGAAGTCAGACAGGGCTGAGGCTGCCCCGGCAACGCCGGTCCCGTCGGGCTATTTGATCAGCCCTTCCTCCTTTATCGCCGTCTGAACCGCCGGATGCGCCGCCATGCGTTCGCGGAAAGCGGCCAGGTTGGTAAAACCGGTGACATCCAGGCCGACCCTGGGCGCCCAGTTGGTCACGGTGCAAAGGTAAGGGAGCAGGAAATGACAAAAATACCAGCCATTTAGTTACGTCATTGCGAGCGTAGCGCGGCAATCCACGACTGCGCGTTGAGGGCGATGGATCGCCACGGCCTTCGGCCTCGCGATGACGAAGGTATTTTGGTGATTTCCACGCCCCTTAGAGCTGTAGGTTTTGGTCGAAGCGAGCACAGGTGTGGCCGCCAAGCTGAATGTGCAGTAATTCAGCCGGAGTGAACGTGCGTTTTCTTCTGACTCCGTCTTCTTCCAAAGATCGTCTCTGACGCGTCTT
>JAYVCL010000353.1:0-2683 GCA_043749975.1 Burkholderiales bacterium
GGGATCAGGCCGACGTTGGACTCCGGCAGGCCAAGCCGTGCGGCAGCCCCTGCAATGCGAAAGTCGCAGCTCAGCGCCAGCTCCATGCCGCCACCGGCTGCCACGCCCTCAATCACCGCGATGAAGGGCACTTCAATCGCTTCAATCAAATCAAAAGCTGAATGAATCTGGCGCGCAACAACACGGAATTTCTTCGTGCCGCCCTGCGTCAGGCCGGCCATGCCGCGCACGTCTTCGCCAGCGGAAAAAGCCCGCGCGTCGCCGCGGATGATGACCACGCGCGCCTCCGACAGGGCGACTTCTTCCATCGCTTCAGCCAATTCGCTGCGCATGCGGGCGTTCCAGGCGTTCATGGCCTCGGGGCGGTTCAGGCGCAGCACCCAGATGCCAGGCTCGGGTTCGCTGATGCGGATGAATTCGCCGCGCTCGGCGGCTGGTGTGTTGGCGGGGGCTTCGGTCACGGCAGGGGTGGTCATGGCATTAGTTCTGTGTTAGTTTTTTAACTGCACCGAGCCGCTCAGCACTTCTTTGCCTGCCACCTGGGCCGACAGATTGCCCTGCGCGTCAACCGCCAGATGCAATTGCGCGCCCGGCAGCACCGGCGCTTTCAGGCGCGTCTTGATGCCGGCAATGTTGTCTGCACCATGCTGCGCCACCAGGGCGTCAAGCACCAGCGTCAGGGTCAGCGGGCCCTGGGCAATCACGCCCGGCAGGCCGGACTGGCGGGCGAATTCGTCGTCAAAGTGAACCGGGTTGAAGTCCTGCACGATGCCGGCGTATTGCACGATGGTGCGGCGCGACACCGTGGCGATGTCCTGGTCAATGGGCGTCATGGTGGCTGTCATGGTGTGTCCTGCGGTTTCACTTCGGTTCAGGTGGCCATGCGTTCGATGAACGTCGTGGTCTGGAGCTGGATTTCTTCGCCCTTGGGCGTGCAAAAGCGGGTCTCAATCGTGCCGAACTGCATGCCGTTTTTCTCGGAGTAGTCGGCCAGACGCATTTCCACCTCCAGCGGCTCGTCCGGCACAAAGGGACGCTCAAACTCGACGGCATGGCCACCGAGCAGGGCGCGGTCCAAATTCAGGCCCAGCGCCTTGACAAAGGCCGCCTCGCCCATCACACAGGGGCCGAAGAAGGGCACCAGGCGGGCCGTGTCCTTGCCCGAGGCCGTTCCCAGCATGTTCTGCAGTTCCGCCATCTTCACGGCATGAGCCCGGGTCTGTGTCTTCAACAGAACCTGCCCCTTGAGTTCACCCTTCATTGCAGCCTCCTTTATAAAATACTGACTAGACAGTATGCAATTTAGAAAAATACTTGTCAAGGCTGATTTAATAAAGTTTATCGGTGATTACCCGCGAACCGGTGGCCTGCGCAGAATCAGGCGGCTGGCTTGAGGATGCCGTGCAGCGTGATCTCACGCGCAGCGCGCACCAACTCGCGCCCGCGCAGGTAGCTGGGCCTGCAGTACCACTCCATGAAGGTGCCGTTGTACAAGGCCATCACGATAGCCGCAATCTCATGGGTTTGCAGGTCAGTGCGAAACTCCCCGGCAAGCTTGCCCCGGTGCACCACTTCTTCGACCGACATGCAAATCTGCTGGTAGATGGCCTTGACGCGCAGCTCGACCTCGTCGCCCACGCCATTGAACTCCAGCAGCATCAGGATGAACAGCAAGATCAGATCGGGCTTGGCATTGCCCATGCCCGCGCCAGAATGCAAAAACGCAATCAGCTTGTCGGCCACCAGCGGGCCGGCCTGCGAGACGCGATCCACCATCTTGCGCACCAGCACTTCCTCGATCTCGTCGAGCAGGGCCAGCAAGATGGCGGCCTTGGTGGGAAAGTAAAAGTACACCGCGCCTTTGGTCAGCTCGCAAGCGCCGGCAATGTCGTCCACGGTCGCTGAGCGGTAGCCTTTGGAGACAAAGAGCTTGAGCGCGGAGGCGAGGATTTTCTCGGTGCTGACCTCGCGCTGCTCGCGCTTGGTGGATGCACGGGGGGCTGCGGTCGGCTTTTTGGTGCTGCTGATTGCCATGTGCTTGGAGTCGCGTGTAGTGTGGAATCCGGGACGCCGCGCGCATGAGACGGCGAAGAAAAGCCGATTATTTCATACTGACTCCATAGTATGTAAAATTTTCGGTGCCTTTACTGCTCACTGCCTTTTCTGCGGCTCGGACCCCGACCGGCAGGGCGTTGCCGACGTGGCGACAGCCTACAAGCCTTCGGACACTTGCCCGGCAAAATATAGTACCAGACGATTCACGACCCGCTGCCCAGTGGTGCGGACAGTTCGCGCAGTGTAGCGAGAAAGCGCTGTGCCGCCGGGCTTGGCGAGCGTCCACGCAGCGTGAGAATCATGTTCGGTATCCGCCAGGGCGGCGTGGCGATGGGCAGTACTCGAACCGTTGCCGGATGATGGCCGAATCGCAACAGGGAATTCGGCATCACCGTCACGAAATGCCCGGTGCGAAGCAGGCCGTAGCGGGCATTCAAAGAACCCGACACAACGATCCGCCGTGGCATGCCAACCCCTGCCAGTGCGAAGGCTTCGGCCATTGGCGATTCCTGCATCAGCTCATTGCGTAAAAGTATCCACTGCTCGTCCGCCAGTTCCACCAGGTCAATGCGCCGTCGCTTCGAAAAGGGACTCGCCGCGCCAACCACGACTTGCAGGTGATCGCAGA
>JAYVCL010000354.1:0-9844 GCA_043749975.1 Burkholderiales bacterium
GCGGGGCTTACCGTCTGCAGTTTGCCTTCGGCGACGAATTGGGCTTGTAGGAATCACGACCATCCTTTCGTCGGACTCTTGCCCGCTCGCGTCAGCCACTCAGTCGCCGCGCTTTGGGCCCGCGGCGTGAGCCCTGCGGGTGCCGTTGCTTGCCGCAGCGCCCACGCTGGGTGCCCGCCGGCCCGTCACACAAGTTCGGTTTAATAGAGGTTCGTCCGCCTTTGTGAACGTTGTGAAAGGTGTTCTGAACTCAACCCGCGAGCCCCCAAACAGCGGCTCGCTCGAACCAGGAAGCGACATGAAAAAACGCTCTTATCCATCTGCGCCGGCCACCCTGGCCGCGCTGGCCGTGCTGGCCGTACTGTCGGGCACCGCATCGGCCCAGTCGAACGTCACCGTCTACGGACAGCTCGACCTGGGCGTGATCAAGGGCAACGGCGGCACGGCCACCAACCCCGGCGGCCTGGGCACCTCCAAGGCCTGGACGGTCGGCCAGGCGTCGTCGTCGCGTCTCGGTTTTCGTGGCACGGAAGACCTGGGCGACGGCCTGTCGGCCCAGTTCCAGATCGAACACCGCTTCAACCCCGACACCGGTGCCGTCAACAACGAGAAATCGTTCTGGAACGGGCGCTCGTTCGTGCAACTGAACAACCCCGCGCTGGGCAGCATCTACATTGGCCGCGAGTACATGCCGGTCTACTGGATCGACATCAAGTCGGACCCCTTCGGCGACGACGGTGTCGGCCAGGCCGGCGGTGTCGCACGTCGCGGCAACTATCAAACGCCGGATGCGGTGGGCAACGGCAGCCGCGCTTCGAATTCAATCGGCTACAAGACACCGAAGCTTGGCGGCTTCACCGCTTCGGCGGCTGTCGGCCTGAGCGAAGACACCGGCCTGGGTCGGGTGCAGGGCTTCAACGCCGAATACGCGGCGGGCCCGCTGTATGCCGGCCTGGGCTATGAGCAGGTCAGCGGCGGCAGCAATGACGGCCGCGGCGTGTTCAACCTGGCCCTGCACTACAACCTGGGCTTCGTCAAGCCGATGCTCTATTTTGCGCAGGGCAAGACCGACGCCAACGGAAATACCAAGGCCAAGGTCGTGATGCTGGGAGCCACGGCACCGTTGGGCCAGGGCGTGTTGAAGGCGATGTATTTCAGACTCGACTCCGACATCGACACCCGTGACCGCTCGAAGTTCGGCCTGGGCTACAACTACCTGCTGAGCAAACGCACGACGCTGTATGCCGATCTGGGCGTGGCCAGGCAGTCGGGCCTGACCAACAACAACGCGTATGCCTTCGGTGTGAAGCACACGTTCTGATCGCTGGCAGGGCGGGGCAGGGCGCGGGTGACGCCGCGCTATCCTTCGCGCCGTGTATTCGCAATTCTTCGGCCTGAACCGAGAGCCGTTTTCCATCGCCCCTGATCCGCGCTTTTTGTTCATGAGCGAACGGCACCGCGAGGCGTTGGCGCACTTGCTTTACGGGCTGGACGGTGGCGGGGGCTTCGTGCTGCTGAGCGGCGAGATCGGTGCCGGCAAGACCACCGTGTGCCGCTGCTTCCTGGAGCAGATCCCGAAGCGTTGCAACGTGGCGTACATCTTCAACCCCGAGCTCACCGTGGTCGAGCTGCTGAGGTCGGTGTGCGACGAGTTTCACATCCCGTTGCCGCATGCCGGCCCCGCGCCGGCGACGGTGAAAGACTTCGTCGACCCGCTGAACCAGTTCTTGCTCAAGACCCACGCGGTCGGGCAGAACAACGTGCTCATCATCGACGAAGCGCAGAACCTGTCGGCCGATGTGCTGGAGCAGTTGCGCCTGCTGACGAACCTGGAAACCAACGAGCGCAAGCTGCTCCAGATCGTCTTGATCGGCCAGCCCGAGTTGCGCGAGATGCTGGCCCGGCCCGAGCTGGAGCAACTGGCGCAGCGCGTCATCGCACGCTTTCATCTGGGTGCGTTGTCGCAAGCCGAGACGGCGCAATACATCCGGCATCGGCTTTCGGTGGCCGGGCTGCGCGGGGCCTTGCCCTTCGATCAAGCCGCATGGCAGCGCATCCACCAGCTCGCGCGCGGCATTCCCCGGCGCATCAATTTGCTGTGCGACCGGGCCTTGCTGGGCGCGTATGGCGGTGGCCACGCCAAGGTGAATCGCCGCATCGTCGAGCGGGCGGCCGAGGAGGTTTTCGGCCCCGCCGAAACAGCCACGGCGGCGCGTTCCCGCCACCGGCGTGCGGCGTGGGTGGGCGCGGGCGTGGTCGCGGGCGCAGCGCTGGTCGGCGCAGTAACGCTGGCGGTGAATGGCGGTCCGCGCCAGTCGGTACCTGCGGCCGTGGCCACCAGCGCGTCGGCATCTGCACTGGTGACCGCAACAGCAGCGGCAGCGGCAGCGGCAGCGGCATCCAAGCCGGCCAGCGCTGCGCTGGCGACGAGTGCTGCTGCGGGTGACGTGGCCGCAGCCCCTGCGGCCTCTGCGTCGGCGTCTGCGGCCGCCACGGTGTTGTTCCTGACCCCGTCCGAGCTGCAAAGTGGTTTCAAGTCACCGCTGCGCAACGAGGCCGATGCCTGGCGCGAGCTTGCGCCGATGTGGAATCTCACCCTGGGCGACGGCGACCCGTGCCTGGCCGCGCGGCGCAGCCAGGTGCATTGCTTTCGCAGCAACAGCAATCTGGCGCTGATGCGTCAACTCGGCCGCCCCGGCATCCTGACCCTGCGCTTTGAAAACGGCAAATCTGAATACGCGTTGCTGACCGGCTTGACGAACCAGGGTGCCACCTTGCGCGCCGGCGCTGTCGCGCAGACGGTGTCGCTGGCGTCCCTGGCCGCGGTGTGGCGCGGCGAGTTCGCGACCTTCTGGCGCGCGCCGCCCGACTACCGCGACCGAGTCGTGGACGGCAGCAGAGGTGCGATGGTGGACGCGCTGGCGGCGCAGTTGGCCAAGTTCAACGGGCAGGCCGCGCCGGCAGTGTCACAGGCATTCGATGCCGCATTGAAATCGAAACTGATTGCATTCCAGTTGACGCAGGGACTCAGCCCCGACGGGGTGGCCGGGCCGACCACGTTCATGCAGCTCAACCGCGCCACCGGCGTCGATGAACCGCGCCTGCAAACCGATCCACCACCACCCACCCAGAGATAAGGCGATGTCCTACATTCTCGACGCACTCAGGCGCGCCGACTCCGAGCGCGAGCGCGGCTCGGTGCCGGGTTTGCACACGCAGTCGGCGTCGATGCCCCAGGCCGACGATTCGACGCCGCGCGGTGCCCGGCCCTGGTTGTGGCTCGTTGCCGGCTCGCTGCTGATGTTGCTTGGCGCGCTGGCCTGGTTTCTTCTCGGGCGCCAAACGCTGCCGGCAGATCGCGCGTTCTTGGCGTCGGCATCTGCGGTGCCCGCGCCCGTGGTGCTGCCGACCGCATCGGCGACCCGCCTCAGCCCCGCCGCGTCTTCATCTGCCTTGCCCGTGCCCTTGCCCAAGCCCGTCCCCAGCGTGCGCAAGCCGGCGCTGCGGCCTGCGCCCGGGGTCGTCGGTGCAAAGGTCCCCAAAGCGTCGGCCAAGGTACAGGCCGCCGCCAGTGCAGCAGCATCGGCGGCATCGGCATCGGCACCTGCATTGGCAAAAGACGCCCGCATCTACACGCTGAACGAACTGCCGGACGAGGTGCGCAAAGACCTGCCGGCCTTGCAGATCGGTGGCGCGATGTACTCGCAGACCGCCGTCAACCGAATGTTGATCGTCAATGGCCAACTATTCCACGAGGGCGACACTCTGGCCCCGGGGCTGGTGCTCGAACAGATCAAGCTGAGGTCGGCGGTGCTCAGGCTGAAGGGTTACCGGTACGGCATCAGCTTTTGATGTCGCCGCACGTGTCGCGGGCGCCGTTGCTCGCCACGCTCAGCGGCACGCCTCGGCAAGCCGCGGCGTCGGTCGGGTGGACTGGCCGATCGGATCGAGCTGGGCGCTGCGGGCTTCGCGCACGTCGACGCAGTCAGCGCCCCTGCGCACACGGATGCGGCCATCGCCACGCGCTTCTTCGGTCGTGCGCTCATCACGGCCCAGTGCATCGGCCAGCTTGTCCGCGAAGCTCTTGTGCACGCTGTTTGCGCGCGGGTCGGCAACGGCCTGGGCGGCGGGTGACAAGGGTGTCGACGCTGCACGCGGCAGGCGCAGATCGAGCGCGGTGGGGCGGGGCGGTGGTGGTGCGGCCGGCGCAGGTTCAGACACGTCGGCCAGCGCCTCGGCAGGTTTCGCGGGCGTGACTGGTACAAACGTAGGCACAGGCACAGGCTCCGATCGTCGCGGTGCCCGCATAGGCAATCGAGGCGGCACGGCGCGCAGCGGCTGGCTGAGCGGCTGCACCGCAGCCGGCTCAGGCAGCAGGCGCAGCACGAAACGCCGCACCGGGTCTTGCTGCTGCGACAAGCGCGGGTGCTGGCGCTCGTTCAGCAGCAGCCACCCGAGTGCGCCGTGCAACAGCAACACCGGCACGATCAGCAGGCTACGCCGCACGCGCGCCGTGGCAAGCAAGGCCGCCCTTGGCGAGGGGCGGAGGTAATGGTTGGAATGCGGCACGGCAGGCATTGTCGTGGCTCGCCGTAAACTCGTTCGCATGAACTCTTTTCCAACTGTCAGCCTCGGCCGCAGCGACCTGCGCGTCACGCCCATCTGCCTGGGCACCATGACCTTCGGTGAGCAGGTCGATGAAGCGGCCTCGCACGCGCTGCTCGACCACGCCCTCGCACGCGGCGTCAACTTCATCGACACCGCCGAGATGTACGCCGTGCCCACGCGGCGCGAAACCTACGGCGCGTCTGAACGCATCATCGGCAACTGGCTGGCCAAGCGCCCTGGCGCACGCCAGAACGTGGTGCTCGCCACCAAGGTGGCCGGCCCGTCGCGCAACATGGACTGGGTGCGCAACGGCAGCGCCAACGTCAAACCGGCCGAGTTCGTGCAGGCTTGCGACGACAGCTTGCAGCGGCTGCGCAGCGACGTGATCGACCTGTATCAGATCCACTGGCCGAACCGCAACGCGCCGGCTTTCGGCGCGCTGTTCTTCGATCCGGCCAAGGACCGCGAATTCACCTCCATTCATGCGCAGCTCGAAGCGCTGGCCGGGCTGGTGAAGGCCGGCAAGGTGCGCCACATCGGCCTGTCGAACGAGACCCCGTGGGGCGTCAGCGAATTCCTGCGTCTGGCCGAACTGCACGGCCTGCCGCGCGTGGTCAGCGTGCAGAACCCGTATGCGCTGGTGAACCGCGTGATCGACAACGGGCTCGACGAAACCCTGTACCGCCACGGCGTCTCGCTGCTGGCCTACTCGCCACTCGGCTTCGGCGTGTTGACCGGCAAATACGACGCCAGCGGCGCATCGCAGGCTGGCCGCTTGACCTTGTTCGATGCCTTCAAGCAGCAACGCTGGGCGCGGCCCGAGGCGTTCCACGCGGGCCGCCTGTACAACGCGCTGGCGCGCAAGCACGGCCTCACGCCGACCCGCATGGCGCTGGCCTTTTGCTACACCAACTGGCGCGTGGCCAGCACCATCATCGGCGTCACCAACCTGGCCCAACTCGACGAGAACATCGACGCCTGGGGCACCACCTTGTCGCCCGAGCTGCTGACCGAGATCGACGCCGTGAGGTGGCTGCACCGCGACCCGGCGCAGTGACCCGGCTCGACCCCCCTTTCATGGCACGCAAAGACCACGCCTCGGAAACCCCCGCCACGCAGTTGCTCAAGCGCCGCGCGGTCATCTACAGCGAGCACCTGTACGACTATGTCGAAGGTGGCGGCACGACAGAATCGGCGCGCCAACTCAACGTGAGCGAACACCATGTGGTGAAGACGCTGGTGATGGAAGACGACACGGCCCAGCCGCTGATCGTGCTGATGCACGGCGACTGCCAGGTCAGCACGAAGAACCTGGCGCGCCAGATCGGGGCCAAGAAAGTACAAAACTGCAAGCCTGAGGTGGCCCAGCGTCACAGCGGCTACATGGTCGGCGGCACCTCGCCCTTCGGCACCAAAAAAGCGATACCGGTGTATGTGGAGAGCACCGTGCTCGAGCTGCCGTTGATCTTCATCAACGGGGGCCAGCGCGGCTACCTGGTGGGCGTCGACCCGAAGGTGTTGGTGACCTTGCTGGGCGCGCGGCCGGTGCAGTGCGCCATCGGCGGCGCAGCACCGCCACCGGGGCCGTCGAAATCGCAACGCTGAATGCGAGCGCCGATGTCAGCCCGCGAGGTCGTGAGTTCGACATCGATTCTTGCAAGCGCAGAATAGTCTTGCTTCCATTCACGCAGCCTTCATGCAGCTTCTCAATCCCGCCCTGGCCACCTTGGCCGCCTACCTGATCGGCTCGCTGTCGTTCGCGGTGATCGTCAGCCGGCTGATGGGCCTGCATGATCCGCGCAGCTATGGCTCGGGCAACCCCGGCGCCACCAATGTGCTGCGCTCGGGCAACAAGCTGGCCGCAGGGCTCACGCTGCTGCTCGATGCGCTGAAGGGCTTCGTGCCGGTGTGGTGGGTGAACCAGTTCGGTGCCGGCTTTGGCTTCGGCGAGGGCACGCTGGCCCTGGTCGGGCTGGCGGCGTTCGTCGGTCATTTGTGGCCGGTGTTTTTCAAGTTCGCAGGTGGCAAGGGCGTGGCCACGGCGGCCGGGGTGCTGATGGGCGCCAACCCCTGGCTCGGGCTGGCCACGCTGGCCACCTGGTTGATCATCGCGTTCTTCTTTCGCTATTCGTCGCTGGCGTCCATCGTCTCCGCTGCGTTCGCGCCGTTCTACCAGTTGCTGATCTGGGGCGGCGGGCCGCTGGCGTTGGCGGTGGGCGTGATGGGGCTGTTGCTGGTGTGGCGGCACAGCGCCAACATTCGCAAGCTGCTCAAGGGCACCGAGAGCCGGCTGGGGCAGAAGACTGATGCCTCGGCCCAGCATGCCGGGCAGCACGATGCCCAACACGCGAGCAAACACACCCGCCACGGAGCCAAGCGATGACCCAGGGACTCAAGCGTTTTCATGTCGGCGACCGCCTGTCGGAGATGGCCGTGTTCAACCACACGGTCTATCTTGCGGGCCAGGTGCCGCGCGATGCCACCCAAGACATTCGCGGCCAGACCGCACAGGTGCTGGCCATGGTCGACAAGCTGTTGAATGAGGCAGGCACCGACAGCGCGCACATTCTGATGGCGCAGATCTACCTTGCCGACATGGCCGATTTCAACGCCATGAACGAGGTCTGGGACGATTGGGTGGCGCTGGGCGACGCGCCGCCGCGCGCCACCGTTCAGGCCCGGCTCGCGCGACCCGAGTGGAAGATCGAAGTGGTGGTGACGGCCGCCATTTCGGCCGGCGCATGAACGGTTCTTTGGCCCGCCGCTTCGGTTCGCTCGCGCTTGTGTTGCTGGCTGTTTGGGTCGGCACGCAGGCCCTTCAGGCGTGGAGCCGTGACCGCCTGGGAAACGACGCCGCAGCGCTCGCCGCACCGGGCGACATCCAGATGATCTCGTCGCTGAGCTGCCCGTATTGCGCCGCAGCCCGGGCCTGGTTCACCGAGTACCGCGTGCCTTACACCGAATGCTTCATCGAGCGCGACGCGGCCTGCGACGGCCGCTTCAATGCCTTGCTGTCGCCCGGCACGCCGGTGCTGGTGGTGCGCGGCCAGCGGCAAGTGGGCTTCGACGCGCAGCGGGTGGTGAAGGCGCTGCGGCCTTCGAGCTGAACGCCGCGGCTCAACACCTCACGTCTTCACCCCAGCACCGACAAACCCAGTCGCGCCGGATCGCCGCGCCCGATGCGAATCAGCACCGGCTCGACACCCGTCAGGTCGACCACGGTGGTGGGTTGCATCGCGCAGGCACCGGCATCGACCAACGCCTGAAGCTGATTGCCGAAACGTTCGCGTATCTCGTCGGCGTCGTTGAGCGGTTCGGTTTCCCCGGGGGCGATCAGCGTGGTCGCCAGCAGCGGCTGGCCGAACACAGTCAACAGTTCCTGCAGCACCTTGTGGTCGGGCACGCGCAGACCGATGGTGCGGCGGGACGGGTGCGAGACGCGGCGCGGCACCTCCTTGGTGGCTTCGAGGATGAAGGTGAACGGCCCCGGCGTGCCGAGCTTGAGCAGCCGGTATTGCTTGTTGTCGACCCTGGCGTGGCTGGCCAGCTCGCTCAGGTCGCGACACAGCAAGGTCAGGTGGTGCTTGTCGTCGACAGCGCGAATGCGCCGCAGCTTCTCCGCAGCCGCCTTGTCGTCCAGGTGGCACACCAGCGCATAGCTCGAATCGGTGGGCACCGCCGCAATGCCGCCGTCATGAAGAATCTGCGCGGCCTGTTTCAACAAGCGGTGTTGCGGGTTGTCGGGGTGAAGTTCGAATGATTGCGACATGCCGCGATTGTGGCCACTGCGCCTGCAGACGTTGATAGATCAAATATGCGGCAATTCGCCAGAATGCTGGTCTGTCGTTGGACGAGCTGATGGCTGAACAGTATTTGCCCTAAACGGAACACTGCGCTCAAACGCGCCTGCGGGAACGCCGAGCATCTTTGGATGGCGTTTGTCAAAGGTGTAGGCATGCGATCCGCAGCTGCGGCAAAAGTGACGACATAGGTTCTCTATGACTTGGAAAGCGGTTAGCGATTCCCTTCCTTCGATCACGATTGCTTGCTTGCTCGGCGAAAGCGGCCCAGGCCGAAAAGGCAATGCCGCTCAGGTGGCGGCACTCGCCGCAGCGGCAATTGATAACGCCTTTTGGGTTCGCGCTGAGTTACAGCTTCACTGCGCCACAAAAGCAAGCAGCGGACTTGGCGATGACGATGTGAGTGTTCATGGAACTGTGTTTCAGACGCCTAACATTCGAAACAAGCGGGCTATGCCGTTGACGCTCCGCTTGGGCGAGGGGGTAAGCGGCTCACTCGTAGTGGGTCCACATGCGGAGCACGCGCACGACCCGTTGTTTGGGGAAAACTTCGTACACGAGGCGATTGTGAATGTTGATTCTCCGAGAGTAGGCACCGGCCAGATCGCCTATGAGTTTCTCGAAAGACGGGGGATTGCGCAAGGGATCGACTTTGAGAATGTTAAGTAATTCCTCGGCCTTTGGCTTGAGGCCTGCGGCTTTGAGCTTCTTCGCGTCTTTCAGCGCCTGCTTTGAGTAAGTGATCGACCAGCTCACCAGGTCAATTCCTTGGCACTCTTGGACAAGGGCTCAGCCATGGCATCTCGTATGGACTTCCTCATACCTGGGATCGACAAGAGAAACATCGTCTCTTGAATTGCCTGCCAGTCTTCTTCCGAGACGAGCACGGCGGAACTTCGCTTCCCTGCGATAACGATGGGTTGATGCGACTCGGCGGTCTGGTCGATCAGGCGATACAGGTTCGCACGAGCTTCGCTTGCAGTGATTACGGCCACGGTAGTCTCCGTCCAAAAGACACACGGTACGTAAAAACGTACCACTTGTCAAGGTAAAGGCGACAGGTAAAGGCGACTGACCAGCGACAAACCTCAGTTTCACCCATGGGGGGGCTCACACCATGAGCTACCGAGGGCAAGTGCGAGACGGTGTGACTTCAGTTCTTGGTCGATGCGGTTCAGGTCGCCGTGCCAATCAGGCGCGCCGTTCTGACCACTCCGATGCGTCGGTCGTTCAGCGCTGCTTGCGGGTCGGGCTGTGCGCGCATCCGCTGGTCACGCGAGGGCAGCACCCACGCGACGGAGGGTTCGCATCGGCGCATGAAGGCGCGTGACCATGCGGCGCAAGGCCCAGGGCTGCACCACGTTACAGAAGAGATGAACTTCGTCGAGCAAGCCGACTTGTCGATGCGCCCACTGCGGATCCGCACGGTGGGTGGT
>JAYVCL010000355.1:0-20165 GCA_043749975.1 Burkholderiales bacterium
CGTGAAACCCAGCGCGTGCAGGTCTCGCGCCACCATCACGGCACGCGCCTTGTCGCTGTTCTTGACGGTGATGCACACCCCGCCCTTGGTCGGCAAGCGTGAGCCGGCGCCCAACTGGCTCTTCAACATCGCTTCGCCAAAACTGCGGCCGGTGCCCATAACCTCGCCGGTGGAGCGCATCTCAGGCCCCAGGACCGGGTCGACACCGGGGAACTTGTTGAACGGAAAGACCGCTTCCTTGACGCTGAAGTAAGGCGGAATCACCTCGCCCTTGACGCCTGTTTGTTGCGACAGAAGCTGGCCCACCATGCAACGCGCCGCGATCTTGGCCAGCGGCTCACCGGTGGCTTTGGACACGAAAGGCACCGTGCGCGAAGCGCGCGGATTTACCTCCAGCACGTAGACCACGGCGTTCTCGCCTTCACCCTGGATCGCGAACTGCACGTTCATCAGCCCCTTGACCTTGAGCGCGCGCGCCATCAAGACGGTCTGACGGCGCATTTCGTCCTGCAGCTCCTTCGAGAGCGAATACGGCGGCAGCGAGCACGCCGAATCACCCGAGTGGATCCCTGCCTGCTCGACGTGCTCCATGATGCCGCCGATCATCACGCCGTCTTCCCGGTCGCTGCCGTCGCTGATGCAGTCCACATCGACTTCGATGGCGTCATCGAGAAAGCGGTCGAGCAGCACCGGCGACTTCTCGGACACCTTGACGGCCTCGCGCATGTAGCGCTCCAGGTCTTTGTCGCCATGCACGATTTCCATCGCCCGCCCGCCAAGCACGTAGCTGGGTCGCACGACAAGCGGGTAGCCGATTTCCTGGGCCAGCACCAGCGCCTGTTCTTCGGTGCGCGCGGTGCGATTCGGCGGCTGCTTGAGGCCCAGTTCATGCAGCAGTTTCTGGAAGCGTTCGCGGTCTTCCGCCATGTCGATGCTGTCGGGCGAGGTGCCGACGATGGGCACGCCGGCACGCTCCAGGTCGAGCGCCAACTTCAGCGGCGTCTGCCCGCCGTACTGCACGATCACGCCCACCGGCTTTTCCTTGTCGACAATTTCCAGCACGTCTTCCAGCGTCACCGGCTCGAAGTACAGGCGGTCCGAGGTGTCGTAGTCGGTGGACACCGTCTCGGGGTTGCAGTTGACCATGATGGTCTCGTAGCCGTCTTCGCGCAGCGCCAGCGCGGCATGCACGCAGCAGTAGTCGAACTCGATGCCCTGGCCGATGCGGTTCGGCCCGCCGCCCAGCACCATGATCTTTTTGCGGTCGGTGGGCTCAGCCTCGCACTCACCATCGGCTGTTTCGTAGCACGAGTACAGGTAGGCGGTTTGCGTGGCGAACTCGGCCGCACAGGTGTCCACCCGCTTGTAGACGGGGCGCACGCCAAGGCTGTGGCGCCGCGCGCGCACTTCATGCTGGTGGGTGCCCATCAGCTTGGCCAAACGGCGATCGGAAAAACCCTTTTTCTTCACGTGACGAAGTTCATCCGCCGACAAAGCGGAAAGCGTGCGGTCTTTTAGCGCTGTCTCGGTCTGAATCAGTTGCTCGATCTGGGCCAGGAACCAGGGGTCGATGGCGGTCTCTTCGAACACCTCCTGCAGGCTCATGCCGATGCGAAACGCATCTCCCACGTAGAGAATTCGCTCGGGCCCGGCCTCGCCGATTTCTTCGATGATCTCGTCGCGGTCGGTGGAGCGCTCGCTGAGTCCGTCGATGCCGGTCTCCAGTCCGCGCAGCGCCTTCTGAAAGCTTTCCTGAAACGTGCGGCCCATCGCCATCACTTCGCCCACCGACTTCATTTGCGTGGTCAGGTGCGAGTCGGCGGCGGGGAATTTCTCGAACGCGAAGCGCGGAATCTTCGTCACCACGTAGTCGATGCTGGGCTCGAAGCTCACCGGCGTGGCGCCCCCCGTGATGTCGTTGCGCAACTCGTCGAGCGTGTAGCCCACGGCCAGCTTGGCAGCCACTTTCGCGATCGGAAAACCAGTCGCCTTGGAGGCCAGCGCGGATGACCGCGAGACTCGCGGATTCATCTCGATCACCACCATGCGCCCGTCTTTTGGGTTGATCGCAAACTGCACGTTCGAGCCGCCGGTGTCGACGCCGATTTCGCGCAGGATTGCGATGGACGCGTTGCGCAGCAACTGGTATTCCTTGTCGGTTAGCGTTTGCGCCGGTGCCACGGTGATCGAGTCGCCGGTGTGGATGCCCATCGGGTCGAGGTTCTCGATCGCGCAAACGATGATGCAGTTGTCCGCCTTGTCGCGCACCACTTCCATCTCGAACTCTTTCCAGCCGATCAGCGACTCCTCGATCAGCAGTTCTTTCGTCGGCGACAGATCGAGCCCGCGCTTGCAGATCTCTTCGAACTCTTCCGGGTTGTAGGCAATGCCGCCGCCTGTGCCGCCGAGCGTGAAGCTGGGGCGGATCACCATCGGGAAGCCGGCTTTTTCGCTGGAGGTTCCGATCTCGGCGGTGATGCGCCGCTGCACCGCCAGCGCGTCGTCCATCGAATGCGCAATGCCGCTGCGCGCCGAGCCCAGGCCGATGCCGGTCATCGCATCCTTGAACTTGAGACGGTCTTCGGCTTTCTCGATGGCTTTCTCGTTCGCGCCGATCATTTCGACGCCGTACTTCGCGAGCACGCCGTGTCGGTGCAGGTCGAGCGCGCAATTGAGTGCGGTCTGCCCACCCATCGTCGGCAACAGCGCATCGGGACGCTCCTTGGCGATGATTTTCTCCAGCACCTGCCAGGTGATGGGCTCGATGTAGGTCGCGTCCGCCATGTTCGGGTCGGTCATGATCGTCGCCGGATTGCTGTTGACGAGGATGACGCGGTAGCCTTCTTCGCGCAGCGCCTTGCAGGCCTGCGCGCCGGAGTAGTCGAACTCGCAGGCCTGGCCGATGATGATGGGGCCGGCCCCGATGATGAGGATGCTCTTGAGGTCGCTGCGCTTAGGCATTGTTCCGCTCCTTGGACTTCGCCATCAACGCTGTGAAACGATCGAACAGGTAAGAAATGTCATGTGGCCCTGACGATGCTTCGGGATGCCCCTGGAAGCAGAAAGCGGGGTGGTCGGTGCGTGCCAGGCCTTGCAGCGTGCCGTCGAACAGCGACACGTGCGTCGGCCGCAAATTTGCCGGCAGCGTCTTCTCGTCGACAGCGAAGCCGTGGTTCTGGCTGGTGATGCTGACGCGGCCGGTGTCGAGGTCTTTCACCGGATGATTCGCGCCGTGGTGGCCGAACTTCATCTTGAAGGTCTTGGCCCCCGAGGCCAGCGCCATGATCTGGTGGCCGAGGCAAATTCCGAAAGTCGGGACAGCGGATTCGATCAGTTTGCGCGTGGCTTCAATCGCGTAGTCGCACGGCTCGGGGTCTCCCGGACCATTGCTCAAAAAGATACCGTCGGGCCGGCGATTCAACGCCTGCGCCGCTGTGGTTCGCGCAGGCACGACGGTGACCCGGCAACCGCGACTGGCCAGCATGCGCAGGATGTTGCGTTTGATGCCGAAGTCATAGGCCACCACGTGAAAACTCGGCAGCGTTTGCTGACCATGGCCGACGCCCAACGCCCATTGCGTTTCGGTCCATTCGGACGTTTCGGTCTGGCTCACCACTTTGGCCAGGTCCAGACCGGACATGCTGGGTGCCGAGCGGGCGGCGGCAATCGCGTCGTCGATGTGATCTTGCGTCAGCGTCGCGCCGGCGGGCAGGCTCAGGATGCAGCCGTTTTGTGCCCCGGCGGACCGCAGCAAGCGGGTCAGGCGGCGGGTGTCGATATTGGCAATCGCCACCGTGCCTTCGCGTTGCAGATACTGAGCCAGCGACATCGAACTGCGAAAGTTGGACGCGACAACCGACAGATCTTTGATGATCAGGCCGGCAGCGTGAACCCGCGATGCTTCGACATCTTCCAGGTTGACACCGGTGTTGCCGATGTGCGGGTAGGTCAAGGTGACGATCTGGCGGCAATAGCTCGGGTCGGTCAGGATTTCTTGATAACCGGTCATCGAGGTGTTGAACACCACCTCGCCTGCGGTGCGGCCGCTGGCACCGATCGACGTGCCGCGAAACACCGTGCCGTCTGCGAGTGCCAGGACCGCCTGGGCTTGAGGAAACAGCAGTTGCGCGGGCACCGGAATCTCCGTCTTGTGCGCGCCCAGCTCGACCCGCCGAGCGGTGGCTCGTCAAGCGTGAAACCAGAGAGAAAACCGGCAGAGTTTTCGTCGCAAGAACCGACGCATCGCTTTGTGCAAGCGGCGTGATTTTTGCTGGGCGGTTGGGTTAGGGGTAAACCTTCGAATTATAAAGCACGCAGTGCACCGCTTGCGGGCTGAAGCGGCTCCGCGATTGGACCCGGCAGCAGCTTTTGCCTGGGTTGCAGCCTTGAGGACGCAGCAGCCTTCGGCGTCAGTTGAACGGACCGAAGGCAGCGATCCCCGCCGCAGCGATCTGCGCGTCTTCGTTCGACTTCACGCCGCTCACACCGACCGCGCCAAGGCAATGCCCGTCGGCAAAAATCGGCACGCCACCTTCGAGCAAGGCTTCCACCTCGGGCACGCTCAGAAACGATGTACGCCCCTGATTGATCATCTCTTCGTAGATGCGGCTCTCACGCCGCCCCAGCGCTGCGGTGCGCGCTTTCGCCGGTGCGATGTGCGCCGAAAGCGGTGCCGCACCGTCGAGCCGTTGCAGCCACAGCAAATGACCCCCATCGTCGACGATGGCAATGCTGACGATCCACTGGTTGCGCAGGGCTTCGGC
Source organism: Burkholderiales bacterium (assembly GCA_043749975.1). Classification (GTDB taxonomy): domain Bacteria; phylum Pseudomonadota; class Gammaproteobacteria; order Burkholderiales; family Burkholderiaceae_C; genus JANYJJ01. The sequence goes on from JAYVCL010000355.1 coordinate 4,764, forward strand.
TTCGCTGGCGGCCGCGATACGCTTGACATCGGCCAAAGCCAGGACGGGTTTCTGGTTCATTTCGATTCGATGGGATTGAAAGACGCACTGTATCCCGCAACTGAGCAACATCGCCGAGCTGCAAACACAGTGTTCCGTGCGGTCGCAGCGCCTTGCTGCACAGCGCGGCAGGGAACTAGAATTCGCGTTGTGAGTCAGAAACCACATTACTTTCACTTTGGAGGTTCCATGAACGAAAGCCTGCAAACCGCCTACCCGGGTCTCGCCGGTTCTGGCATCTCGCTCGAGCAGCGCAACCGGGTGTTGCGCAACACCTACTGGTTGCTGGCGTTGTCGATGGTGCCCACGGTGCTCGGTGCCTGGGTGGGCGTGTCCACCGGCATCATGAACAGCATGGGCATGGGCATGAGCGCCATCGTGTTCCTGGGCGGTGCCTTCGGGTTCATGTACGCCATCCAGAAGACCAAGGATTCGTCCGCCGGCGTCGCCGTTTTGCTGGCCTTCACCTTCTTCATGGGCGTGATGTTGGCGCGCATGCTGTCGGCGGTGCTGGGCTTCAAAAATGGCCCGTCCTTGATCATGACGGCGTTCGGCGGCACGGCAGCGGTGTTCGTGGCCATGGCCAGCCTGGCTTCGGTCGTCAAGCGTGACTTGTCGGGCATGAGCAAGTTTCTCTTCGTCGGCGCGATCCTTTTGTTGATTGCAGGGGTGGTCAATATCTTCATGCAGTCGACCGCGATGATGGCGACGATCTCGGTGATCGCCATCGGCTTGTTTTCGGCCTTCATGCTGTACGACATCAAACGCGTGATCGACGGCGGTGAAACCAATTACATCAGTGCCACGCTGGCGATCTACCTCGACGTTTTCAACGTGTTCCAGAGTTTGCTGGCTCTGCTGGGAATCTTTGGCGGAGAGCGGGAATAAGAGATCGGACGTTTCACTGAATACCAGCGGGGGCCTTCGGGCCCCCTTTCTTTTCTGGCCTTTTCAAGCGCGCTCGAAGACGGCGATGCTTTCCACGTGGGCGGTGTGCGGGAACATGTTCACCGCGCCGGCTGCCGTGCAGCGGTAGCCCGACTGGTGCACCAGCAAACCGGCGTCGCGGGCCAGCGTGGCCGGGTTGCAACTGACGTAGACGACGCGCTGCGGCGGTTGGAAGCCCGGAGCGATCGCAGCGTCGGCATGCAGCTCAGCCATCGCCTTGACCAATTCGAAAGCGCCCTCGCGCGGCGGGTCGATGAGCCACTTGTCGGCGTGACCGAAACCAGCCAGTTCAGACGCGGTGATCTCGAACAGGTTGCGTGCGATGAAACCGGCCTTGCCCGCCAGCCCGTTCAGCGCTGCGTTTTCGCGCGAACGTGCCACCAGCGCCTCGCTGCCTTCCAGCCCCAGTACCTCGCGGGCTCGCGTGGCCAGCGGCAGCGTGAAGTTTCCGAGGCCGCAAAACCAGTCGATCACACGCTCGTGCGGCTGAACGTCGAGCAGGCGCAGCGCGCGGCCCACCAGCACCCCGTTGATCTGGTGGTTCACCTGCGTGAAGTCGGTCGGCTTGAACGGCATGGTGATGCCGAACTCGGGCAGTTGATAGTCGAGCGGCAGGCCGCCTTCATCGAGCAGGCGCACGGTGTCCGGCCCCTTCGACTGCAGCCACCATTGAATCGGGTGCAGCGCTGCGAAAGCGCGCAGGCGTTGCAGGTCGGCGGCACCCAGCGGGTCGAGGTGGCGCAGCACCAGGGCCGTGACTTGCGAGCCCACGGCGATCTCTATTTGCGGCAGGCGATCCCGTTCGTCCATGCCCGCAATCAACTCACCCAGCGGCACCAGCAAAGCGCTCAGGTGCGGCGGCAGCACCTCGCAACTGTCCATCTCGGCCACATAGCTGGACTTGCGCTCGTGAAAGCCCACCAGCACCTTGTTCTTTTTCACCACGAAACGAACCGACAGCCGGGCCCGGTAGCGGTAGCCCCAGGCTGGACCTTCGATGGGCCGCAGCACCCGTTCGGGCTTCACCTTGCCGAGATGCCACAGCCCGTCTTCCAGCGCCCGCTGTTTGGTGGCCACTTGCGCGCTGACGTGAAAGTGCTGCAACTTGCAGCCGCCGCAAATGCTGAAGTGGCGGCACTGCGGCGTGACGCGCTGCGAGCTCTCGCGACGCAACGCTGTCATCGACGCCTGCTCCCAGTTGCTTTTGCGCCGGTGCACCTGAACCTGCACTTGCTCGCCTGGCAAGGCGCCTTCGATGAACACCACCTTGCCCTCGCCGTTGTGTGCCACGCCCTGCCCTTCGAGGTCGAGCGATTCGACGTTCAGCCATTCGTCTTTTGCAGTCATGGAGCAATTATCCCGGCACCGTCAACGCGGACGAAATCAGTCGTCAGCCAGCGGTCTGCGCAAGCGGATCGCGCCGTGCAGCGGCCGCTCGGCATCCACGACCTGCCCGCCCTGCGTGATGAGCAAACCCCCCTCGCGCATTTGCGCAAGGGCAACTTCGCGCACATCCGACATGTGCTGACGCCAGTCTTGCGGCCAAAGTCTGCGGGCAACTTCCGAAGGGCAGATGCTCGACGCACCGTCGCGCCGCTTCAGTAGCTCATCGATCGCATGCGCGATGTCCGCCGCTGTCGGCATCAAAAAATGGAGTCGCGATCGACGCCGTTTCGAAGCATGCGGCGCTTGAGCTTGAGCAAGGCCTCTTGCTGGATTTGCCGAATGCGCTCGCGGGTCAGGCTCAGCCGCTCGGCCAACACCTCCAGCGTCTCGGGCTCGCGGTCGCCCAGGCCATAGCGGCCTGAGAGCACCTCGCGTTCGCGCTGATTCAATTCGTCGAGCCCGTGGTTGAGCAGTTGCTCCACTTCATTGCCGAGCGTCAGGCTCATCGGATCGGTGGCCCCGTCGTCGGCCACATTGTCGAGCACGGATTCGCCGTAGGGCTGGGTCGGGTTGCGCTCCAGCGGCGCGTCCAGCGACGTGGGCAGTTCGGCGAAACGCAGCAGGTCGTTCACCTCGTGCACCGGACGGCCGACAGCAGCGGCGATGTCTTCGACACGGACCGCCCTGTCGTGCTCGCCGCGGCCGGCCGAAATGGCTTCCAGGGCACGCCGCGCCTTCAGCACGTGGTTCAACTCGCGCACCACATGCACCGGCAGCCGCACCAGGCGGGCCTGATGCATGATCGCGCGCTCGATGGTCTGGCGTATCCACCACGACGCGTAGGTCGAAAACCGGAAGCCGCGCTCGGGCTCGAACTTGCCCACGGAGTGCATCAGCCCGAGGTTGCCTTCTTCGATCAAGTCGGTCATCGGCAGACCGCGGCCGAGGTAGTTCTTGGCGATGCTCACCACCAGCCGAAGGTTGTGCTCGATCATCGCCTGGCGCGCCGCGAAGTCACCCGCCTGCGCCCGGGTGGCGGTGTCGAATTCTTCTTGCGGGCTGAGCAGGGGCGCACGCCTGATTTCGCGCAAATAGGCTTGCAGCGTGTTGCCGACATCGCCCTCGCCGGCGCTCATCTCCAGCGTTAGCGGAGTGCCTGAAACAAGTTCGGTATCGCCGTCGGATGCGCCGGTCGCAACCCAGCCGTCGTGCAGCGTGGGCTTCGACGGGCTGTCAAGAGTCGGCGCGGCCGGCTTGTGCGCGTTCTCGTTGCGAGGGGTGCGCTGACTGCCCATGGTGACGCGTCGAAAAATCCCGTGTCAGCGCGGGGGCAGCAACTTGGCGGGGTCGATCGGCTTGCCCTGCTTGCGGATCTCGAAGTGCAACTGCACCCGGTCCGCATCGCTGGACCCCATCTCGGCAATCTTCTGGCCTCGGCGCACCGCCTGGTCTTCTTTCACCAGCAGCGTCTGGTTGTGGGCATAGGCGGTCAGGTAGGTGCTGTTGTGCTTGAGGATCACCAGGTTGCCGTAGGCCCGCAAGCCCGAGCCGGCATAAATGACGCGACCATCGGCTGCAGCCAGCACCGGGTCGCCGGCCTTGCCGGTGATGGACAGCCCCTTGCTGTTGGCATCGTCGAACGGCGTGGCGACCGGCCCGGCGGCAGGCCACATCCACGGAATATTGTCATCGGCCGTTGGCGCGGCGAGCGGTGCAGGCGGCGGCGATGAGGCTGCCGCGACTGGCAACGTGGGCACCGCGGGCACCGCAGACGCAACCGGGGCGCTCGCAGCGCCCAGGGCACTCGGCGCGCTCAAGCCACTCGGTGCGCTTGCCGCAGGTTTGGCTGGCTCGAGCGGCCGCGTCTCGACCTTGGACACGGTCACGGGGCGGGTGCCCGCAGCCGTGGCATCGGCACCGGCCGCGATGACACGCACCACTTGCCCGACTTCAATGATGTTGGGGTTGTCGAGGCCGTTCCAGCGAACCAGATCTTTCCAGTTCTGACCATTCTCGAGGCTGATGCGGATCAGCGTGTCGCCCGGCTTGACCGTGTAGTAGCCCGGCTTGCCCGCGTTCTCGGCACCGGGCAAGGGTTTGGCTGCTGAAGAAGCGTCCGCGTTCAACGCGGTGGCGTCGCCACTGCCCACAGCGGGCGGGCGGGCGCCGCTGCGCCGGTCTTCCACCGGCGCATGGTTGACAGACGATGCGCAGCCCGCGAGCAGCAACGCGCACCCGGCCATCCACATGGTGGGCGCGCACTGCCACTGACCATCACTTCGCTTTTTCATGTACCGCGCCATGTTCATCTGACCAATCCTGATTTTAAGGGGACGAACTGCACGGTTTCGTGAACCCTTCGCTCCAGTCCCCGCTCGGTGTGGTCGACCACGACCAGCGCCTGCCGACCCGCACCCATTTCAACCGGCGCCACCAGCCGGCCTCCGATGGCCAACTGAGTCAGCCACGCACCGGGCAAGGCATCGCCGCCGGCGGCTGCAATGATGCTGTCATACGGCGCGTTGGGCGGGTGGCCGCGTGTGCCGTCACCATACACCAGCCGCACATGGTCGCCACGCTCGGGCGCCATCAGCGTTCTCGCTTTGTCGTGCAGCGCCTTCAAGCGCTCGATCGAAATCACTTGCCGCGACACACAGGCCAACACCGCCGCCTGATAACCGCAACCGGTGCCGACTTCAAGGCACCGCCCCAGATGGCCGGTGGCGCGCGCGTTGGCCCCGCCCATCAGCAATTCGATCATGCGCGCCACGACCGATGGCTTGGAGATGGTCTGCCCGTGCCCGATCGGCAGGCTGGTGTCTTCATAGGCTTGAATCGCCAACGCGGAGTCGACGAAGCGGTGCCGTTGAATGCGTGCCATCGCCGCCAGCACCGACTCGTTCTGGATGCCGCCGGCACGCAACCGGTCGACCATGCGAGCCCGCACGTCGGCCGAATCGACGCCCAAGCCCGACGGCGCATTGCGGCTTGCCGCGTGGCTGACGGCCTGCTGCAGCGGTGCCTGCGGCCGCAGCACGGGCCGCGCGGCAGCGGTGGACGCCGCACGGGCGACTGCCGTCGCGGCGGTCGTCGTCGCTGGCACGCCGTCGCGCGCTTTGACCAGGGTTTTCAGCACCGGGGCCAGTTGATCCAGACGCAGTGGAAACTTCGCCGGCCGACGCGCCGACTCGCTCACGCAGACACCCGCTTCGAGAGCCACGACTGCCAGTCGGGCACCGACGCGTGATCGGTCAGGTCGACCTGCAAGGGCGTGATGGAGACACGTCCGTTGGCGGTGGCGTGAAAGTCGGTGCCCTCGCCCGCTTCGCGCGCATCACCCGCCGGGCCGATCCAGTACATCGTCTCGCCACGCGGGCTGGTCTGGCGGATCAGCGCCTCGCTCGAGTGGCGTCGGCCCAGCCGGGTGATGCGCATCGGAACCTGGTCGGCGTCAGTGCGGTTCGGAATGTTCACGTTGAGCAGATACGGCGACCGCGCGGGGCTCTGCGCCAGCACCTGCTCGATCACCTTGCGCGCCACGCGGGCTGCAGCTTCGAGATCGCCCCAGCCCTTTTCGACCTGTGAGAAAGCGATCGACGGAATGCCGAACAAGAAGCCCTCCATCGCAGCCGCGACGGTGCCCGAGTAGAGCGTGTCGTCGCCCATGTTCGCGCCCTGGTTGATGCCCGACACCACCAGGTCGGGCCGGTGCGGGAGCACACCCGTCAGCGCCAGGTGCACGCAGTCCGAGGGCGTGCCGTTGACATACAGAAAACCGTTGCTCGCGGTGAAAACCGACAGCGGGCGACCCAGGGTGAGCGAGTTGGAGGTGCCGCTGGCGTTCTGTTCAGGGGCCACGATGTCGAGGTCGCCGAGACCTTCGCAGGCCTTCACCAATGCAGCGAGTCCGGGGGCGAGGTATCCGTCGTCGTTGGCAATGAGAATGCGCATGCGGCGATTGTAGGCAGTCGTCGTCTGTGCAACGCACACGCAGCGACGCGCTGTCTATCATCCTGTGCTTATTCAAGGAGACATCGCCATGCACGCCTGGACTTGCGAAAACCCGATCGGCCCCGATGCACTGACCTGGAAGGACGTGCCCACGCCCGAGCCCAAGGCAGGCGAAGTTCGGGTGGCCATTCGCGCGGCGAGCCTGAATTTTCCCGACCTCCTGATCGTGCAGGGCAAGTACCAGATGAAGCCGACGCTGCCATTCGTGCCGGGCTCGGAATACGCCGGCGTGATCGACGCGATCGGCGAAGGCGTGACGCACCTCGCGCTCGGCGACGCGGTGGCTGCGTTCGGCGGTCTGGGCGGCTTTGCCACCCATGCCTGCGTGGACGCGGCGCTGGTGATGCCGCTGCCGAAGGGCTTCGCGTTTGAAGACGCGGCTGCCTTCATCTGCACCTACGGCACCACGCACCATGCGCTGCTCGACCGGGCCGCACTGAAGCCCGGCGAAACCGTGCTGGTGCTGGGTGCGGCGGGCGGTGTGGGCACCGCTGCGATCCAGATCGCCAAGGCTGCGGGTGCGCGTGTGATCGCTGCGGCGTCCACCGACGAGAAGTGCGCGTTCTGCCGCGAACTGGGTGCCGACGCGAGCATCAACTACAGCAGCGGCACACTGCGCGAAGAACTGAAAGCGCTGACCGGCGGCAAGGGCCCCGATGTGGTCTACGACCCGGTGGGGGGCGACCTGACCGAGCCGGTGTTCCGCTCGATCGCGTGGCGGGGTCGCTACTTGGTGATCGGCTTTGCGCAGGGCGGCATCCCGTCGCTGCCGCTCAACCTCGCGCTGCTGAAAGGCGCTTCGGTCGTCGGCGTGTTCTGGGGCGACTTTGCACGCCGCGAGCCGAAGAACAACGCCCGCGCACTGGCCGAGTTGGCAAGCTGGTATGCCCAGGGCCGGATCAAACCCGTCATCGATCAGACGCTGCCGATGAGCGCGCTGCCTGAGGCTTTCGCCCGCATGGGCAGCCGGCAGGTGCGCGGGAAACTGGTGCTGACCAACCCGTGAGCTCATGTCGGAAGACGTGATGGAATGTCACGCAGCCTGCTACGATGCCGAGAGTCGAGAGGATGGGCATGACATGGCAGTGAAGGTGCTGATCGTTGAAGACAATCCAGTGGCGCGCAGCTTCCTTTGCCGCGTCGTCCGCGAGAGCTTCAGCGACACCATCTCCATCACCGAAGCCGGCGACCTCGAAAGCGCACGCCGCCACCTCGGCACCACCTGGCCCAATCCGGCCCTGGCACCCACCGACCCTTTCAAGCTGGCCTTGGTCGACCTGGAACTGCCAGACGGCAACGGCATGGAGTTGCTTGCCGAAATGGCGAACTATCCGGCCACCAAGATCGTCACCACGCTGTACTCAGATGACGACCATCTGTTTCCCGCCTTGCAATGCGGTGCCGATGGGTACCTGTTGAAGGAAGACCGCTTCGAGGTGCTGGTCGAGGAACTGCAAAAGATCGTGCGCGGGCAGCCACCGTTGTCTCCCGCCATCGCGAGGCGCTTGCTGACCCACTTCAGGCACGGCATCGGCGGCCTGGCCGCCGACGCTGGCACGGCACCGCCGCCGAGTGGCTTTTTGAGCAGTCGCCCGATGGCCCTGGGGCGCGGCGCGCCAATGGACTACGAACGCCTGACCCCACGCGAAAGCGAAGTGCTCACCTACCTGAGCAAGGGCTTCACGATCAAGGAAATCGCCAACTTGATGGGCATCAAGTGGTTCACCGTGAACGACCACATCAAGTCGATCTACAAGAAGCTCAACGTGTCCAGCCGCGCCGAAGCGGCTGTTCTGGCCAGCAAGCAAGGCCTGGTCTAGCGCGCGTCACACGTGTGAAGCGGCGGGCGCATCTGCAATACCGCTGGCCCAGGCCGATACGCACATGACCCGCTTGCACACCGGCCCACGCCCCGGCCCTTCGACTTCGCCGCTGATCAGTTCCTTCGGGGCGCACCTGGGCGGCGACACCGGGTTCGACTCGTCGTCGTTTTTTTTCGATCAGGCTGCTGGCGCATCGGCTCACCAGTCGCGCTGGATGGGTTGGCGGCTTCGTTTGTTGGTGGCGACCGCCTTGCTGGGCTGCCTGGGCGTGTTCGGCCTGGCACGCTGGTTGGCTGACACGGCGCACGTCGACGCCACCTGGCGCGCCGATGCGCGCGATCGACCCGAACTCGTGAGCAGCGGCACGCCAGAGCTCAAACCCTTCGCGGGCCAGGCCCTGGTCGGCCTCTCCGGCGGTTCGGGGCCGGTGATCGAAACCGGCGCGTTGGCGCTTCAGCGCTCGGCGCGGTGGGTGCTCGACGATGCCCAGCGTGCCCGTGTGCAGACCTTGCAAGAGCAACTTGCCGAGGCCGCCGCGCAGGCCAGGGTGCGGCTGTTCTTTGCCAACGGCGATGTCGTCGATCTGCAAACCGAGCGCCGCGGCTTCGCCGCCCTGGGCGGCATGTTCTGGCTGCTCGCCGCCCTGGGTCTGGCGCTGTACACCGTGGCCATGGTGTTGGTGCTGGCCAAGCCGTCGGCGCGCAACCTGTTGTACGCGGTGATGGCGCTGTGCCAAAGCGGCACCCTGGTGTTCATCGCCGTGGAATCCACGCTCGAGCTGGGCCTGCCCGCGCCCTTGCCCAGCCTGAACATGCCGCTGCGCCTGGCCTTCGATTGGGTCACCGGCGCGGCCGTCATCAATGCCGTGTGTCTGCACCCGCGTCGGCTGCCCGGATCCGGGTGGATAGCGCTGCTCGCCTGGGGCGTCAGCGGGGTGCTGCTTTGGCTGGCGACCCACGGCACGCTGCACCACGTGTGGTGGTGGGCGCAGGGCTGGATGACCGTGCTCGGCCTGGCGACGGTGGCTTTGCTGTCGTGGTCGTACCGGCTGGAGCCGCACCCCTACGCCGTGGTGCTGCGCCGCTTCGCCGTGGTGGCGGTGGGCACCTGGGTGTTGCTGACCTTGGCACTTGCCCTGGCCACTCGGTCGCCCAGCCTACAGGTCAACATCGCCGCCATCGGCTCGATGCTCTGGTATGTGTTTTTCGCGTCGCTGCTGTTGCTGGTGCCGTTCATGTCGAAGTCGCAGCAAATACTGCGCGAGTTCTCGTTGCTGGCGGCCATCAGCACCGTGGCCACATCGTTCGACCTGCTCTTCGTGGCGGTTTTTTCGCTTGGCCAGTTCGCCTCGCTGACCTTGTCGCTGTTCCTGTCTCTGGCCGTGTATTCGGGCGCGCGGCAATGGATCCTGACCCAGCTCATCGGCAGCAACATGCTCACCACGGAGCGCATGTTCGAGCACCTGTACCGCATTGCGCGCGAGGTCGAGGTGCGTCCCGAACGCACGGCAGCGCTGCTGTCGCAGTTGCTGCGCGAATTGTTCGAGCCTCTGGAGGTCACGGTGATCGACAAGCGAACGCGCGCGACCCGCGTCGTGGCCGACTTCTCGACCATGATCGTGCCGGTGCCCGCGCTGGGCGGCAGCAACAACGGCAACGGCAACGGCAGCGACAGCAACAGAGGCAGCGCGCAAGCCAGCTCGGTGATGCTGCGTTTCGCGCAGCGTGGCAGGCGCCTGTTCACGCTGGAAGACGCGCGGCTCACCGACCGCATCGTCGAGCAGTTGCGCCGGGCGGTTGCCTTCGACAAGGCGGTCGAGCAAGGCCGCACCGAAGAGCGGATGCGCCTGGCCCAGGACCTGCACGACGACATCGGCGCGCGGCTGCTGACGCTGATGTACAAGGCGCACGACCCCGAGATGGAGCAGTACCTGCGCCACACGCTGCAAGACCTGAAGACGCTGACGCGCGGGTTGGCGGCGTCGAACCACCGGCTTTCGCATGCGGCGGCCGAGTGGAAGTCCGACCTCACCCACCGGCTGACGGCGGCGGACATGCAACTGGTCTGGAAGTTCAGCCACGACATCGACCCGCTGCTCAGCGTGGGCCAGTGGTCGGCGCTGACCCGCGTGTTGCGCGAGCTGGTCAGCAACACGATTGCCCACGCGCAGGCGACACGGGTCGAAATCGACTTCCACCTCGCGGCCGACCGGCTCGACTTGACCGTGACCGACGATGGGCGCGGGCGCAACCCGCGGGCGTGGTCGCACGGCCTGGGACTGGGCGGGGTGCGCAAGCGCGTCAAGCAACTGGGCGGCGAAGTCGAGTGGCGCGAAATGGCACCCAAGGGCATCAGTTGCCGCGTCATCATCCGCGAGCTGCCGACCCGCCACTGAAACCACGCAGCCCACTCAGGGAACCCCATGATTGTTCGAATCGAGATCGACGGAACCGAAGCCTCGCTGCACGACTACCGGGTCAGCCACGAGTCGGAGGCGCTGTATTCGGACGCCGGGCTGGCGTCGGTTGTCGAGGCGCTGGTCGCGGCCATCGAAGGCCTGCCGCCCGAAGTGGTGGGAGTTGAAGTCTGGTACCGCGGCGTGGTCTCGGGCACCTACCCGTTGCCCGTGATCGCGATGAATCACGAGCAGGTCGCCACGCACGCAGTGAACACCACGGCGGCCATCGAAGAAGCCAGCCGATAAGGGTCAGCCCGCTGCGCAGGCACACAGAAAAATGCTTGAATTCGAAAATAAATCCCGATCAGCGACCCGCCGCCGAAGACGATGAGCCTGCTCAGAGTCGGTTCACGGCGCTGCTCCTCTTCCGCGCTGACGTGACTCACCACCGGAGACCCGCACGATGATTCCACCCAGTTTCGACTACCACGCGCCGCACTCGGTGGCTGAGGCCATCAAGCTGCTGGGCGATCTCGGACCCGAGGCCAAGCTGCTGGCCGGCGGGCACAGCCTGCTGCCGATGATGAAGCTGCGTTTTGCGCAGCCCGCGCACCTGATCGACCTGAACCGGATCACTGCGTTGCGCGGCATTCGCGAAGAGGGCAATACGGTCTGCATCGGCGCGATGACGGTCGAGCGCGACCTGATCGCGTCGAAGGTTTTGCAGGCCCGGCTGCCGTTGCTGCCCGAGGCGGCGAGGCAGATCGGCGACCCGCAGGTGCGCAACCGCGGCACCATCGGCGGCGACATCGCGCACGGCGACCCGGGCAACGACCACCCCGCCATTTGCATCGCGCTCGACGCGAGCTTCGTGCTCGAAGGGCCGAACGGCAAGCGCCAGGTCAAGGCAGACGGCTTCTTTCTGGGCACCTACATGACCGGAATGGCCGAGGACGAGATCCTGGTCGAAATTCGCATGCCGGCCTTCGCGCCCAAGACCGGCTGGGCCTACGAGAAACTCAAACGCAAGACCGGCGACTGGGCCACGGCGGCGGCGGCGGTGGTGCTGCGAATCGATGCCGGCGTGGTCAGCCATGTGCGCATCGCGCTGACCAATGTGGCACCCACCGCGCTACGGGCCGTCGATGCCGAGGCCGCGCTGCTGGGCCAGCCGCTGACCGAGGCCGCGATCACGGCGGCAGTCGCCAAAGCGATGGCCATTTGCGACCCGGCCGAAGACCTGCGCGGCGACGTTGAATACAAAACCGCGATGGCGGGCCAGATGGTGCGGCGGGCCATCGCCGCGGCTGCGGCGCGCTGCCAATAACCGAGAGCACCGACAACACCATGGGCAAAAAACTGATCACCCTGAAGCTCAATGGCAAGACGGTCGAGAAAGCCGTCGAACCGCGGACGCTACTGGTTCACTTCTTGCGCGAGGAATGCCATCTCACCGGGGTTCACATCGGCTGCGAAACCAGCCAGTGCGGCGTCTGCACCGTCGACATCGACGGCGAATCGGTGAAGAGTTGCACCCACCTCGCGGTGCAGTGCGACGGCTCCGAGGTGCTGACCGTCGAAGGCCTGGCCTCGCTGGCTACAAACGGCGCCGTACTGCACGCGGTGCAAGAGGGCTTCTACAAAGAGCACGGCTTGCAATGCGGCTTTTGCACGCCGGGCATGTTGATCCGCGCCTACCGGTTTTTGCAAGAAAACCCGAACCCGACCGAAGACGAAATTCGCGTCGGCATCAGCGGCAACCTGTGCCGCTGCACCGGCTACCAGAACATCGTCAAGGCGGTGCAATACGCCGCCGCAAAACTGCAACAAACCGAGAAGGTGGCCGCATGAACCCGACGCCGAGCCGCCTCAAGGCGGGTGAACTCCCCCTCGGGGGGACGGCGCGCAGCGCCAAGGGGGCTCTATGAACGCCCCAACTGACCCGACGCTGCTCGAGCGCAGCGCTGCGCTGCAAGGCCTGGGCGACAGCCGCCTGCGCAAGGAAGACGCCCGCTTCATCCAGGGCAAGGGCAACTACGTCGACGACATCAAGATGCCCGGCATGCTGCACATGGACATCGTGCGCTCGCCGCTGGCCCACGCGCGCATCAAGCGCATCGACAAGACCGAGGCACTCAAAATGCCCGGCGTGATCGCGGTGTTGACGGCCGAAGACCTGAAGCCGCTCAAGCTGCACTGGATGCCCACGCTGGCCGGTGATGTGGCCGCCGTGCTGGCCGACGAGAAGGTGCACTTCCAGATGCAGGAAGTGGCCGTGGTGATCGCCGAAGACCGCTACGCCGCGGCCGATGGTGTCGAGGCGGTGATCGTCGAGTACGAAGAACTGCCCGTCGTGATCGACCCGTACAAGGCGCTGGAGCCCGGTGCGCCGGTGCTGCGTGAAGACCTGGCCGGCAAGACCGAAGGGGCGCACGGCAAGCGTGAGCACCACAACCACATCTTCACCTGGGAAGCCGGCGACAAGGCCGCGGCCGATGCGGTGTTCGCCACCGCGCCGGTCACGTTGAAAGAGCACATTTTTTACCCGCGCGTGCATCCGTGCCCGCTGGAGACCTGCGGCTGCGTCGCCAGCTTCGATCCGATTCGCGGCGAGCTGACGACGTGGATGACCTCGCAGGCGCCTCACGTCGTGCGCACGGTGGTGTCGCTGCTGTCGGGAATTCCGGAATCGAAGGTGCGCATCATCGCGCCCGATGTCGGCGGCGGCTTCGGCAACAAGGTCGGCATCTACCCCGGCTATGTGTGCGCCATCGTGGCCAGCATCGTGCTGGGCAAACCGGTGAAGTGGGTCGAAGACCGGATTGAAAACATATCGAGCACGGCGTTCGCTCGCGACTACCACATGGACGGCGAGATTGCGGCCACGAGCGACGGCAAAATCCTGGGCTTGCGCGTCAACGTGATCGCCGACCACGGTGCCTTCGATGCGTGTGCCGACCCGACCAAGTTTCCGGCCGGAATGTTTCACATTTGCTCGGGCTCCTACGACATTGCGGCAGCCTGGTGCAGTGTCAAGGGCGTCTACACCAACAAGGCACCGGGCGGCGTGGCCTACCGCTGCTCGTTCCGCGTCACAGAAGCGGTCTACGTGATCGAGCGGCTGGTCGACATCCTGGCGCAGAAGTTGGGGCTGGACAAGGCCGAGATTCGGGCCAAGAACTTCATCCGCAAGGAGCAGTTCCCGTACACCTCGGCGTTCGGCTTCGAGTACGACTCGGGCGACTACCAAACCGCGCTCGACAAGGTGCTGGCCGCTTGCGACTACAAGGGCTTGCGCGCTGAACAGGCCGCCAGGCGCGCCGACCCCGCCAGCAAGACCTTGATGGGCATCGGCCTGGTGTCTTTCACCGAGGTGGTGGGTGCGGGCCCCAGCAAGATGTGCGACATCCTGGGCGTGGGCATGTTCGACAGTTGCGAAATTCGCATCCACCCGACCGGCAGCGCCATCGCCCGCATGGGCACCGTCACGCAGGGCCAGGGCCACGCCACCACCTATGCACAAATCATCGCCACCGAACTCGGCATTCCGAGCGAGGTGATCCAGGTTGAAGAAGGCGACACCCACACAGCGCCGTATGGTCTGGGCACCTACGGCTCGCGTTCGACGCCGGTGGCCGGTGCCGCGATTGCACTGGCGGCGCGAAAGATCCACGCCAAGGCGCGCAAGATCGCAGCGCACCTGCTCGAAGTCGGCGAGAACGACCTCGACTGGGAGATCGACCGCTTCAAGGTCAAGGGCAGTGGTGACGGAGACAGCGCCAAATTCAAGTCGATGAAAGACATCGCCTGGGCCGCGTATCACCAGGCGCCGCCGGGGCTGGAACCCGGCTTGGAGGCGGTGCACTACTACGACCCGCCCAACTTCACCTTTCCGTTCGGCATCTACCTGTGCGTGGTCGACATCGACCGCGGCACCGGCGAGACCAAGGTGCGGCGCTTCTACGCGCTGGACGACTGCGGCACGCGCATCAACCCGATGATCATCGAGGGCCAGATTCATGGCGGCCTGACCGAAGGCTATGCCGTCGCGATGGGCCAGCAGATGCCGTTCGACGCGCAGGGCAACCTGCTGGGCAACACGCTGATGGACTACTTTTTGCCCACCGCGGTGGAAACCCCGAAGTGGGAAACCGACCACACCGTGACGCCATCGCCGCACCACCCGATCGGTGCCAAGGGCGTGGCCGAATCGCCGCATGTGGGCTCGATCCCGACCTTCACTTCGGCGGTGGTCGATGCGTTCGCGCACCTCGGCGTCAAGCACATGACGATGCCGCACAACGCCTACCGCGTCTGGCAGCAGTTGAAGGCGAGCGGTGTGAATCTCTGATGGAAGTCAAGCTCGAAAAACGCTATCCGCTGCAGGTCGACCCGGCCCGCGCCTGGCGCGTGCTGCGCGACGTGAAAGCGGTGGCCGAGTGCATGCCCGGCGCAGCCATCACCGAGCAGGTCGACGCCACACACTACAAGGGCAGCGTCAAGGTCAAGGTGGGGCCCGCCAACGCAGCTTTCGCCGGCGACATCGAGGTGCTCGCGCTCGAAGAAGTCTCGATGAAGTTGCAGTTGCTCGGCAAGGGGGCCGACCGCAGCGGCTCTTCGGCTTCGATGGACCTGACCGCCACCATTCAGCCCGGCGAGTCGCCTACCACGTCGGTGCTGGTGGGCGTGGCGGCGGTGATCGTGAACGGCAAGTTCGCGCAGTTCGGCGGCCGCCTGATGGTGCAGGTGTCGGACATGCTGCTGGCGCAATTCGCCGACAACTTTCGTGCGGCCGCG
>JAYVCL010000356.1:0-5088 GCA_043749975.1 Burkholderiales bacterium
GGCTACGGCTTCATCGCTCAAGATGCGGGCGGCGCTGACCTGTTCGCCCACTTCCGTGACATCACGGGCTCTGGCTTCAAGACCCTGCTGGAAAACCAGAAGGTGGAATTTGAAGTCAAGCAAGGCCAAAAGGGCTTGCAAGCAGCGAACATTCGTCCGCTGTAAACAGAAGCTTCAACGCTTCTCAAAAAACGCGGCTTTGGCCGCGTTTTTTTTGGCGCGACGCCCACGTTTGCAGCGCTGCAGCGTGGCGCTACGATGCTGCGCTCAACCCCGGTGCGCCGGGTCAGTTCAGGAGTCAGCATGCAAGACCTTTCAGCACTCAGCAACCACCAGGTTCGTCTCGCAGCCCGCCCGGTGGGCTTGCCCAGCCGCGCCGACTGGAGTTTCACGACCGAGCCTGTCGCAGCACCCGACGATGGCGGCGTGCTGGTGAAGACGCTGTGCCTGTCGCTCGACCCGGCCATGCGCGGCTGGATGAACGATGCCAAGAGCTACATCGCCCCGGTCGGCATCGGCGAGGTCATGCGCGCCGGCGGCGTGGGCGTGGTGGTGGCGTCGAAGAACGCTGCGTTTGCCGTTGGCGACCACGTCAATGGCGGGCTGGGTGTGCAGGCGTACAGCCTGATTTCGGCGGCCGACATCAAGCGCAGCGGCTTGTTCAAGATCGATCAGCGCATGGGCACGCCCACGCAGTGGCTCAACGTGCTGGGCATGCCCGGCATGACCGGCTACTTTGGCTTGATGGACGTGGGCCAGCCCAAAGCCGGCGAGACGGTGGTGGTGTCGGGTGCCGCTGGTGCCGTCGGCCAGACCGTGGGACAACTGGCCAAGATCAAGGGCTGCCGCGTGGTGGGCATCGCCGGCGGCAAGGCGAAATGCGATTGGGTGGTGAACGAACTGGGCTTCGATGCCTGCATCGACTACAAGGCCGCGGCGCCACCCGACGCCGTGCGCTGGGACGCCGTGCGCGACGGCCTCAAGCAACACTGCCCGAAGGGCGTGGACATCTACTTCGACAACATCGGCGGGGACATCCTCGACACCGTGCTGACGCGCATCAACCTGCGCGCCCGCATCGTCATTTGCGGCGCCATCAGCCAGTACAACAACACCACGCCCGTGAAAGGACCGGCGAACTATTTATCGCTGCTGGTGAACCGCGCCCGCATGGAAGGCATCGTGGTGTTCGACTATGCCGACCGCTATCCGATCGCGGTGGCCGAGTTGGCGGGCCACCTGAAGGCCGGCCGCATGAAGTCGAAGGAAGACGTGGTGGTCGGTCTGGACACCTTTCCCGAGACGCTGCTGAAGCTCTTCAACGGTGAAAACTTCGGCAAGCTGGTGTTGCAGGTGGCGCAGGGCTGAGCGACCCCACCGTGCGCCACCACACGCGCGCTCGATCGGCACGGCGGCGGTCGCAGGGCCTGGCCGATAACGAGGCACGAACCGAAGCTCGTCGACTGGCCGAGCTGTTGGATGTGGCGCAAGACTTTGGCCGGGTCGGCGTGTGGGAACGAGATGTGGCCACGGGCAAGGGACGCTGGGATCCGCGCGTGTTCGAGTTTTTCGGCCTCGATCCTGCCAAGGGCACGCCGAGCTTTCAGGACGGGGTGCAGCGCATTCATCCGGACGATCGCAGCCTGGTGAAGTACCACGAATCGCTGGGCCAGGCCGGCAACTACTCACAGCGGTTCCGGATCGTGCGGCCCGACGGAAGTTTGCGGGTCGTCCAATCGCTGTGGCGGGTGATCGATTCCGAGGCCGGCGTACCCGCGCGGGTGGTCGGCGTGATGGTCGACGACACCGAGGTCTATGAGCTGGCGCGCGCCCTGACTGAAACCAGCTCGCAGCTCGAGCTGGCGGTGAATCTGGGCAACATCGCCATCTGGCGGCAAGACCTGGTCAGCGGACGCTTCCACTCGGTTGCCAAGGCGTTCGAACTGCTGGGCCGGGAGCCACGCGCCGAGGGCTTGTCGAACGAAGAACTGCGCGCTCTGGTCCACCCGGACGACCTGGCGCAAATCGACGCCACCAACGCTGCGGCGTTCGATTCTGCCCAACCGGTGGACCAGGAAATACGCTACCGCCACGCGGACGGCACCTGGCGCTCCTTGCTCACTCGGCGCGTGGTGCGGCGCAACGCCAAGGGCGTTGCGATCGAGCTGGTCGGGGTGGCGTTGGACGTGACGCAGCGGGTCGAGAAGTCACGCCATGCCGCCGAGTTGGCCAAGCGCCTGGAGGTGGCCACCAGCGCGGCCGAGCTGGGCGTCTGGAGCCGCGACAGCCACAGCCTGAGTGGCGACTGGAATGCGCAGATGTTCCGCTTGTTCGACCGCGACCCCGGACTCGGCGTGCCGACCCGCGAGGAATGGCTGCTGCTGATGCACCCCGACGACCGGCCGTTCATGTCGTTGGCGAAGGACCAGTTGATGCAGTCCAGCGATGCCGCGATGGAGCACGAGTTCCGCGTCATCCGCAAGAACGGAGAACTGCGCTGGATCGCGCAGCGCGCCCGGCGCGAGGTGATCGACGGGCGCACCGTGCTGCTGGGCGTCTCGATGGACGTGACGGCGCGGGTGCGCGCCGAGGCCGCATTGCGCACGGTCAATGAACGTGTGGCGCTGGCCGCGCGCAGCATCGGCCTGGGCACCTGGGAATGGAACATCGTGACCGGCGCGGCCACCTGGGACGACGCGATGTTCACGCTGCGCGGCCTGGCGGTGCGCGCCACCGCGCCCACCGAAGCGCAGCGCCTGGCGATAGCACACCCCGACGACCGCGCGCGGGTCGCAGACGGGTTGCGCCGGGCCGTGCTCAGCGGTCTGCCGGTGGCCAACGAGTTCCGTGTGGTGTGGCCCGACGGCACGGTGCGCTGGCTGGCCACACGCGCCACGCCGATACGCGAGGCAGACGGCCGCGTCCTGCGCTACATCGGCGTCAACTGGGACGTGACCGAGCGCGTCAATGCCGAAGCGGTGCGCCAGGAAGGCTTGATCGCCCAGCGCGAAAGCGCGGCCAAGTCGGAGTTCCTGGCCCGCATGAGCCACGAGCTGCGCACACCGCTGAATGCCGTGCTCGGCTTTGCCCAGTTGCTGCAACGCGACCAGGACCGGGGGCTGCCGGTGCAGCGCGCCCACATCGACCACGTTCGCATCGCGGGCGACCACCTGCTGGCGCTGATCGACGATGTGCTCGACCTGTCGAGCCTGCAGTCCGGCCAGCTCAAGCTCGACCTGCAAAGCTTGCGGGTGGCCGACGTGTTGGCCGAGGTGTTGCCGATGGTCGAGCCGCTCGCCCGCCTGCACGGTATTGCGGTGCACACCGGCTCGGTCGCCGGATCGGTGCGTGCCGACCGCACGCGCTTGCGCCAGGTGCTCATCAACCTGCTCACCAACGCCATCAAGTACAACCGTGTGCAGGGCGAGGTCCGTGTCGACACCCGGCTTGCCGACGACGGCCTCACGCTGCGCGTCAGCGACACCGGGCGCGGCCTGACGCCCGAACAGATCGGCCAGTTGTTCGAGCCGTTCAATCGCCTCGGGCTGGAGCGTGAAAGCATCGAAGGCACGGGCATCGGGCTGGCCATCGTGAAGGCGCTGGTCGACCGCATGCAGGGCTCGATCCGGGTCACCAGCCAGGCAGCACAAGGAACGGTGTTCGAAGTGACGCTACCCGGCGCATCGACCCAGCCACCCACCGACGCCCAGCACAGCGCCGACGCATTCAGCAGCGGCACGGGCGGTACGCGCCGGCAGATTCTGTACATCGAAGACAACCCGGTCAATGTGCTGCTGGTTGAAGAACTGGTGGCCAGCCGCAGCGACCTGGCCATCGTGTCGGTGGGCACCGGTGCCGAAGGCGTGAGCCGGGCTCGCATGCTGCGGCCCGACCTGGTGCTGGTGGACATGCAGTTGCCCGACTTCGACGGCTTCGAGGTGCTGCGCCGGATTCGGTCGCAAGCCGAAACCGCGTCGTTGAATTGCATCGCCCTGTCGGCGAATGCGATTGCCGAAGACATTGCCCTGGCCTTGCAGGCCGGCTTTTCCGACTACTGGACCAAGCCGATCAACCTGCGCGGGTTTCTGGCGTCGCTGGAAGCGATTTTTCCGACGTTCTCGCCGGATACAGGCAAATGACGAGGCCGGCGCTCACGCCGCAGCTTGATGCATCACTTCTCTTTCTTGATCGCGATCTCGTCTGTTTCGTCGAAGCGGCGGTTCTCGCAAGCGCGGGCAAAGGCCTCACGCGCGGCGTTCAGGTTTTGCACGCGCAAGTTGTGGGCCGGCGCACGCGCCTCCAGATCGTCGATGCTCGTGTCGCGCGCGACGGCCTTGGCGTTGTATTGCTCCACCGCTTGCGCATCGCTGCGGTCGAGCACGGCAAGCTCTTCTTTCAGCACGCTGCCCAGTCGCTGAATCTCGGTCTTGTCGCGTTCGAATTGGGTTTGCAGCGCCAGTGTTTGCTCGCTCTGAACGCGCAGGCTTTCCTTTTGCGCCATGCATTCGCGCAACTGCGCGCGGGTCAACAGCGGGCCGCCGGCCTTGCCCTTGCTAAAGCTGGATTCCTTCACCTTTTGGGCCGTGGCAATCAGGGGCGCGGTCAGCGCGGCCACGCACAAGGCGCTCGACAACCAGCGTTGTGGGTGGGCAAAAACGAGGCGATGAAGCATGGGTTTCAGGCTCGCAGTCAATAAATCGAATATGAGTCAAATGGATGATGCCACCGGCCACGACCGAGCTCAGCGCCGCAGCAGTTCACGCATCGTCACGAATTCCTCGGCCACCGTGGGGTGGATGCCGATGGTGGCGTCGAACACCGCCTTGGTGGCGCCGGCGCGCAGCGCCACCGCAAAGCCCTGGATGATCTCGCCCGCGTCGGCACCCACCATGTGTGCGCCCACCACGCGGTCGCTGGCGTCGTCGACCACCAGCTTCATCAAGGTCCGTGCGCTGCTGCCCGACAGCGTGTGGCGCAGGGCTTTGAATTCGCTGCGGTAGATGCGCACCGCGGTGAACTTGTCGCGCGCCTGTGCTTCGGTCAAGCCCACGGTTCCGATGTTGGGGTGGGTGAACACGGCGGTGGGAA